>NZ_CP183075.1:307500-615000 GCF_048401115.1 Pseudoalteromonas sp. US3C1013 | reverse complement strand
AGCTCAATGAATTCTGAATTTATTTAATATCTTTCGATATTGAATTGACTGTGCTGCAATTCTTTCCTTAAGTAAAACCTAAGTAAGTTATTGCTGTTGGTCACTCAGTTTCAATTGAGACTCTAAATTTGTTTGCCTCACTACCTAAGTAGCTTGGCTGTTAGAACTCAATCTGTACGAGTGCCCACACAGATGATTGCTTTATATTGTTAAAGAACGTTGCGATTAAAGCGTTAAACTTTATCTCGCTAGGGCTGCGCATATTACGCTTTCCTATTTTTTTGTCAACACTTAATTTCGCTAAACTTGAAAGTTTTCGAAACTAAGTTTTACTCGACTCACTGAGTAGCTCGTGCCTCGCTATGCGTTGCGCTCTGCCGTCTCAGTGGGGTCGCATTATAGGGCGAATCGATTTTAACGCAAGCGTTTTTAAACGCTTTTTTGCATTTAATTTTTACCCCAAAGATACCCCACCCAGACACACAAGATACCCACAAAACCCTGTGGATAACCTTGCTTTTACCCTACTATCCTAACGCAGAAACAAAAAAGCACCTTAACATAGGTGCTTTTTATAGAGAGTTTATCTTAATCGTTAGTACAAAATGCTATAAAGCTTGCGACGATATTTAGCAGCTAGCGCATCGCCATCTGGTAAAGACGCAATAACAGCCAAGAAGTTTGGCTTAGCCTCATCAAAATTCAGATCTTTCTTAAGAATAGTAAAGAGTGCTTCTAATGCTTCTTCTTTCCTTCCTGCTTCATTGAGTAGGTTACTTAGCTCCATTTGTAATTCAAGCTCATTAGGATGCTTGGCTACCCTTTCTTGCAATGCTTTTATTTCAGGTGAATCAGTTGCCTCTAGTGCAGCCTCACATTTAGCTTTAATGTTATTAAAGTATGCATCTTGATCTTGTGCGTCTATTGTTTCTATTAATGCTGCGGCTTCATCGAGTTTGTGAATCTGTATACATATATCTGCAAGCACTAATTTAATTCTCGCATTACTACTATCTAATTCATACGCTTGCTTAGCATAATTAAACGCGGCATTTAAATCACTATTAACCAGTGCTTGCTTGGCTTGCTCTAATAAAAGGTCTTGTTGTGCAGGTAAGTGTTTAGATAGGGCATCACGTACTTGGCTTTCTGTTTGTGCACCCGCTAATACATCAACTGGAGCTGAGTCTTTTAATAACACTAAGGTAGGCAAAGTTTGTAAACCGACTTGCTGGGCAAGTTGCGAGGCCAAAGCTTGCTCTGCATCACAATCTAAGTTTGCAACAACTATATAGTTATTATATTCGGCGGCTAGCTTATCTAAAATAGCTGCTTGGCTAATACATTCTGGGCTTTGTGGCGAAAAAAAGTTAAGTAGTACTAACTTTTGTTGTGATGTTTCACCTAATACTTGCTGAAGGTTTTGTGCGTTAAGATTAACTTTATTGCTCATTGAGTTATTGCCATGTTCATCTATTTAGGTTTTTATATGGTGATGAAGATAATAATTACAAGCCATATATTTAAATCATTTAAATACATTATAAGGTAGCGAGGGAAATATGAAATTAGTATATGCGAGTGCACTGTGTTTATTAGTTAGCCCATTATTAAGTGCGCAAACACTCAAGTTGGATCTTAATAAAAGTATGCCAGCAATAGAAAAGCTTTATCTAGATTTACACCAGTCACCTGAACTGTCTTATCATGAGCAGCAAACAGGTAAAAAAATGGCTTCGCAGCTTCAAAAGCTTGGGTTTGATGTAACCAGTAGCGTTGGCGGTTATGGCGTTGTAGGTATATATAGAAATGGCCAAGGCCCCACCGTTATGATTCGAACTGATACTGATGGCTTACCAATCACAGAACAAACAGGAAAAGCATACGCATCAACTGTTACCACAGTAAATGAACAAGGTAGCAAGGTCGGTGTTATGCATGGTTGTGGTCATGATATTCATATGAGTTCATTTATAGGCACCGCGCAACAACTAATTAAAAATAAACAGTCGTGGCAAGGTACTTTAATGATGGTTGCGCAACCGGCTGAAGAAGTTGGGGGTGGTGCAAAAGCAATGCTTAGTGAGGGGTTATTTAGCAAATACGCAAAACCCGATCATATTATTGCTTTGCATGTTAGTGCTAGTGTACCTGCAGGAAAAGTTGCTCTGAAAAATGAGTACACTATGGCAAGCGTCGACTCAGTTGATATTTCAATAAAAGGCAAAGGAGGCCATGGAGCCTATCCTCATACGACTGTTGATCCTGTTATTATTGCTGCTCGCACCATTTTAGCATTACAAACAATTACGAGTCGGGAGTTATCTCCTCTTGAACCATCAGTGATCACTGTTGGATCTATCCATGGCGGCTCAAAACACAATGTAATTTCTGATGAAGTAAAGCTACAACTTACTCTGCGTAGCTATAACCCGGAAGTTAGAAATGCGCAAATTGCTGCGATTAAACGTATTACTGCAGGTATTGCACACAGTGCTGGCTTAGAAGAAGCGCTCTACCCAGAAGTGTATGTTCATGAAAGTGAATCGATTCCATCTACTTACAATAATCCGGAGCAAACAAATATAGTTAGGAGTGCCATTGCTGATGCAATTGGTGTAAAAAATGTACTTGCAACTAAAGCTGTTATGGCTGGTGAAGACTTTGGACTATATGGTAGAACAGATGAAAACATCCCCATTACTTTATTTTGGTTAGGCGGAGTTAACCAACAGCAATATACAAATGCAATGAAAAATAACGAAACACTACCTTCATTACATTCAAGTAAATTTGCTCCCGATTATAAAGTAGCGCTTCCAACAGGAATAACTGCAATGAGTAATGCCGCTGCGGCATTATTCAATCAATAATCTTCAAGGTTATTTTCAAGCCCTGAGTTTAATTTACCGCAGGGCTTTTTTGTAACTCGACTTTTTATACGGCGCTTTCTTTGTACGTTTAGCAAAACGCTTCTTAGGCGATGTTTTTGGCAAATGTGCAAATACATTACTATCGCAGTTAGTTGCTTGGCTTACAAAATTAGTTAAATCAGCTAGCAAAGGCTGTATAAATTGCTGATAACTCATTGCTTGCTGAGCGATATCTCCTAAACTCGACTCCCATTTTGCAGTTAAATCGGGGCTTGATAACCCCTCAGGTAATACACTGATTAGTGCCAGACCTGTTTCAGTTGCTTTAATTGCTTTTCCTTCACGTTTTAAAAAGCGACGTTTAAATAATAGTTCAATGATACCTGCGCGAGTAGCTTCAGTACCAAGGCCATCTGTTTCTTTTAATATTTTTTTGATTTGCGAGTCTTTTACATAACGGCTAATTCCCGTCATAGCAGCAAGTAAGGTTGCATCGGTAAAATGAGCAGGAGGAGTTGTATGCTTTTGCACCACCTCACCTTTAGTACAGGTAAGTACCATGCCTTTTTCCAAATAAGGCAATGTTGCTTCTTCTTTAAGTTCAGGCTTACCCATAAGCAATTTAAAACCCAAGCTTACATCTTGTTTTGCATTAGCTTTGAATAAACCACCCGCTATAGTTACCTCTACCTTGGTTTCGTTGTAAATGTAATCGGGATAAAACTGAATTAAATAGTGTCGACTTATTAACTGATAAATTTTTTCTTCATCACTTGCTAAACTCACAGTTTTTAACTGTTTAGCTGTTGGTACAATCGCGTGGTGAGCTGCTACTTTTGAATCGTTAAAACATTTACTTCGTTTTTTTGCATCTGCTCCATTAACAAATTCTGCTTTTTGGCCTCCATTTACTGCAATCGCTTTTAGTATCGCAGCTGCATCTTGGTGATGATCTTTTGGTAAATAACGATTATCTGAGCGTGGGTAAGTAATTAACTTATGACGTTCATATAAAACCTGGCAAGTATCGAGCACTTTTTGCGCTGGCATTCCGAACGCTTTAGCGGCATCTATTTGTAAAGCAGACAAATTATAGGGAAGCGGCGCGGTTTGTTTTTTTTGCTTTTGCTCAAGAGCAGTTACGCTTGCTGGTTGACTAGCGATACGTGAAGTTACATTTTCAGCTAAAGCTTTGTTAAGCACTCTGCCCTCATCATCTTGATAAGGCTCACACGCTTTACTTGGTATCCACTTAGCAGTAAATGATTGCTCCTTAGGTGTATCAAGGTGAGCAAGTACTTCATAAAATGGTTTTGATACAAAATTTGCTATCTCGTTATCGCGATTAACTACTAGGCCCAAAATGGGTGTTTGCACTCGCCCAACCGACAATACATTACCAAATCCCGCTTTTTGCCCCGCTAATGTGTATGCACGCGTCAAGTTCATGCCAAACAACCAATCAGCACGAGACCGCGCAAGAGCAGAAACACTCAAAGGAATAAAGTCACGGTTAGCACGCATACTATTTAGTGACTTTTTAACTGCCGTTAAGTTTAAGTCACTGATCAATAAACGCTGAATATTTTGTTTTTTTGCTTGGCTGATTTTTGCTTGTTCTATAACTTCATCAACTAATAACTGGCCTTCACGGTCAGGATCGCCAGCATGTACAAGTATTGTTGCTTGTTTGATTAGCTTTTTTAAAATAGTGAGTTGTTTACGAGTTTTAGGCTTTGCTTTAAGTTGCCAATGCTCAGGCACAATAGGTAAATGTTCAAACTGCCACTTTTTAAAACGCTCATCATAGTCATCGGGTTCTGCTTGCTCGAGCAAATGACCTATGCACCAAGATACGCAATCACCATTTGCCACTTCAATATAGCCATCATGCTTTTTATGCGGTTTAGGAAGTGCGTCTGCAATAGCGCGACCCAAAGAGGGTTTTTCAGCAATATAAAGTTTCATAACCAAGCTCTAACACTGTTCATATAAACAGTAGTCTAGCATATCATTTTAAAACGAGGGGTATTTTTGTCGTTATAAGCTTAAAGCTTTATTTCGCTTATTAACAAAAATATATAAAAGCGGTAGATAACATATAACAACAGTAGCGATATTTATTAAGGGCATAAACGTTTGATACATAACAGTACTATACGATAAATCCCAAAGATGGCGATCTACTAAACGAAATAATTGCAGAATAGGGGCAGCAATAACCACAAGTTGGCCAAGTACACATTGCCACAAATGCACTTTATCTTTCAGGCCCAAATAAGCAATCAGTGCCATCCAAGTAATATCTGTTAATGCCCATACAAGATAACGGTATACATAAATACCATCATCAAACGCCATTAAACTTGAGTAAGTTATAGTACCAAATAAGAAAAAAGCAGCGGTAATAGCAGCAAACCTTAAGGCTAAATAATCCTTAAGGATAAAAAACAACA
The DNA here is from genome assembly GCF_048401115.1 of Pseudoalteromonas sp. US3C1013. GTDB lineage: Bacteria > Pseudomonadota > Gammaproteobacteria > Enterobacterales > Alteromonadaceae > Pseudoalteromonas > Pseudoalteromonas undina. The sequence continues at coordinate 609,671 of NZ_CP183075.1, read as the reverse complement.
AAATAGCTGGGCTCAGAATAAGAACCCAGCTTTTACTTAATATACTGACGAAGTACAAAAACCATTCAGGCAAACTAAAAAACCTTACTTAACTTTTTTATCTTCGTCTGTACCATCGCCATTACCAGGCATACTACAAAATTTATTTAACATACTCACTCCACTTTTAATTACATCTGTTAAGAGAAATGCATTCTATGCTAAAAAAGGGGACAAAACCAATAAATTCTATCTAATATCAATAGGATCTGATTCTTTCGCCTTGCCTTGTAAAATTGATATTTCTACCCGGCGGTTACGTCTTCGATCTTCTCGGGAATCATTCGGCACTAAAGGTCTGGTTTCTGCACGCCCAACGACCATCATTCGGGTCTTATCAAAACCCGCAACTTTTTGCAGTTCACTTGCTACCGCAACAGCTCGTTTAGAGGATAAATCCCAGTTATTAATATAAAGTTCATTAGAAACTTGAAAGTCATCAGTGTGACCGGAGACGGTGATTTCACCTGGCACATCTTTTAATAACCGGCCAATATCCTGAATGATAGGTTTAAATTGTGGTTGTAAAAACGCACTGCCCGATGGAAACGAACCATTTTCTCTAATACGAATAATGATTTGCTGACCTAATGACTCAAGCTCAATAGCTCCATCAATAATTTGCTTTTCAAGCTGTTGTGCAATTTTTTTAACTAAGTCATTTATTTGCTCTTGATCGGCAGCAGAAACTGAAGGCGCTGAAGCAACTTCCTCAGAGGTGCTGCTAGACTCACCACCTCGTTTTTCGCCTCGTTGTTCTTGCCGTCCGCCGGCTGAACTTTCATCGCCCGCCTGAAACTCTAGCATTTGCTGAGTCATTTCAACTGTTTGTTGCTGAATAGTTTCAATGGGGGTTGGCTCAGGTTTACCTGGAGTAAACTCCATCGCAATAACTGAGGTGCCTTTTGGAATATCTTTAACTTCAATTTTATTTTGTACACCAAAAGCAAACTTCATAGAGCCTGCAATTTGCTTAAATTTAAGCACATCCATTTCAGAAAACGCGAGTAAGAGTACAAAAAAGCACATTAATAGCGACATTAAATCGGCAAATGTCCCCATCCATGCAGGTAACCCTGGGGGTGGGCATTTACACTCTTCATCAGACATAACTATTCCTCAGTGTTTACCGCGCGTTTAGACTCAGCCAAATAATTTTTCAAGATCCCCTCAATTACTTTAGGGTTTTGGCCATCTTGGATGCCTAATACTGCATCCAAAATAAGTCGCTGGTTCATTGCTTCTTCATCTTTACGCAATTCAAGTTTGACCTGAATAGGAATGGCGACAACATTCGCCAAAAATGCCCCATACAACGTTGTTAACAAGGCTACCGCCATGGCTGGGCCGATTGCTTTTGGATCATCCATATTTGATAACATAGCCACCAAGCCGATTAATGTACCAATCATCCCCATTGCGGGAGCAATATCACCTAGCGACTTAAATAAGCTTGCGCCCATTTCATGACGAGTTGTCGTCAGGGAAATATCTTTTTGTAATGTTGCACGCACCACATCCGCATCATGCCCATCCACGAGCATATCAACGCCTTTGCGCATAAATGGATTTGGAATCTCAGCCTCTTCTAATGCTAGAAACCCGCCTTTTCGGGCAGAATCTGCTAGCTCAACCGCCTTTTCAATTAACGCTTCAGGGGGTTCAATTTTAAACATAAACGCTTTAGCACAAACCTTACCAATGCCTAAAAATTGCGACATAGTAAAATTGGATAAAACGATAAAAAGGGAGCCACCAAATACAATAACCACTGAAGGGGTATTGTAAAACATACCGACTTCACCGCTACTACTCATAAACATGGACATGACAATTAAGCCAATTGCGCCAAGGATCCCAATAATGGTTGCTAAATCCACATTCCCTCCAAAGGTTTTATATTTTTTCTTCGCAAGCGTTGTTATTAAATGTATATCGGCAAGATACTGAAATACTTAAGTGATTTTTATGATAAACGATAAAATTACGATTAGTCCTATTTTAGATCAACATAGGGAATCAATCTAACTAATCAGAATTTATAATTTAAAAAATAACGCTGAAGCGCAGTAAAACCCAATTAACAGAATTTATCTATCAAAAAAACATAACATTCTTTGACCTAGTTTAGCATTCCCCCTAAAATTGGCGTCTAAATTTATTATGTAAGTTGAAAATAAAGATGGCGACTAAAAAACCTGAAAATTTAAGTTTCGAACAAGCACTAGAAGAATTAACAACAATTGTCAGTGAAATGGAACAAGGTGATTTATCGCTTGAACAGTCTTTAAAGCAATTTGAGCGCGGCATTGCATTAGCCAGTGCGTCTTCCGGTAAACTTCAACAAGCCGAGCAAAAGGTGTCGATATTAATGGGTAATGACGAAAAAGCACCGCTTACTCAATTTGATAACGATTTGGAATAATTGTGAGCATAAAAGAACAAATAAAGCTCGCTCAAGATGATGTAGCCAATACACTCAACCTTTATTTCGAACAACCTCTTGAAAGCGACAACACCATAAAAGAAGCCACACATTATAGTCTAATGAATGGCGGGAAAAGATTACGCCCTTTTTTGGTTTATACCACAGGCAAAATGCTCGGTGCTGAAAAACGTGATTTAGATGTGCTGGCAGCAGCGATAGAATGCATTCATAGTTATTCATTAGTGCATGACGATTTACCCGCTATGGATGACGATGATTTACGTCGTGGCCGTCCTACATGTCATATTGTCTATGGTGAAGCACAAGCTATTTTAGCAGGTGACGCACTGCAAACCTTAGCGTTTGAGCTTATTGCTAAGCACACATTTAAATGCTCAACAGAAGCTCAGTTAAAAATGATTGCTGAATTAGCACATGCTTCAGGCTTGCAAGGAATGGTTGCCGGGCAAGGCCGCGATATTGCAGCAACAGATAAAGTTATTACGGTTGATGAATTAGAACGTATTCATAAACTTAAAACAGGCGCATTAATAAATTGTGCGATTACTTTGGGCGCACTTTGTGCCCCTAATATTAGCCAACACACTTTAGATAACTTATCTACTTTTGGGTATGCTATCGGGCTGGCCTTTCAGGTTCATGACGATATTTTAGATGTTGAGGGCGACACACTGACTTTAGGTAAGCCTCAAGGGTCAGATATTGCTGCGAATAAAGCGACATACCCGGCTTTATTAGGTATGCTAGGTGCTAAGCAAAAAGCACTAAATTTGATACAACAAGCCCATGAGGCGTTAGCCAATATTGACGCAGACACGACCAGCTTAGCGGCATTGGCAAACTATTTAATTGAACGTGACCATTAAACATGGCTAAAACGTATTAAATCTTAGAACAAAATTATTACTAAATATTAAGCCACCTCTTAAACTTAGCTTTTTTGAGGGAAGTTAATATTAGCGAAGGATATATAAAAAACCATGACACTTGATAGCAGCAAGTATCCATTACTTAATTTGGTGAACGAACCAGCCCACTTGCGAGACTTAGCACAAGATAAGCTTCCTGCATTTAGCCATGAATTGCGTGATTACTTACTCAATTCAGTATCGCAAAGTAGCGGCCATTTAGCGTCTGGTTTAGGTACCGTAGAACTTACCGTTGCATTACATTATGTGTACAACACTCCCGACGACCGTTTAGTTTGGGATGTAGGTCATCAAGCCTACCCACATAAAATACTAACGGGACGTCGTGACCAAATGCACACCATTCGCCAAAAAGATGGATTGCACCCATTTCCATTTAGAGACGAAAGTGAATACGATACGTTTAGTGTTGGCCATTCAAGCACCTCTATTTCAGCGGCGCTGGGTATGTCTATTGCTGCGCAAAAAGAAGGCAAAGGTCGTAAAACCGTGGCGGTGATAGGCGATGGCGCAATTACCGCAGGTATGGCCTTTGAGGCGATGAATCACTTAGGTGATGTTAAATCAGATATGTTGATTATTTTGAACGATAACGAAATGTCGATTTCTGAAAACGTCGGCGCGTTAACCAATCATTTTGCGCGTATTTTATCAGGTAGCTTTTATACCAACATCCGCGAAGGCAGTAAAAAGCTTCTTTCTGGTGTACCGCCGGTAAAAGAACTTGCCAGCCGTATGGAAGAACACATTAAAGGGATGATGATCCCGGGTACTTTTTTTGAAGAATTAGGCCTAAATTACATTGGTCCAATTGATGGCCATGATGTGAACATGCTGGTTGATACGCTGCGTAACATGCGTAACTTAAAAGGCCCACAACTTTTACATATAAAAACCCAAAAAGGCAAAGGTTACAAGCCCGCAGAAGCCGATCCGATTGGTTATCATGGCGTACCAAAATTTGATCCTGCAACTTCAAGTTTACCAAAATCTAAGCCAAGTGCGGCTACTTTCTCAAATGTATTTGGTGATTGGCTTTGCGATATGGCAGAGCAAGACAGCAAATTGATGGCAATTACCCCTGCGATGCGAGAAGGTTCGGGGATGGTGCGTTTTTCTAAAGAACACCCTGAACAATATTTTGATGTGGCAATTGCTGAGCAGCACGCTGTAACCCTTGCTGCAGGTTTTGCCTGTGAAGGGTTAAAACCCGTTGTGGCTATCTACTCTAGCTTTTTACAACGTGCGTATGATCAACTAATTCACGACGTTGCATTGCAAAACCTACCGGTATTATTTGCTATTGACCGCGCAGGTATTGTCGGAGCCGATGGTGAAACTCACCAAGGCGCCTATGACCTAAGCTTTATGCGCTGTATTCCTAACATGGTTATTATGGCACCTAGCGATACTAACGAATGCCGTCAAATGCTATACACTGGCTATCAAGCCAATTGCCCAGTAGCTGTGCGTTACCCGCGTGGCAGTGCGGGCACAGCAGACATTCAAAGCGCTATGCAACAGCTCGAAATTGGTAAAGCTAACGTAATTAAACAAGGTGCTAAAGTAGCTATATTGTCATTTGGTACCTTGCTTGAAAACGCCCAATTAGCCTCAGATGATCTCAATGCCACTTTAGTTAATATGCGATTTATCAAACCACTTGATACTGGTTTAATTGATGAACTTGTCGCTAACCACGATATCATTGTAACACTTGAAGATAATGCAATTTCTGGTGGTGCAGGTTCGGCGGTTAATGAGTATTTAGCCACCCAAAAAGCGGCTGTAAAAATACTTAACTTAGGTATACCGGATGAGTTTATTAAACACGGTACACAACAGCAAATGCATGATGAAATGGGGTTAGGTGGACAAGGTATATTAACTTCAATTAAAGAATTTATGAGCTAATACTTATAGTGTTTAATAAAAAAGGAGCCTTTGGCTCCTTTTTTATTGCTCACTTATAATCTCTAGCGCATCCATACCTTAATATCGGCTAAGCCATTACTTTGTAACAAACCAATTTGCTGTTCAACATTGGGGTTTTGCTCAAACTCAAATGCGTCTAATTGCTCGTCAAAAGTAATATTAGCGACGCCATCGCCGCCGCGTTTTTTAACTTGATGTAAAGCGATGTCAGCTAAATTAATCGATGTTTCCCAGCTAATAACTTGCCCACCTAACAGGGGTAGCGGATAGAAAGACCAACCCACTGACGCTGTTATATTAGTTGTTTCACCGTTAGGTAACTGAAACGAGTAATCGGCAATAGCTTGGCATAATTCAGATACATAACTGTCGATCAAATTACACTTAAAATCACGTAATAACAGTAAAAACTCATCACCACTCCAACGGGCAACATAATCAGAGCCTTGAGTGCGGGAGTTAAGTAATGCAGCCACTTGTTGTAAACAACTATCTCCAGCAATAGGGCCATAGGCATCATTAATACGACTAAAGTTATCTAAATTAATAATTAATAACACCAAAGATTTACCCTGAGCCTGCAATGACTGCGAGTTACGTTGAAAATGCTCAATATCTTTTGGTAATTGATCAAACAAGAAACGACGACTTCTCAGCCCTGTTAGCTCATCAGAGTGACTAACAAGTTTAAGCTGAGAGTTTACTTGGTTTAATTTATCATTTGCTTGGCGAAGCTCTAAGGTTCGCTCAGTAATAAGCCCTTCGAGTACTTGTTGCTTGCGTCGCTCTTGAACTTTAAAGACCCAAAACACTAAATAAAACAGCAACACAAAACCACTGGTGATCAGTAACCTAAAGTAGATAGTTTCACCAAATCGCTCTGGAACAATAAACGCATATTCTGCTGATTGCGCTTTACCCCAATCCTCACCTTGGCGTTTAGTTTCTAATTCAAATAAAAACATACCAGCGGGTAAATTTGTATAAATTGCTTCTCTGCGGGTATTTGCATAGCGCCAATCATTATCAAGTCCATTGAGTTTATATCTAAACTCAATACTTGCCGGAGCGTAATAATCAATCGCGGTATAGGTAAGTGTCACATCACGCTCATCGGTCTCAAGAACTGGTTTTTCGCCTAAAGCAGCTGCTGCGAGCTTTCGTGATGGCGTCGTTAAGGTTTCTATAGTTGGTTTAAGTGAGCGTAATCCAAATAACTCTACGTCTTTAGGAATTTCTACAACGCCTTGCAAACTGGGATACCAAATAGAGTTATCCATATCAACCACCGCATCATGGCCTAAACCATTACAGCATTGGCTGGCTTTACCATCGAGCTGACGGTCAAATGAAGAGATCACTTCTTCTACTTTTAGGCTTTCGATGTTGGCTTTAAATTGCTCAACAGGCATACGGTAAACCCCTTTCATGGTGCTTACCCAAATTCGCTTTGAGGTGTCATCGTATTCTAAGCTGAATATAGAACCATATGGCAGTCCATTGGCGGCGTCTAGTTGCTGCCATTGCCCTTGTCCACTGCGATAAAACAAACCATCATTCAACGAACCAATTAAAATACCTACGCCTTTAATGTGTAAAATGCTAGTAACGTACGCACTTTCTAAGGTGGTTTGGTCACCTATTTTTTCTATCCCGCGTTCAGTAAAGTAATACGCGCCTTTACTGGTACCAATCACGCCAAAATTTGGTTTATCTAGAACATAAGTAACAAACTTACTACCTAAGAACGCATTGTACGCAAAAGGGTTTAAGCCATTATAATTTAGACGATATAACCCTCGTCCGGTGCCTACCCAAAAGCCGCCTTTAGTTGAAGTGCTAATTGCAAAAACAGGGTTATCGCTCAACGCACGAGCAGGGAAACTATATAAGGTGTTCGACTCATAGAAAAACAAGCCTCTGCCAGTAGCAACATAAAGGCGATCGCCATCAAATTGCAGGTCATGTACCGAGGCATTTCCATACTTGGCACTATTGATAACATTGATAAAGGTTTTATCGGCATCAAAATAACCAATGCCACTTTTATTGGCAATCCATAATTTACCATCTGGTGATTTACTAATCGCCATCACCGCTTCGGTCATTTTAGAAATGGCTGAATGGCGCTCTATTCGCCCTTCGTGAGCAAGCCATAACCCTTCACTAAAACTCGCTAGCCATATGTTATTTTCATCATCTCTAAATATATCGGCAAACCAAATACTCTGATCTAATTGGCTGGGTTCAACCCACTGCCAATCATTAGATTTAGCTCTAAATAATAAACGTCCATAGGTTGATATCCACAAGCCGCCATTACCATCGCTCATAAACTTATACACAGCTGAGTTATTAGCATTGGGAAGTGGAAACGGACGTAGCTCGTCATCTAAATCTAAAAAATAAGCCCCTAACTCAGAAGCTAGGTACAAATTACCATTTAAAAACGATAGATCGTGAACAATGGTTTGCGCTAAACGATCGGGTAAAGCCACTTTAGCGGTTAGTTCTAAGCGTAATTTAGAAAAGTCAGACGAGCTTTGCGTTAAACGTAATAAATTACGGTCGTTAACCAGCCAAATTCCCTCAGGTGAAAGCGCCATTTTACTGACCGACCCCACAATTTGGGTGATAGCTGTGGCGTTTACAATAGGACTAGGGTTATTTAGTTGGTCGCGCAGTTCTATTTGACCTCTGTCTATATAATAGAGCCCATTAGCTGCTATCCAGATACTGCCTTGAGAATCTTCAAGAATATCTCTTACAGGGCCTTTAATATTAAACTCTTGTGCGGTTAGCTTTTCAGGATCGATAACCACAAGGCCATTTTTAGTGCCTACCCACAATAATCCTTCGCCATCGATCAATAATTTATTAATACCATTGCTGGGTAAAAATAAACTATTTTGGGTATTATAATTAGTGAAGGTATTGCCATCAAAACGGCTTAATCCAAATTGAGTGCCAAGCCACATATAGCCTTGGTTATCTTGTACTACACTTTTTAGGGATTGTGAGGGTAAGCCGTCTTTGATATTCCATTGTTTAACTACGTAATCAGTAATTGAAGCCGTACTTGGCATGGCACATAGCATAAGTACACAAACCAATAAAAATCGCATCATAGTGCTGCCACCTAGTTAAACAAATAATAAATTAAAAGGGTAGTAAACCTACTTTTATCAATGCTTGCAAACAAATAAGCGAAAAAATACCTGCAAGTACATCATCGGCCATAATACCAAACCCACCATGGGCACGTTTATCGAGTATGCGAATCGGCCCTGGCTTTGCTATATCAAAAAAGCGAAACAGTAAAAAGCCCACTAATAATGTTTGCCAGTTAAGTACTGCGCCAATCATAGTAATATAGTAACCAGCAACTTCGTCCCAAACAATTGCGGGATGATCATGTACTTGAAGGTCATCGGCTGTTTTTCCACATGCCCAAATACCAAAGATACTTATGACTACTGCAAATACAATTTGTAACCATAGCGGAAAATGCATGGTAATAAAAATAAACGGTAATGCTGCCAATGTGCCAAATGTACCAGGTGCTTTTGGTGCAAGCCCAGTACCAAAACCCAAACCAAAAAATTGATGTGGGCGTTTTAAATTAAATAATCGGTTTTTATTCAAACCTGCTCCTTGGAAAAGTGCTCAAAACCTTTATGTTCAAAAGCAAACTTCTCACCTTGGTTTAATAACTCTATATTGCCGTCACCACTTTTTATTTGCCCGATACAGCTTGCCTCTACACCGTATTGGCGCAGCTTAATATCTAGCATACTCTTGTTACTATCAGCAACTGTATACAGTAACTCGTAATCATCGCCATAGTTAAGAACAAAAGGAAGTCGCTGCTCAAAATCAAGACTCGCTTGCATGGCATCTGAGGTGGGGACATTTTCAATATTAATGGTGGCACTAACTTGTGATAAATTTAGCACATGCCCTAAGTCGGCTAGTAACCCATCGGAAATATCAATGGCCGACGATGCCAAGCCTCGTAACGCTTGCCCAGCAGCTACACGTGGCGTGGGGAAATTTAAACGTTTATTAATATCTTTTAAGTGTTCAGGTGCAATCGATAAGCCTTGTTTTTTCGATTCAATCGCCAACCCAGCATCACCAAGCGGACCGGTTACAAAAATCCAATCACCCACTTTTGCACCACTTCTACGTAATGCTGTGCCTTCAGGAACTGTACCTTTTGCACAAATAGTAATACTAAGTGGACCTTGAGTGGTATCACCACCAATGATCTGAACGTTAAAGTACTCAGCAATTTCATGCATGCCATCAGTCAGCTCAGCAATCCATTGTGGATCGATACTAGGTAAGGTAAGTGCAACCGACACCCAAGTAGGCTCTGCGCCCATGGCAGCTAAATCACTTAAATTAACAGCAAGAGCTCGATGCCCTAATGCGCGAGGGGAGATATCATGAAAAAAATGCACCCCAGCAACTAAGGTATCTGTGGTTACAGCAAGCTGACAGTTCGCTGGAACTGTGACAAGCGCACAGTCATCTCCAATCCCTAAATTAACATCGCGACGAGTAATGCCACGACCTTTAAAGTAACGATTAATTAATTCAAATTCCTTCATACACAAAAAAGCCGGCCTATGCCGGCTCTCCTTTTTAACGGTTATTTATAACAACTCATCTGATGATAAAAATCAGCTAAAGTTGTTATTACTTGCGTAACTGTTTTACAGCTTTATCAAGTACACCGTTTACAAATTTATGGCTATCTTCAGCGCCAAACATTTTAGCTAATTCAATACTTTCATTGATAGCCACTTTGTAAGGAACGTCTTCACGAAATTTAAGCTCGTAGCTGCTTAAACGTAAGATTGCACGTTCAACTTCGTCTAATTCATCAAATGGACGAGTTAAATGAGGCGATACAGCTTCGTCTAGTTGCTTGTGGTTTACTGCAACTCCACGCGCTAAATCTTTAAAATATTCAACATCAATTTTAGTCACATCGTTTTCGATCAACATTTGTTGTTCGATATCGGCAATTGCATTGCCGCTTAATTGCCATGAATACACGGCTTGAAGTGCTAAGATACGTGCTTTACGTCTTGCTGCTGGTTTCACAAAAATTCCTTAAACTTAAATTTTATCTAACACATTAACCATTTCAAGCGCACCTAAAGCAGCTTCGCCGCCTTTGTTACCCATTTTGGTACCTGCGCGCTCAATTGCTTGCTCAATGCTTTCAGTGGTTAATACGCCAAATGCAACCGGGATATCATACTCAAGTGATACTTGTGCAAGCCCTTTATTTGACTCGCCAGCGACGAGATCAAAGTGAGGCGTGCCCCCTCTGATCACTACACCTAAGGCGATAATTGCATCATATTCTTTTTTTGCTGCAACGCGTTTCGCTGCTAAAGGTAATTCAACCGCACCTGGTACGTAAATTACGGTAATATCATCTTCTGATACTCCACCAGTACGTTTTAGCTCATCAACAGCACCTGCAAGCAAGCTACTACCAATAAAGTCATTGAAACGAGAAATGACAATGGCAAACTTTTTGCCTGGAGCGTATTTATTACCTTCAATAATTTTCATTTGATAACCCTAAAAATAAGTTTAAGCGATTTCGGTTGCGCAAAAATTGCTGCGCATTATACCACATAAATAAAATAATAGCCTAGCGTGTAATTATTGTGGCTCTACGTAATCAACAACTTCTAAATGGAAGCCTGATAATGCATGATATTTTTTCGGTAAACTCATCAAACGCATTTTTTGGATACCTAAATCAGCCAAAATTTGCGAGCCTACACCTACGGTACGTGAAGTACCTTGGAATTTGCGTGGCGTTACACTCTCGCCAGCATCAGCTGCAGCGAATGCTTTAACAGTCGCTTCTAATTCGTCAGTGCTTTCTTGCTTACCTAAGATGACTAAAGCACCATTATGCTCAGCTATATACGCCATTGCTTGCGATAATCCCCAACTACGATCAGCATTACGATCAGAGAGTAAAATATCGTTAAAGGTACTTTGTAAGTGCACTCGCACTAACGTTGGTTCTTGTTGTTTTATTTCACCTTTAAGCAATGCATAGTGCAGCTGCCCGTCAATGGTGTCTTTGTAAGTTACTAAGTCAAATTCGCCATGCTCAGTTGGCAATTTACATTTTGCAACTTGCTCAATAGTGGTTTCATTTAAGTTACGGTATTCGATTAAATCAGCAATGGTGCCAATTTTAATATCATGTTGCTTAGCAAATACTTCTAAATCAGGGCGGCGCGCCATGGTGCCATCTTCATTTAGAATTTCTACAATCACTGATGACGGCTCAAGCCCCGCTAAACGCGCTAAATCACAGCCAGCTTCAGTGTGCCCTGCGCGCGTTAATACGCCGCCAGGTTGCGCCATAATAGGGAAAATATGCCCAGGCTGTACAATATCGCTTGGCACTGCGCCTTTAGCAATGGCAGCTTGAACAGTGCGAGCACGATCCGCTGCAGAAATCCCCGTCGTAACCCCTTTTGATGCTTCAATAGACATAGTAAAGTTAGTCGAGAATGCTGCACCGTTATTTTTAACCATCAGCGGTAAATCAAGTTGCGAGCAACGCTCTTGAGTCATGGTTAAACAAATTAACCCACGGCCATGAGTCGCCATAAAGTTAATTGCTTCTGCACTTATGTGCTCAGCAGCAATAATTAAATCGCCTTCATTTTCTCTGTCTTCATCGTCCATTAAAATAACCATTTTACCGGCTTTAATGTCATCTATTATTTCTTGTGCGCTGTTTAAATTCATAAGTTGCTCGTATAAGTTGTCAATATCGTTATTTTATAAAGCCCGCTTTAGCGAGTAAGCTCATCGAAATATCTGAACCAGTAGGATGCTCAGCTCCCTTTACAAGGCGCTCTAAATAACGTGCTATTTGGTCGACCTCTAGATTCACTTTGGTACCGACTTGAAAATCGGCTATGGTCGTTTGATCCTTGGTGTGTGGCACAATCGTTAGTTTAAATTTATTACCTTCAACTGCATTGACCGTTAAGCTAACACCATCAATACACACAGACCCTTTATAAGGAATGTATTTCATTAAATTTTCGTCGGTGGCTAACCAATATTCGGTTGCTCGTGCACTGGTATTTATTGCTGTGATAGTGGCAATACCATCAACATGACCAGACACTAAATGCCCCCCGAGGCGCGATACAGGTTGCATCGCCTTTTCTAAGTTAACTGTTTGCCCTAAAGCGTAATGTGCAAACCCCGTTAAGCTAATCGTTTCATTTGATAAGTCAGCACTAAAGCCATCTATATGCTTATCAACAACAGTGAGGCATACACCGTTGGTTGCAATACTGTCACCTAACTTAACATCACTCATATCAAGGTTTTTACTTTGGATACGAATAGCTAAATCACCTTGTTTTTTTTGTAATAACGCAATTTTACCTGTCGCTTCAACTATTCCAGTAAACATAGTGCTACTCTTTATATAAAATGATTAATGAGCTTTTTTGTGTGCTGTGATACGTAAATCATCACCAATTGGCACACACTCATTAAAAGTTAAATTAATGGTATTTTGCATACTCATTAACTCAGGGAAATTCAGTAAACTTTTTGCATCGCTACCCATTAACTTAGGGGCAATATAAAAAACAAACTCATCAATTAAATCAAGTTCAGCCATTTTTCCGGCCAATGTGGCTCCCGCTTCTAACCACACATTATTAAACTGTAATTGCGCTAGCTTTTGCAGTGCTGCTTGTAAGTCTACTTTATTGTTCTTTTCGGGTAGTTCGATCTGTTTAACAAAATGAGGCCACTGATGCGATTTATCAACCCGAGTGGTAAATATTATCATCTCGCTTTGAATTGAAAATAAGGCAAGTTCAGGGGTAAGTCTGTTTTGGGAATCAATAATAACGCGAACCGGTTGGCGCAGTGGTAAATCAGTTGGTAAAGAATGCGGAAACTCTTCTGGGCGTACATTTAGTTTTGCATCATCCATCAAGACTGTATCGGCACCGGTTAAAATTGCACAGCTCTGAGCACGATATAGTTGCACATCTTGGCGCGCAGCGGGCCCGGTTATCCATTTACTTTGGCCATTTTTAAGCGCTGTTTTACCATCAATACTTGCGGCCATTTTACAGGTAACAAAGGGCAACCCCTGCTCCATTCGTTTAAAAAAGCCTAAATTTAATGCCCGCGCTTGCTCTTCAAGTAATCCGTAAGCGACTTCTATACCTGCATCCGCTAAAATTTTAAGGCCTTTTCCTGCAACTTGCGGGTTGCTATCAACCATAGCAGCAATCACTTTTTTCACACCCGCGGCCTTTAGCCCTTCAGCACAAGGCGGTGTACGACCATAATGACTGCAAGGCTCTAGGGTTACATAAGCGGTTGCACCTTTAGCACTTTCACCGGCCTCAGCCAAAGCATTAACTTCAGCATGACCTTGCCCTGCTAATTGATGAAACCCTTCGGCTATTATTTTATTATTTTTTACTAGTACGCAGCCTACATTAGGATTAGGAGTGGTGGTAAAGCGCCCTTTTTTTGCCAGCTCAATGGCACGTGCCATATAACGTTTATCATCCTCTGAAAACGAGCTTTGCATGGTCATTACTACTCTCCTAAGCGGGCTATTTCTTCACCAAACTCACGTATATCTTCAAACGAGCGATATACTGAGGCAAATCTTACATAGGCTACTTTATCTAATTTTTTCAGCGCTTCCATAATGCACTCACCTACCAAATGACTAGACACTTCGCGTTCGCCAGTGGCTCGCAGCTGCGATTTAATTATATTAACTACTTCGTCAACTTGTTCAGTACTTACAGGACGCTTTTCAAGGGCGCGAGTTAAGCCATTTAGTAACTTATCTTCATTAAACGGTTCGCGGCTGCCATCTTGCTTAATAACTCGCGGCATGACTAATTCAGCCCCTTCAAAGGTGGTAAATCGTTCGTGGCATTCATTACATTCACGACGTCTACGTACTTGGTGTCCCCCACCAACAAGGCGAGAATCAATAACTTTAGTATCTTTGGCGGTGCAAAATGGGCAATGCATAACTGTGTGTTTCCGTTTTAAAAACAAAAAATGGCCGCTATCATAGCGGCCATTATCATAACAAAAATGTGTGCAGTTGTGATCTAAATTACTATTTTACTCTTGGATTAAGCGTAAACAGGTAATTTTGCACAAATTGCTTTCACTTTTTCTTTTACTTGCGCTTGTACTGACTCATCTTCGATGTTGTCTAGCACGTCACAGATCCAGCCAGCTAACTCTTTTGACTCAGCTTCTTTAAAGCCACGACGAGTGATTGCTGGTGAACCAATACGCAAACCAGAAGTAACAAATGGTGAACGAGGATCGTTCGGTACTGAGTTTTTGTTAACTGTGATATTCGCATTACCTAGGGCAGCATCTGCATCTTTACCTGTGATATCTTTATCGATTAAATCAAGTAAGAATAAGTGGTTGTCAGTTTTACCTGATACTACTTTGTAGCCGCGCTCTTGTAATACTGCAACCATTGCTTGAGCATTTTTAACAACTTGAGCTTGGTATGTTTTAAATTCAGGTTGAAGTGCTTCTTTAAATGCCACCGCTTTAGCAGCAATAACATGACATAAAGGACCACCTTGGCCACCTGGGAAAACAGCGCTGTTTAGCTTTTTGTAAATATCTTCATCGCCACACGCAGAAATGATTAAACCACCGCGAGGGCCGGCTAATGTTTTATGTGTTGTGGTTGTTACAACGTGAGCAAATGGCACTGGACTTGGGTAAACACCCGCAGCAATTAAACCTGCAACGTGCGCCATATCAACAAATAAGTATGCGCCTACTTTGTCTGCAATTTCACGGAACTTAGCCCAATCAACAATACCTGAGTATGCAGAAAAACCCGCAATGATCATTTTTGGCTTGTGCTCAAGTGCTAACGCTTCAACTTGTGCGTAATCAATTTCGCCAGTTTCTTCGTTAAGGCCATACTGAATTGCGTTGTATGTTTTACCAGAGAAGTTAACGTGTGAGCCGTGTGTTAAATGACCACCGTGCGCTAGGCTCATGCCTAAAACAGTATCAAGTGGGCTTAATAGTGCTTGGAAAACAGCGGCATTCGCTTGTGAACCAGCATGTGGTTGCACGTTTGCGTAATCTGTACCAAATAATTCATTTGCGCGGTCAATCGCTAACTGCTCAACCACATCAACGTGCTCACAGCCACCGTAGTAACGTTTGCCCGGGTAGCCTTCAGCATATTTGTTAGTAAGTTGAGAACCCTGCGCTTCTAATACGCGTGGGCTACAGTAGTTTTCAGATGCAATTAACTCAATGTGCTCTTCTTGACGTGATGTTTCTTTGCTCATCGCGTCAAATAACTCTGGATCAAAGTCCGAAATATTCATGCTACGTTCTAACATTGGGGGTCTCCTGGGCAACGTGTATGGGTATTTTTTACAGGCTTTATTGTACGCTTAAAACGACTCTTTGCCTACGCTCTTAAGTTGAGGATATTTAAACAGGGATTGAAACTATTTCACAGCATTTTGATGATGATATTTTTTTATAAACTAATAACAATTTTAAATGAATTTGATTTATTACATTTATTTAGCTTATGCGTTGTATCTAAAGCGATGTATAAACAAACAAAAAAAGCGGCCTAAGCCGCTTTTTCTAAACGTGTGACTTTAACCTAGCTTAGCAAATAGCTCGCTGCGTAAATCGTCGTAATCATTGTGCATATCAATGGCTAAACACGGTTTTGCAAGCGCATCTGCTAGAGGTTTTGGCATGGCTATTTCGGTATTTAATACTTCTTCAACGCTTTCTTTAAATTTAGCTGGGTGTGCAGTCGCTAAAAAGATACCTGCAGCATCTGTTGCTTTATTTTCAACAAGCCCTTGGTAGGCAATCGCGGTATGAGGCTCTGCAATATAGCCAAGCTGTTGAATTTTTTTCATCACTGATTTTGTGCTTTGCTCATCCACACTAACAGAATAAAAATTGTCATAACTAAACCAGTTATTATCTAACATTGATTGCACACGTGGCCAGTTATTAGGTTTACTCACATCCATTGCATTTGAAAGCGATTCAATTGTCGCATTAGGCGTCCAATTTTTATCAAGCATAAAGCGCGGTACTGTGTCGTTTTGGTTTGTAGTCGCACTTAGTTTACCAACTGGCATACCAATAACAGCGCCAATCATAGCCGCACACACATTACCAAAGTTACCACTGGGTACTGAAATATGCGCTGTAGCACGCTTTTCTTTTGGCAGCTGTGCTATTGCCTCAAAGTAATAACAAACTTGCGCAACTAAGCGGCTAATATTGATTGAATTTGCTGAATTTAAACCAAGTTTTGCTTTTAACTCTTCATCTAAAAATGATTTTTTAACCAACTCTTGGCAATCATCAAAACTGCCTTCTATCGCGTAACAATGAATATTGTCACCGAGTGTAGTAAATAGCTTTTGCTGAGCGAGTGAAATTTTGCCCTTAGGGTATAAAATAACCACATCAATATTTGGCTTATTATAAAAAGCATGCGCGACAGCGGCACCGGTATCACCCGACGTTGCTGTCAATATTGTCACTTTTTCGCCGTGGTTAAACTGCGCTAAACACTCCGCCATAAAGCGGCCACCAAAATCTTTAAACGCCAGTGTTGGGCCATGGAATAACTCTAAGCAATAGGTATTGTCTTCAACTTCCACCAGCTTAACCGGAAAGTTAAACGCATTCTTAACCATCTGGGCAACAGTATCACTTGGTAGCTCGTCACCAATAAGGTGCGATAAAATTTTGCCGCTGCGAGTAACAAAGTCCATATCGAGTAATGCATCAACATCACTTAATGGCGCTAACGACTCAGGAAAAAACACCCCTTGATTACGCCCCAGTCCTGTTTTTACAGCTTCAACAAACGACACTTTTTGTGAATATTCTTTTAAATTATGTAATTGCATGACTCTTACTCCTATAAAACATTTAATTGACGCGTGCCGTCGTTATCTAATTTACAAATATGGCAAAAACCTTGCTCGTTGATGTAATTTTCCTCTAGCCACTGCGCGCATTGCTCTGCCGCTTCAAGCGTTTTACATACACTAAATAAGGTCGGCCCTGCGCCTGAAATACTCACCACTTCGCCACCGAGTTCTGGCAAACTAAGTTTGGCTTGGTCAAAACCATTTATTAGTGGCGCACGATGTGGTTCAGCAATATTGTCTTGCATAATACAAAGCGCCTCATCAAAACGTGAAGTCAGTAATAAACTGCTAAAAGCCGATAATCGCTGCGCAAACTCAACCCCCGCATGCATACTTAGCTCTTTTGGTAAAACAGAGCGTGCCTTTGCGGTATTGAGCGAAAAGCCAGGAAATGCGGCAACGTAATACCAGTTTTCATCAACAGGTAACGCTATTGATTTATTTGGAATTAAATCACCGGTTAATTGTAAGCCACCAAGATAACAAGGAGTGATATTGTCATAATGACGTCCACCGCTTACCAAGCCCTCAAAATCGGCCATTAGCTCTATTAACTCAACTTGGCTTAAATTAGTTTGAGCAAACTTATCCAGCGCTGCAAATGCCGCAACAACAGAGCAAGCACTTGAGCCTAACCCAGACCCTATAGGCAGGTTTTTCTTCAACTCTAATTTTACGGCTGGCATATTCGGTGCTACATGTGTACGAAAATGCACTAAACATTGATACGCTAAGTTTTCATTCGCATCGCTTGGGAGTTTATGGGCGTATTCGCCACTACAAATAAACTCATCACGAGGCGCTTCACATATAGTAACCACATCCCCCAGCAAGCTGCCATCAATTGGGGCTAACGCCGCACCGAGGGAGTCAAAACCAACCGTAAAATTACCAATGGAGGCTGGCGCATAAACTTCAATCATAACCGCCCCCTAGCGTGATAGTGTTTTAAGAATATCGGCAAATACACCCGCAGCAGTTACTGCAGAGCCTGCGCCATAACCACGGATAACAAACGGACGTGGTTGGTAGTATTGGCTTAAAATAGCCAGCGCATTTTCACCATCACGAATTACACTTAATGCGTGTGATGAATCCACCGCTTCAATACCTACTTTACAGTGTCCATTTTTAATTGTGCCTACATAGCGAAGTACTTTACCTTCACTCGCTGCACTTTGAATACGGTCGTTAAAGTCAGCATCCAGACTTGGTAGCTTTGTCATAAACTCATCAACATTGTCACCTTGGGCGAAGCCTTGTGGTAATACCGACTCCACTTCTATGTCGCTAAGCTCCAATTTCATACCTGCTTCGCGGGCAATGATAAGTAGTTTACGTGCTACGTCTGTTCCCGATAAGTCATCGCGAGGATCGGGTTCAGTAAAGCCACTTTCTTTGGCTTTAATTGTTGCTTCAGAGAGTGATAAACCATCTTCAAGGGCACCAAACATGTACGAAAGTGAGCCAGATAAAATACCACTAAATTCAAGTAATTCATCGCCAGCACCAAAGAGTGATTGCAAGTTATCAATTACAGGCAAACCCGCACCTACGTTAGTTTCGTATAAAAACTTACGGTTATTTTTATGCGTTGCTGCAATTAAGTCTTGGTAATAAGTATATGAACTAGTCGTCGCTTTTTTGTTAGCGGCCACAACGTGGAAACCCGCATTTAAAAAATCGACGTATTGCGAAGCCAAGGCATCTGATGAAGTACAATCAACTAGCACAGGGTTAACCAAGTGATTTTGCTTAACAAACTGTTCTACTAATTTTAAATCAAATGCTTGCTCTGATTGCGTTAGTTTTTGTTGCCAATCATCAAAAGCAATGCCTTCACCATCAAGGTGTAATTGACGAGAATTAGCCACACCGTATAGGTTTAATTTAATATTACGCTTTTCAAGCCATGCTTGTTGACGTTCAAGCTGGTTTATTAGCTCTTGACCGACTAAGCCACATCCCAATAAAAACACATCGATTGAAGGCACATGAGTGAAAAAGTTTTCATGACAGATTTTAACCGCGTCATTACACAACTCACCGTCAATAACAGCAGAAATAGCGCTTTCAGTTGAGTCTTGAGCTATAGCAACAATGTTAACTTGTGCTTGAGCAAGCGATGCAAAAAACTTAGCCGCTAAGCCTTTATGAGCGCGCATGTTATCGCCCACTAGCGTTACTATTGCTAAATTACGTTGCACATTTACCGGCTCAATTAAGCCTGCTTTTGACTCTAAGTCAAAGGCCACTTGCAACGCACTTAACGCTAGGTTTAAGTCACTTTCATGAACACAAAAACTGATGCTAAATTCACATGATGATTGAGTGATCAGGACGATTGACACGTTATCATGCGCTAATGCATTAAATACTTTCGATGCCATGCCCACTTTGCCCTTCATACCAGGGCCCGAAACGGTCAACATAGCTAAGTTTTGTAGGCTTGAGAGTGCTTTTACTGGCTCATCAGATACCGTATCGTTACTAATTAATGAGCCTTGTGCATCTGGGTTATGAGTGTTTTTAATTTCGCATGGCACTCCAGCTTTTGCACACGGTAGGATAGTTTTAGGGTGCAACACTTTAGCGCCAAAATAAGAAAGCTCCATCGCCTCTTTGTAAGATAGGAAATCAACCTTAGTGGCTTTTTTGATATAACGCGGATCGGCGCTGTATACACCATCAACGTCAGTCCATATTTGGCATACTTGCGCCTCTAAACACGCTGCTGCAATCGCCGCTGAATAATCAGAACCATTTCGACCAAGTGTTGTGAGCTCACCTTTATCATTACTTGCAGTAAATCCAGGCATGATGTAAACCGTTGCTGGCGACTCTTTTAGTACCGCTTGAAAACGGGCTTTACTGGCGACTAAATCGGCTTCAGCGTCTATGTGTCCACCCGTTGAAACAATACAGTCTATTGCTTGTAAATAATGCGCGTTATGATCGGCTAGTAGGCTTTGCATTAGCGATACGCTAACACGTTCACCAAAGCTAATAATAAAAGCCCTGATTTTATCTGGGCAACACTTAATTAATGCAACCCCATCAAGCTTATTTTTCAATTCGTTAAAGTCCGGCCAGTTTTGAACTGTTCCTTGTCTTTCCTCTACAGCCGCTTTTAAAGCATTGCAGCGGGTAACAAGTGCATCCCACAACGGGTTGAAATCCTGCCCCTGCTCTGCGGCACTAGCCAACGCAACAAGCGAATCTGTCATACCGCCGGGCGCTGAAAGCACCAGTAACATTTCATCTTTTAATTGTGCCTTAGCTAGAGCAGCTACTTGCTCTAAGCAGGCAAAGTCAGCGAGCGATGAGCCACCAAATTTTAAAACGCGCATTTTTTATGTTTCCTCATTCCATAAAACGAAAAAAGGCCTGTGTTCTAAGTGAACACAGGCCTTTAAATTTGTTGCACCGACCTATGCCACTATCCAGTAAGAATGGTGGTTGTAATAATAATGGTCGTTACAAGACTAAATGTTTTCATAAGCTTAAGACTGCCTTAACAAAGGCTATTCTGTCAACCCTAAATTAGAAGATAAAACAGTCTTTTTCATCATGAATTTTATTAATAAATGCCAAACTTATGCAAAACGTCGTTAAGTTGTATTTTATTAATCGGTTTATGAATGAAATCAATTGCACCAAGTTGCGCTACCCGCTCTCGCATTTTTTGTTGAATGTCAGCAGAAATTACCAATACATAAGTTTCTATTTTATTTGCTTTAACTTGCTCAAGTACTTCAATACCATCCACTTCAGGCATGGTTAAATCGAGGCATAGAAGATCAAACTGCCCATGATGCAACTGCTCCAAGGCTTCCTTACCATTTTTTGCCTGTTGAATATCGGCATCTATGCACTCATTTAAACAGCGGACCACTTGTTTACGAGCAACGGTTGAGTCATCACAGACTAAAATAGAAAAACGCACCATAATGACTATTTAATTAAACTCATATAAAACACCTAAACCCACGCTAAAATCAATTTGCTTGCTCAGTCAGCAAAAAGTAAAGAGTATAACCAACATAACTAGCGAGCAGGTTATTTACTGTATCTTTTACTAACGTTATCAATAAAATGCATGAATGCACAATACAAATTAGCAAAATAACTCTACCTAATTTACAAACAAGCTGGCTAACACACTACGCTTTATTGTTAAGTTCATGAGGGAATCCTTATTTAAGAGCCTAAAATAACAATATAATAAAATATATGTTTATTTTTAATGATTTATTAACTAATGTTTATAAGCGTACATTAACAGCTGAATAACTAAAGGAAATACAAGTCCCTCATGCCGCAAAAAAGTCTCTCAACAAAGTTACTCACACGAGTTTTATCAGTTTATTTTATACTGACTTTTGTGGTGACCTGCGGACAAATCTTCGCAGAGTATGTTAATACCAAAGATTACATACGCGATGAGCTCGGCACACTGCAAAAAACATTTGGTAGAAGTTTAACCCGAGCAATTTGGGAGCTAAATATAAAGCAAACCACAACAACCGCAGAAGGATTACTTGATATACCTATGGTTGAAGGAGTTATTATCCGTGATGATAACGGCGCTATTATTTCTCAATTAGGCCGTGCACTAAACATTCATAACCTTTATAGCCAGCAACTTGTCCAAGAAGACGTCATGGTAGAGGATACTAAAGCCGGCTTGTTTGGCTATACATTTCCACTTATTTTTGAATTTTCAGGCCGTGCCACTCAGGTAGGCGATGTGACTTTATTTTCTAGCCGCGACGTGATCTTTAGTCGCATCATGCTCTCTATTTACTTTTTAATTGGCAACGCCATGATTAAAACCACCTTTTTAATCATCTTGTTTTTAATCGCATTTAGAAAGCTATTAACTGAGCCGCTCACACAACTCACTGAGCAAATTGAATATCTTGAATTAGAAGAGCTCGATGGCCAGCACGTTAAAATTGTCACTGATGAAAATAACGAACTGAAAGTAATGGAACGCTCTTTTAACAATTTGATCTCTAAAGTTGTTGAGTATAAAAAAGAGTTAAAACAAACCCAGCATGACCTAATCGAAAGTAATCAAAAACTAGATCAACAAAACTTACAGCTTGAACAAGATGTTGCGCGAAAAACATCAAACCTAAGCCAAGCTATGATCGATCTGCAGCAACAAAAATATGAACTCGAACGCCAGAAAGCAGTATTAACAGAAGAAGTTGACCTACGAAAGCAAACAGAGCAAGAGCTGCTAAGTAAACAAACCCAACTACAAAACTCACTCGATGAACTAAGCTTTGCGCAAGAGCAACTTGTTGGCTCAGAAAAAATGGCGGTATTAGGTGGTTTAGTTGCTGGTATCACTCATGAAATTAATACCCCTATTGGTATTGGCGTAACCGCGACCTCATTTTTGCAAGAGCGCTTAACTGAAATAGAAACTGCATTTAAAAATAAATCGCTATCTTCCTCGGCACTGGAAGGCTTTATTAATGATGCAGCACAAAGCGCTCAGCTACTCTCTCACAATTTAGAGCGTGCCTCAGACTTAATCACCAGCTTTAAACAAATTGCTGTTGATCAAGCCAGTGAGGCGCTAAGAACCATTAACTTTAAAGATTACATCAATGAAGTTATACGTTCTTTACATCCGCAAATTAAAAAAACATCCCACAGTATTCGCCTGCACTGCCCGGATGATTTAATTATTAATTTACCTGCTGGGGTGATCAGCCAAATATTTACTAACTTAATTATGAATTCATTAGTGCATGGCTTTGAAAATATAAATAGTGGTCAAATCACCATAGATGTAAATACCGATGAAAACGACTTAGTTATTAATTATCAAGATAATGGTATCGGTTTAAAACCAGCTCAACTTAAGCGTTTATTTGACCCATTCTTCACCACAAAGCGTGATGAAGGTGGCAGTGGCCTAGGTGCTCACATTATTTTTAACCTCGTAAAACAAACACTCAATGGCAAAATTGAAGTCAGTAGCGAACCTAATCAAGGGTTACATTACCGAATTTCGTTCCCTAAAAATATGTCATCCCCCCTGCCACTTTTTAAACTCGATTAGCCGTTTCTAGAAGCGGCTTTTATTGCTATGATTGCACAAATTTTTTAAATGGATCATTTCCCTATGTGGTTTAGTAACCTTATATGCTATCGCTTTAAACAAGACGTTTCGTACACTCAAGAAGACTTTGACAAGGCGTTAGAACAAGATCTATTTCGTCCATGTACTGGCCAAGAGTTGGCAACATTTGGCTGGACAAAAGCATTTGGTAAACATGGTGAAACTTTGTCTCACTTTTCACAAAAAAGCATTTTAGTCTGCGCCAAGCGTGAAGAGAAAGTGTTACCGGCATCTGTAATAAATGAGCTTGTTGCAGAGAAGATTGATCAGATTGAAGCTGAAGAAAATCGACCAGTAAAGAAAAAAGAAAAAGATGAATTAAAAGAAAACATCTTGCACACGCTACTGCCACAAGCATTTAAAAAGTCGAGCCTACAGTTTGCGTTCATAGACCAGGAAAATGGTTGGGTTGTAGTTAATAGCGCAAGCTTTAATAAAGCGGAAGAGCTTCTGGCGTTACTACGTAAATCATTAGGTACGCTACCCGTTGTTCCTGCGTTTGCTAACTATGATTTAGATGTGTTTTTAACTGACTGGCTTACTAATTTTAGTACTCCAGAGGGCTTCGCTATAGGCTCTGATGCTGAGCTTGAAGAAGCGGATGACAGTGGAGCCCAAGTTAAGCTTAAAGGCCATGACTTAGCGTGTGACGAAGTAAAATCACACCTTGAAAGTGGTAAACGCGTGACTAAGCTTGCCTTGGATTGGCAAGAGCGCGTTAAGTTTATGCTACAAAACGATGGTTCAATTAAACGTTTAAGCTATAGCGAAACACTTAAAGAAGAAAATGCCGATATTCCTAAAGAAGATATGGCGGTTAAACTAGACGCTGACTTTATTCTTGCATCTGAGGAAATAAAACAGCTTCTTGAAGAGCTTACTCAAGGCTTAGGTGATGCAGACGATTTAGCGTAAAAGCTTTATTAAACAAATAAAAAGCACGATACTAATCGTGCTTTTTATTGTTCAAAAATTTAGCTAAACATTTCTTTTACGTCTTCAACCATATGCAAGTATTCCTCACTCTCTAACATTTCTAATGAAGGAAAAATGCCTTTATCAATATAGGTTTGTAGCGCCGCAGATTTATCTGATACTTGTAGGGTTCCCTCAAGGATTGCACCAATGCGAATAAAGTCGATATAACTCACTTCAGTAGAGCGATAGTTAACATCAGCCCAGTGCTGTGCAACCTCTACAAACACATCAGGGAATTCCCATGCTTTCATTATTGAGCCACCAATTTTACCGCTTAAACGTTGAATTGCATGCGCTAAAAAACTCGGATTGGCAAATACTTCTGGGTGTCGCTCAGCCTCAGTTAAAATCGGTAACACCCCAATATTATAAACCAATGAAGCTAGTGTAATGGCATCACGGTTAAGCGAAGTGTGAGTATTTCTTTTTAAGTAAAACTCCATCAATGAAATAGAATGCGAGGCCACATGCAGCGTTTTTTGCCACGCCTTGCCCATGTATCCCTTTATTAGCTCATTATTAGATACAAACAGCTGCTCCATTGCCATGGCTGTAGCTATATTTTTTATTTGCCTTAAGCCAATACGTGTCACTGCTTGATGTAAGTTAGACACCTTTACAGCACGACCCATAATGGCACTATTTGCTACTTTAATCATTCGCGCAGACAGTGCTGGGTCATGTGCTATTGCATCTGACATTTGCATCAAATTTACATCTGGATTGTCAGCGGCTTGACGAACCTTAATCGCTACCTCTGGTAACGTAGGTAACACCAGTGTGTCGTTGTTAATTCTGTCAACCAAAATTGTGAGTAAGGCATTTTCTGTAGACATAAAATATCCCTTTGCTTAATGACCTACACTTTACAGCAAGTCTTATATTATTAATTATTTCAAAGCTTAGCAGTACTAAACATATACCCAAAGTAGAAAAAATTGTAGATAATTATTGATTATTTACTAGTGCCTCACTGATTTATGCGCCCTAACGCCTAATACTTGCTATTTGCTAGTGTGTTTTGCTTTAATGCAAACATGCTAAGGCACATTAACACGCTTTCAGTACCTTAACTTACAGTATACAAGTTATAAAATAGACTTTTTAAAGGCAATATAATGATCTTAAATAAAATTAGCCAAGCAATACTGCTCTCTGGCATCGTTTTTCTTAGTGCCTGCTCTGAGCAAGCACCGTCTTCAAGTAATACGCCGCAAAGCTCAGCGCCAACGGCTTCTCAAACGCCTTCAGGGCCAGCGCTTGTTAATATTGACCGTCAACGCTTAGACATATATACAGACTTTAGTTTACAAAGTGACTTATCACACTTGTCTGACAATCAAAAAGCTATGGTAGCTAAACTTATTGATGCTTCAAAAATTATGGATGATTTATTCTGGAAGCAAGCATTTGGTAAAGATAAGCAAGACTTTTTAGCACAACTAGATGATGAAAAAGTACGTCAGTTTGCTGATATTAACTATGGCCCATGGGATCGCTTAAACGGCGATGAAGTATTCTTATCAGGCTATAAAGAAAAGCCGCTTGGTGCAGGCTTTTACCCAGCCGACATCACCAAAGAAGAGCTTAATAACGCTGATGTAAAAGATAAAACAGGGCTTTACTCACTGATTAAACGTGATGAACTAGGCAACTTATACAGCACTCCTTATTCAGAAGAATATGCCGTAGAGCTTGCTCAAGCTGCTGAGTTACTTAGAGAAGCCAGCAAGCTAGCCGACGACAAAGAATTCGCCAACTACCTAAACTTACGAGCTGACGCAATACAAAGCGATGACTTCCAAGCCTCTGACTTCGCTTGGATGGATATGAAAAATAATCCAATTGATGTGGTTATTGGCCCAATTGAAAACTACGAAGACCAATTATTTGGTTACCGTGCTGCCTATGAATCGTATGTACTAATTAAAGATTTAAAATGGAGCGAACGCCTGGCTAAATTTGCTGCCTTTTTACCTGAGCTGCAAAAAGGCTTACCTGTTGATAGCAAGTACAAGCAAGAAGTACCAGGATCAGATGCTGACTTAAATGCCTATGATGTTGTTTATTATGCTGGGCACTCAAATGCTGGCAGTAAAACCATTGCTATTAATTTGCCCAATGATGAACAGGTACAACTAGAAAAAGGCACACGTCGTTTACAGCTTAAAAACGCAATGCGTGCGAAGTTTGATAAAATTTTAGTGCCTATCTCAGAGCAGTTAATTGTGCCAGAGCAACGCAAACACATTACCTTTGATGCATTTTTTGCCAATACCATGTTCCATGAAGTGGCTCACGGTTTAGGGATTAAAAACACCTTAACGGGTAAAGGTACCGTTCGCCAATCACTTCAAGAACACGCTAGTGCTTTAGAAGAAGGTAAAGCCGATATTCTTGGTTTATACATGGTTGAACAGTTACTTAAAAAAGGTGAGATCACTGAAGGGACTTTAGAAGATTACTACACCACCTTTATGGCGGGTATTTTCCGCTCAGTACGTTTCGGTGCCTCAAGTGCACATGGTAAAGCAAACATGATCCGCTTTAACTTTTTTGCTCAAGAAGGTGCTTTTTCCAAAAATGAAGATGGGCTATACAGCATCAACATGAATAAAATGGGTGATGCCATGGCAAAATTATCGCGCCTTATTTTAACTCTACAAGGTGACGGTGATTACGAAAAAGTAGATCAACTCATTGCCACTCATGGCGATATTAAAGCGGAACTTGCTAAAGACTTAGAAAAGTTAAGCAAAGCGAACATCCCTGTAGATGTGACCTTTAAACAAGGTAAAGATGTGCTTGGCCTTGATTAACAAAAGCTAATTAAATAAAAAGCGTTACATTGTAACGCTTTTTTATTACTTATCAGTATGCTTATTTGTCATTCACCACTTTGCGTACAACCGGCTCAAGGCTTGCCATTCCCCACTGCTTACCGATTTCAATCGCAGACTCTATATCTGTACCTTGCTGGTGGGCTGAAATAGCCATTAACGCGCCAACACGGTTGCTACTTGCACAATGAACAACCACCGACTCACCTTTAAGTTGCTCTAAAAGATTGGCTAACTGCTTTGCATTATCAGTGTTTACGTCTTTTGCACCCGCAATCTCAATTGCGTGGTAGCTCATTCCTAAAGAGTTGACTAACGCGCCTTCATCCCAGTCTTGCTCATCTGCTGCACGTAAATTAATAACATGCTTTACCTTGGCTTGCGATAATTGCTTAAACTGCTCTTTAGTCGGTTGCGCTGCTGAAAAAACCACGTTGTTATGCGCTGCAAAGTTTTTAATGTTGGCGTTATTTACCACATCTATAGCGACTGGCTGCTCACTCGCTATTACGGTTGAAACAGCAATAGCTGCCATAAATATACTGGCACAAAGTTGTTTTATTAATTTCATACTATCCCCTCAAAGTAACTCATTCTAATTTTAAAAATACGTTTTTAATTGCTCTATCTGCTCATTAGTATAAGGGATACTCGGAAACTTGCCCCATACAGGCGCAGGCCATGCAATATCTGTTTTGAAGCGCGCTATATGATGAATGTGTAATTGCGGCACCATATTACCAAGCGCGGCCACATTCAACTTATCCGGATTAAACACCTCAATTAATAGATGACTGAGCTTAGCCGACTCTTGTAAATAAGTAATTTGTTGCTGCTCGGTTAAATCTATTATCTCTTTTAAACCCGCTATTCTAGGAACTAATATAAACCATGGATATTGACTGTCATTCAATAACAATACTTTACACAATGGCCAATCAGCCAGCTCAATACAATCTTTTTGTAGCTCTGGGGCTAAGATAAAAGGGGTTTCACTCATGTTGATATCCTTAGTTATTTTACTACACACTTTATAGCATTTAGTTGCAGTTGCACACGCTTGTGCTTTACCATCGGGGATAATTTTATGTAAGTAAAGGCAATCCTGTGTTAAAAAAACTAAAACACCTCTCACTGGCAATCCCCCTGATGGCGGGCGCATTAAGCGTTCAAGCAAAGCCGTTAACGCTTGAGCGTATATTTGATGATCCGAGCTTAGCTGGCAAATCTCCGGTACAACTTAAGTTTTCTCCCGACGGCAGCCGTGTCACCTACTTACAAGGTAAAACAGATGACTATAACCGCTACGATTTATGGGAATATAATTTAAAAGACAATACCAATCGATTGCTCGTTGATTCAGCGCAATTATTTTCAGGCCCAGAAAACCTGTCAGATGAAGAAAAAGCACGCCGTGAACGCCAGCGTATTTTTGGTAAAGGTATTCTTGAATACAAATGGTCAAAAGATGGTAAAGCGTTATTATTTCCTCTTAATGGCGACCTTTATTACTTCGACTTAAAAACAAAAAATAGTAAAAAGCTGACTAACACTGAAGCATTTGAAACCGATGCGCGCTTTTCTCCAAAAGGTAATTTTGTGTCATTTGTTCGTGAGCAAAACCTCTTCGCATTAGAACTGGCATCTGGTAAAGAAATTCAATTAAGTAAAGATGGCGGTGGCGTTATTAAAAACGGTATGGCCGAATTTGTGGCGCAAGAAGAAATGAGCCGCATGACCGGTTATTGGTGGGCAAATGATGAATCTAAAATAGCCTTCACTCGCGTTGATGAAAGCCCTGTTCAAGAAGCAATTCGTAACGAAATTTATGCTGATGAAGTAAAGCTATTTAATCAGCGTTACCCATTTACTGGCACTAACAATGTTGACATTCAACTTGGTGTTGTAAAACTTAATAACCAAGCAGTTGACTGGGTTGACTTAGGTGAAGATAAAGATATTTATATCGCTCGAGCGAAATGGCTGAACGACAGTAACACCCTGTCTTACCAATGGCAAAACCGTTCTCAGCACAATTTAGAATTACGCTTTTACAACAGTAAAACGAAACAGCAAACCGTCGCATTAACTGAAAAAAGCGATACTTGGATAAACCTACATTTTGATCTTGAGTTTTTAAAAGATAAAAAACATTTTGTGTGGGCCTCGGAGCGAGATGGATTTAAGCACCTTTATTTGTATGCTAATAATGGCCAACTTATTCGTCAAATAACTACTGGTGACTGGGTTGTTGATAGCTTAAAAGGCGTAGATGAAAAAAATGGTATAGTTTACTTTGCAGCGCGTAAAGATACTGCGCTTGAAAGCCACTTATACAGTGCTCCTTTATTTAAAAAAGGGGCAATTAAGCGCATTACTGAAAAAGGCCAATACCACAATGTTGTACTGGCTAAAGATAACAAAACCTTCATTGACACTAGCTCATCGGTGAATAAGCCAAATTCAGCAGCGCTGCGCAAAATCAATGGTGAGTTTATTACGTGGCTTGAAGAGAATAAACTTGACGACTCTCACCCACTAACTCCCTTTTTAACCGATTTAGCACAGCCTGAGTACGGTACTATTACCGCTGAAGACGGCCAAGTTATGCATTACCGTTTATTTAAACCTACAAACATGGCTAAGGGTAAAAAGCACCCAGTTATTGTTAACGTGTATGGCGGCCCTCATGCTCAGCGAGTAACTAATAGCTGGCGTAGTAAAAACTTATACTTTCAATATATGGCGCAACAAGGTTATGTTATTTTTCAACTAGATAACCGCGGCTCTTACAATCGTGGTAAAAAGTTTGAAGATGCAATATATAAAAATTTAGGCGTTGTTGAAGTAGCTGATCAGATTAAAGGCGTTGAGTTTTTACGTACACTTGATTACGTAGACCCTGCACGCATTGGTATTTATGGTCACAGTTACGGTGGTTATATGGCGCTAATGACCATGTTTAAAGCAGGCGATTACTTTAGTGCTGGCGTTTCAGGCGCACCTGTAACTGACTGGGCCTTATACGATACTCACTACACCGAGCGTTATTTGGGTCACCCTGATACAAATGCGCAAGGTTATACCGACAGTGCTGTTTTCCCATATGCTGAAGGCCTTAAAGGCCCATTAATGATTTACCATGGTATGGCCGATGACAACGTGTTGTTTACCCATGCAACAAAATTGTTTAAACAGCTGCAAGATAACAATCAGCAGTTTGAAATGATGACTTACCCAGGCTCAAAACATAGTCTTCGCGGTAAACAAGTTCAAACTCATTTACATCAAACTATTACTAACTTCTTTAACCGTAATTTTAATACAAATTAACTACGATTAGGTTAATTATTCGACTAAAGGCTGATACAAGTATCAGCCTTTTTTTATGCAAATAAGATATATTGAAACGTCAACAAACAATAATTAAATCAATTTGAGCATAGGGTAACTAAAAATCTAAGCCTGAGCGCGCAACTTGTATTGTATTTAAATTAACTACTAACAACTAAATATAAAAATTCAATATTATGAAAATAAAGCTCTATTAGCCTATATTTTAACTATGCTTATTAAAGAGAAGTAATGCTCTTATACAGGAACATGTTTATGCTAAATCTCCGTCGTTTTACTATATTTCAACGTCTAGCCATTTTAGTAGGGATTGTAATACTGGGTTTAATTGTATTGAGTATTTCGAGCTTGAGTAATCAATACCAAGCGCTCAAAAACGAGCAATACCTTAAAACTAAAAATGTGGTAGAAACTGCATATAGTACTATTAAGCACTATGCAGCCCTTGAACAAAACCAAACTCTTACTCGCCAACAAGCACAGTCTCAAGCAATCGCCTCAATCCGCTCATTGCGCTACGATGACACTAACTATTTTTGGATCAATAATTACCAGCCGGCGATGGTAATGCACCCAATAAAACCAGCTCTTGAGGGAAAAGATTTAACTAATAATAAAGACCCTGATGGCACCCCGTTATTTGTTGAGATGGTTAGCGTTGTAAAACAATCTGGCGAAGGTTATGTGCCTTATAAATGGCCAAAGCCCGGTAATGACAACCCCGTAGATAAAATTGCGTTTGTTAAAGGTTTTGATCAGTGGCAATGGATAATCGGCTCGGGAGTTTATCTTGATACCATAGACAGTGCCTTTTCGCAGCAGCGCACTATCATCATTATCAACGTTGTTATTATGATTATTGTGGTGGTGTTATTTAGCTACTTTATTGGCCGAAGCATTTTAACGCCGACTCGTTTAGCAGCGCAGATGATGAAAGATATCTCTCAAGGTGAGGGGGATTTAACTCGTACTCTCAACGAAAATGGTAATGATGAAATATCTCAACTTTCGAGATCATTTAATTTATTTGTCTCTAAAATTAGAGAGTCTTTAGTACTAGTTGCCAAAAGCGCAAACGATGTAAACGAGCATGCCCATGCTGTAGATGATTCTAGCAAAACCAGCCAGTCGTTTATTGAGCTTCAAAACGACAGTAGCACCCAAGTAGCCGCTGCAATGGAGGAAATGACTCATCAAATTCATGATGTTAGCCGTAATGCCGAAGCCGCTGAACAAGCCGCAAATGATACTGCCAGTAATGCATCAACGGGCAAAAATGTAGTATCTAAAACGATTACCGCCATTGAAACCCTCTCGAGTAATATAGAAACCGTAAGCAAAGTAACCGCTGATCTTGCTCAAGAGAGTAATAATATTGGTTCGGTGCTTGATGTAATAAGAAGTATTGCAGAGCAAACTAACCTGTTGGCACTCAATGCAGCCATTGAGGCTGCACGGGCAGGTGAACATGGTAGAGGCTTTGCCGTCGTAGCCGATGAAGTAAGAACCTTAGCAAGTCGAACGGGTAAAAGCACTGATGAAATTCAAGCCATGATAGCTAAACTGCAAGAAGGCGCTAAAGCCGCAGTTGAGGCGGTAAAATCTAGCCAAGAAATTTCTATTTCTACGGTTGAACAAGCCTCTTCAGCAAATACATCACTGGATGAAATAGACAGGTTAGTATCGGTGATCACCGATATGAACGGCCAAATTGCAAGAGCAACAGAGCAGCAAACATCGGCCGCAGATGAAGTGAACTTAAGAATTAACGATCTTTCGCAATCAACGGAGCAATCATTAGGTAATACTAAGGATTTAACCCTTGCCAGCGACAAACTCAAACAAAGCAGTGTTGAATTATCTAGCGTGGTATCGCGCTTTAAGCTGAGTTAACTCAATTAAAAAGCCCTGATCTTCAGGGCTTTTTAGACTTATTTATAGAGAATTATAAACAGTAGCGGGCAAATAAACTGCTTACTGAGGCCGCAGTTGGTTTACCATGTTGCCAATCACCACCTTCAACACCACTACCGGCAATATCCATATGCACATAAGGAAGTGGTAAAGTAGACTCATTACCATGCTTATCTAACCCGCCTACCACAGCTAAAAATGCCATAGGAAATTGATGACCGCGCGCTGTGACGGCAGAAGCCGCATTATTACTAGAAAGCACATCATCGGCTAAAGTACGTGGTTTTATAAAGTCATAATCTTCACGACGTGAACGTGATACTTCAGCACCGTCAGCCCATAAATCACCACAATCAGCTAATTGACGTGAAATATTAGCACTACGTGCTGGCCCATTTTCTACATAAGCACCATATGGTCCCATCGCACGTGCAGCATGCCCTGTTAAAGTAGCCACAGTAAACAGCGTTGGGTTTATTTCGTTTACAGCCAAATCTTTCATTTCACTAAGTAAATCACCCATCGCTAGACGCCCCTCGGCATCAGTGTTACCAATGCGCACTCGCACACCTTCACGGCTAGTAATGATTTCATCAGGAACAAAACAATCTGAACCAATTGAGTTACGTACCACTGCTAAAAAGGCAATCACTTTAACGCCTTTAGGCTGGTAATCAGCAACTGCTTTCATAAATCCAGCCACAGAAGCAGCACCGCCTTTATCTCGGCTCATACCTGCCATGTAGCCGCCTACTTTTAAATCTGCACCGCCTGTGTCATAAACTAAGCCTTTACCAACAAACATCAGTGTGCGTGTTACTTCACCCTCTGGTACATATTCAAGTTTAACAACGCGTGGATGATGACGCTCTACTGCATAAGATGCACGAGCAACAGTACTTAGCATCGGATAGTGTTTATCAATGGCAGCCAAGTCATCAATCACAGCAACGCTCACTGCGCTATTATTAAATAGTTCGCTACAGTAATCAGCAAAGCGTGGTGGTGCCATACGTTCAGGCTCGGTACCACATAAATCACGTGCAGCATGTTGTCCAGCTGCTAATGCATTGACTGCTTTAATCGTTTGCTCATTGGCATCAATTAAACCGATTTGAGTAATTGGCTCAATACCATGACCATGAAACTCACGTGCTTCAAGAGGCTGCCATAATGCTTGGCATGCGCCTAAATAGGCCACTTCTAGCGCGTATTGGTAACGGCTGTCGGTATTTAAAGCGGGTAAGTAAATAGCAGGGTTAACACTGCCTGACGCTTTAGCCTCATTAATGGCTAATTTAGCCGCATCAAAATAGCGACGTACATCATCATAATCTCTATTTAAAGGGCCTGTTGGGGCTAACACAACACGTTTACCGGCAATTACTAATAAGGTAACTTGATTACCTATTCGAGAGTCTACTTGAGCTTGATTTAAAATTGCATCACGCAGAGGCGTATTTGGTAAATGAGAAAAGTCATCACTGATAATAATTAGTGCATCGTGTGATGCACAATCTAGGCTTGCACTTACTGGCTGAGCCAGCACTGCTTTTGGATATGCCATAAAAAAGGATCCTGTTAGAAAACGTAGCCCCTATTATTATTTATTTAGCAATTTATAACCAGTAAACTGCGGTAATCTGCATACTTACTGGCAACCTAGAGTTACAGCTTTTACACGTCTAAAATACTCAGCTGTAAATTATGCTCTGGTTGGCTTTTAATACCAACACCAATTCCTAATAAACGCACAGGTTGTTGTAATCCGCGTTGATAGGCTTTGGCGAGTAACTCTTTAAAAATAGCCGTGTTTAATTGATGATTCGCTTGATCTGCTGAGGTCACAACAAAATTAGCAAATTTAACTTTAACACTTAACTTGTTAATTTTATTTTGTAGCTGCTGTTTGTTTAATCTAACCTCGAGCTCACCTAACAGTTGCGGTAATTGCTCCAAGCACTCATCAAGACTATTTTTGTTGTATTCATAAGTATGCTCCACGCTCAATGACTTACGAATCCGCTCAGTTGAAACCCGCCCTATATGCTCCCCCATACATTTTTGATATAACGACACGCCAAAATTCCCCACATGTTGCTGCATCCAATTAGCCCCTTTTTCGCGAACATCTTGGCCCGTGTACAACCCTTTTAAATTAAGCTTCTCCAAGGTTACCTTACCCACTCCTGGAATTTTACCTAGTGGTAATTGGGCTAAAAACGAGTCAACTTGCTCAGGCAATACTACAAATTGGCCATTGGGTTTATTTTCATCGCTAGCAATTTTGGCTATAAATTTAATTGGCGCAATCCCCGCAGAAGCGGTCAGCCCTGTGGTATTAAAAATATCGGTGCGGATTTGCTCTGCAATTAACGTTGCACTGCCTTTAAATGCAGTACTGTCGGTAACATCTAGGTACGCTTCATCAAGTGAAAGAGGCTCTACAAGATCAGTATAGCGGTTAAATATAGCGCGGATTTGAGTTGATACTTGTTTATAAACAGCCATTCTTCCGGGAACAATAACTAAATCGGGGCAAAGCTGTTTGGCATGATAGTTAGACATAGCAGAGCGCACCCCATACTCTCTAGCAAGATAGTTAGCGGTAGAGAGCACTCCACGGCGACTGTTACCGCCAATTGCCAGCGGTACACTTGCAAGCTTGGGGTTGTCGCGCATTTCAACGGCTGCATAAAAGCAGTCCATGTCTATATGAATAAACTTTTTCATCACACAATAACAACTGTTTATTTATACAGCCATTATTGTGTAATCGCTATTAATTAGCAAGCTTGTTGTTATTTAAAAAGAGCGCCTATTTTTCTTGGGCTTATTAAAACAATACATCCAAAATAAAATTTCTAAAGAAAAGCCTAATAAAATCAAAATAATTGCTCCTGCCTCATTACCCATAGCGTAACAAGTAAACGACGCTATAAAAACGGTGCATGCCAATAACCAATTAATTATATTCTGCATAGTTATCTCCTTGTGTGTTAATAGTTACTATAGTCATGAATTCAAAGAGGTACAATTTTAGCCCTAGAATTTTTGCCAACTATAATTCCCTTGAGCTCATCCGACCATGTTGCTAATCTAAATACTTTAAAACCAAGAGCTATAAATACATGGAAACGTTTAAACAACAACACCCTATTCATACCGACATTACTGTAGCGTGGGGCGATATGGATGCCCTACAGCATGTTAATAACTGTGTTTATCTTCGTTATTTTGAAATAGCCAGAATCGACTTTTTAAATAAATTAAATTTATTTGATACTATCAATGCTAAAGCCACTGGCCCTGTGATCAGTGAAAATAATATTCGCTACAAACGCCCTGTGACGTTTCCTGACACATTAAGCGTAGGTATTACTATTAGTGATATTAAGTCAGACAGATTTATAATGAATTACAGTGTATTTAGCCATGCGCAAAATGCGATAACGACCACTGGCATGTCAAAAGTGGTGATGTTTGACTTTAAAACAGGGCAAAAAGCCACGATCACAGAACCTTTGTTATCGGCTTTAAAAGCAAATTCTGAAAACGAATAATTAGGATTAGTAATGCAATATAGTCAATTAGGCAGTAGTGATATTAGTGTTTCTAGGGTCTGTTTAGGTAGTATGACTTGGGGAGTACAAAATACCCAGCATGATGCTGATGAGCAAATAGCCTATGCTCTTGACCGTGGTGTTAACTTTATTGATACGGCAGAAATGTACGCAGTTCCTCCCTCTCCCGATACTTATGGTAAAACTGAGGAAATTATAGGGAATTGGGTCGCACGTAATTCACAGAAACGAAAAGACATTGTTATTGCAACTAAAATTGCCGGTAATGGGCTTTCATGGATCCGTGATGGTGGTGATATTACTCGCCAAGCTGTTATTGATGCAGTTGATCAGTCTCTAAAACGCCTACAAACCGACTATATTGACTTATACCAATTACATTGGCCAAATCGTCGCACTCCTCATTTTGCAAGGCAATGGCCTGGCATGCTTAAATTTACTGATGTCGATGCAAAACAGCACACCGCTGACATGCTTGATATTTTAGAGGGTTTAGATGCGTGTGTTAAAGCGGGTAAAATTAAACACTGTGGACTTTCTGACGACACCCCGTGGGGGATTAGCCAATTTTTAAATTTAGCCAAAGAGCACAATTTACCAAAAATGGTGTCTATTCAAAATGAGTTTAGTTTAGCGCATGCGAAAGATTGGCCTTATTTAATAGAGCAATGTGTGCATGAAGATATTGCTTATTTACCTTGGTCACCTTTAGCTGCTGGACTATTAACGGGTAAATACCTAAATGGAGCGCGCCCTGAAGGCTCTCGTTGGACATTTATGCAGCGTAACGGTATTTTTAGAGATACGCCACAATCACAAAAGGCGACCAAAGAGTATGTTGAACTTGCCCATGCACACGCTATCACCCCTGCACAATTAGCGCTAGCGTGGTGTAATCAAGTGGATGGCGTTACCTCATCTATTATTGGTGCCACTACTATGGCGCAATTAAAAGAAGACATTGATGCATTTGAGCTAACTCTTAGCGACGATGTACTTCTAGCGATTGATACCATATTCAGAAATAACCCAATGCCATACTAGGGCTTATTAATTTTTGGGGATTAAAGTTTGTTCTATATAGGGCAATTTAATCACGGCAAGAGGTTTTAAGCCTAGCAGGTGATCAAAAACAGCAAAGTATAAATACGTTTCAATGAAATTGATGCTTTGCTGTTCTTTATGTTTATTTTTTAGGCACTGCTAGTATAATACGCAACAAATTTTCTAGGCGGATCTATTTGTAATGCAATCACTTCGTTTTTTATGTCTTGGCATTTTGGTCACTTTTTCTACTTGCAGTCATAGTAAAACAGCAAAGCCAATAGAAGAGATTTTATGGTTACAAAGTAAAACCCCTCCGTTTCATTTAAGCAAAGAAACAAAACAGCTTGGCTTATGCGATGATTTAACACAACAGCTAATGCATAGCATAAAAGGGGTGAAACATACCCGCTTAGTTTTACCGCAAAAGCGAATTAATAAATATATCGATGAGGGTAGAAACGTTTGTTTTCCATGCGCTATTTACAAACACAGTGCAAATAAACAGTTTTTATATTCATTACCTACAGCGGTTTATCCCCCACATAACATCATAACTACCGCGGAAAAAGCACCTCAATTAACCTCTAAGCATGGTAATCCTATCAACTTAGTGGGTTTACTTGCTGATAAAAACTTCACTTACGGTCAAGCTGATGCGCGTCGTTTTTCTGTGCAGATTAACAATATTATTGAAAACTCATTAACTCACTCTAATGTTTCTATGAGCTGGAGTAGTGATAATGAAAGTGGTGTTGTAATGGAGCGCTTAAAACACGGCTCTTTAGATTACTCGCTTGATTACCCATTTATCACTAGCCACTTTAGCAAAGGCAATCAATCAAATATTGTAAACCTACCGATTGCCCAAAATAAAAATAAATTAGTTCCAATAGCCGTTGGTTGTGCGACTAATGCCCCAAATAATTTTGCTTCTATGGCAATTAAAAAGATTAATCACGTACTAAAAAACAATATTTTAACCTCAGAGCAATACAAAAATAATCAACAATACTGGTTAAATGAACACTTTGAGGACTTTAATAAAGCCTATAATCAATATGTGCTTAACTTTGATTCACAGACCAATGATGCTCCAATAAACACTGCTGACCAGAGTCAGAATAAAGAGCAACTTTAAACTCTCGACCCGCGCTCACCATCCCTACGCCAGCAGGCGTGCCGGTCATAATAATATCGCCCTCTTCTAAACCCATAAACTCATTTACCTCTGCCAGAATTTGCGCAGGTTGGTGCAACATTAGCTGGGTTTCTCCGTGCTGAATTACTTTACCATCAATATGTAATTCAAACATAAACGATGTCATTTCTGGCGTTAACTCAATAAAATCACTAAATAATGCTGAGCCATCGAATGCTTTAGCACGTTCCCACGGCAAGCCCTTTTCTTTTAAACTGCTTTGCAAAGCTCGCTTAGTCAAATCAAGTCCAATCCCTACGCCTGCAAGCTGCTTATTTTTTATCACAAAGCATAATTCAGTTTCATAATGCAACGTATCACCGTTATGGGAAGAGAGTAAGGTATTAGTGATCGCGCTATTAGGCTTATTAAAAATTACCATTTGCTCAGGGTGTTCGTTGTTTAATTCAGCAATATGCGCACTGTAATTGCGCCCCACACAGACTATTTTTGAAGGCTGTATGCTCTGCGAAGCCAGCTTTATTTGATTCATTCTCTCACCTGTTAATTACATAACGCTTTTAATATTTTGGCATACTCTCAAATAATTAACGCAAAAGCGAATGCAGTTTTATTATGTTTTTATGATAACTATTGAGCTGAATATAATCAATCACATAGAATGGAATAAAAGTAAGAAGGGACTAATTTGGTAGGTTTTTGTATACGCGGTTTTAAAGCAATAAGCAGGTACATTTAGTACCTGCTTATTGATGGATTATTAATAGGTTATTGACTACTTACAAGTAACACTACTTTGCTCGGCAGCATTTGCTGTAATAGCCAGCTTAGCAATAGATACATGCCAATCACCTTGCGTGCTTAACTGCCAAGGGGTGAACACTTTTGCTAAATCAACACCTTGCTCTGCAAAACAACTTAAGTTGATGTTTAATGTTTGCCATTGACCTGATTGCTCAAGGTTATCAGTAATATCAAACTTACCCTGACAACTCTCACCACAACCCATAGCAATCCACAGCGGGCTTGATGCCGCTTTATCTACTTTAATTTGCATTTGCAGTTGGCCATTGTTTTCAATGTATGAGCGTAAGTCAGATGGGAATGCCGCGGCTAAATTAACCCCAGCCATCGCTTGGCCATTAAAACGAATAGCGCGTGCATCTTCTTGCACTTCTTTGTCAAATGTTTGGATGCTCACCGCACCTAATGACTCGCGACTGCTCGCCACCGTTTTTTGTTGCTCGCCACTTTTTAATACCAACGACCATGGTGCTTTAATTGCACGCTCAAACAATACTAAATCATCCAGTTTTTCAGTCTGTTGAGTTTGCTCTACCAAGTCATCTTTAAGTACGTTGCTATCACCGTAGGTTAAGCCAAAACCATAAGGAAGTAATGGGCTATAAGCTTCGTCGTTGCGGTTTTCATTGTCGATTGGGTTATTCGGCCATGAAAACGATAACTTTCCTTTAAAGTCGTGGTTAATTGAACCGTCTGCATTTTTAAACAATACATCACTAATTGCATCACCTTCACTGCCTGGAAGCCAAATAGCAACAAACGCATCACTGGCATTTAGCTCAGCATTAACCCACATTGGGCGACCGCTAATAAATAATGATACAACAGGGATTCCCGCATCTTTAAACTTTCGCAGTAGCGCTAAGTCGCTTTTATTACCGCGCTGGTATTCTAGGTTATCAACATCACCATTACCCTCTGCATATGGTTGCTCACCAAACACCACAATGGCTACATCTGGGCGTGCTTTGTATTCCCCTTCAACACTCAGCATTGCACTGCCACCAGCTTGCTCTACAGTATCTTTAATACCTGCGTAAATAGAGCTGCCGCCAGGGAAGTCACTGTTGGTATTGCCTGTTCCTTGCCACGTAACGCTCCAACCACCCGACTGCATGCCGATGTTATCAGCCCCTATGCCTGCGACTAATACGTTGGTCTTAGGCGATAATGGCAGTAACTGCTGCTTATTTTTAAGTAATACTAGAGACTCGCGTACAGCTTGTTTAGCCACTGCACGGTGATCGCTACTACCAATAATTTCAGTTTTTCCAGAAAGAGGACGCTTCGCGGGGCTTGGTTTATCAAATAATCCTGCGCGCATTTTAACGCGTAGGATACGCGTTACCGCATCGTTAATTCTCCTTAGTGGAATTTCACCGCTATTAGCTTGGTTAACCAAGTTGCTAAATAGTGGTTTCCACTCATCTGGCGCCATGTACACGTCTAAGCCTGCATTAGCAGCTTGAGCACAGTTACTATTTGAACAGCCTTTAACTTGTCCATGGCCATTCCAATCGCCAACAACAAAGCCATCAAAACCCATTTTTTCTTTTAGTACATCGGTTAATAAGTATTTGTTACCGTGTATTTTATCGCCATGCCAGCTGTTAAACGAAGCCATAACCGTTTGCGCACCTGCACTCAAACCACCTACATAACCTTGTGCATGAAGCGCAAATAACTCTTCTTCAGAGGCGATATTATTACCTTGATCGTCGCCATTGACAGTACCACCATCACCTAAAAAGTGCTTAACGGTGCTAACTACTCGCGTATCCGACAAAAAGTCTTCATCAACAGCGCCTTGCAACCCTTTAACGATGGAAGCGGAATACGCTTTCACTATTTCAGGGTCCTCAGAGTACCCTTCGTAAGTACGGCCCCAGCGGTCATCACGAACCACCGCAACAGTAGGTGCAAATACCCAATCTATACCGGTAACCATTACTTCTCGCGCAGTAGCGGCGGCTATTTTTTCAATAAGTGCAGGGTTGTTTGCAGCACCTAAACCAATATTATGCGGAAATAAGGTCGCGCCAATAACATTGTTGTGTCCATGTACCGCATCAGTGCCCCACATTGTAGGGATTGTGCTGCCATCTAAAGAATCATCAATAGATGCTTGGTACATCTTTTCTGCTAAATCAACCCAATCTTCAGGGGTTGCATGTTTATTATTGTTTGGAAATGAACCACCACCATTTAAGTAAGAACCAAAACCATACTTACGCATATCTTCAACCGTGATATTACGGATTTCAGGTTGGATCATTTGCGCTATTTTTTGCTCTAGCGTCATATTCTTTAGCATATCAGCGATTTTTTGCTCCATTTGAGCATCGCTTTTAATACCTGTTTCTATTGTTGGCCAAATTTCTTTTGGGCTTGTCGCATCACTAGCACTGTTAGAGGGTTGCGAACAACCGCTGCTGGTTATTGCTGCTAGCATCAGCGCAGTGATTGAAAAAGTGCGTTTAATAATCATAGTATTCACCTAAAACTCAAAGAGGAGTTGACGTTGTTTTTTTAGTACCAAACAGCGCGAAATAAGTAATATATAAATAGCAACCAATGGGCAAAATAAGAGCTAATTGCACACCTATGTTATCAGCTAGCATACCTTGTAATAACGGAATAATGGCACCGCCAACAATCGCTAAACATAAAATACCCGAACCCTGTGAGGTGTATTTACCAAGCCCCTGCAGTGCTAAACTAAAAATAGTAGGAAACATAATAGAGTTACATAATCCAACTAATAAAATAGCCCACATAGCCAGTGACCCTTGACCCGTCATAGCAATTAACACAAGTAAGCCTGCTAAAATACCGTGACAAGCTAATACTTTGGCTGCGTTTAATTTTTGCATAATCGCGGCGCCAGCAAAGCGTCCTATCATTGCACCTGCAAAATAATAGCTAATGTAATGTGCTGCTTGTTGCTCTGGTAAGCCTGCAATATGATCAAGGGTTAAAAAGCCAACTAAAAAACTACCTATGGCCACTTCAGCCCCTACGTAAACAAAAATACCAATCGCGCCTAAAATAAGGTGACGATATTTCCATACACTGCCTAAATCAACAAACTCAGTGTCACCTTGGTTTTCTGCTTCACTGTCAATCGCTTTACCTAATTTAGGTAACTTTAAAAAAGCAAAAATAATCGCCAATGTTAATAAACTTGCACTGAGCATTAAATAAGGAAACTTAACTTGTTCTGCTGTAGCTTGACTAATTTCTGACAAAATTAACCAACTACCAAACAATGGCGCAACAGTTGTACCTAAAGAGTTAAAAGCTTG
This sequence comes from Pseudoalteromonas sp. US3C1013, assembly GCF_048401115.1. Lineage (GTDB taxonomy): Bacteria > Pseudomonadota > Gammaproteobacteria > Enterobacterales > Alteromonadaceae > Pseudoalteromonas > Pseudoalteromonas undina. The sequence goes on along the minus strand of NZ_CP183075.1, from coordinate 567,163 downwards.
AGTCATAGTTAAGCGCGAAGACGCTGTTTTTGCAGGCCCTAATACGCTTACATAAGGGTTGGCAGAGACTTGTAAAATAGTGATCCCTGAAGCAAGTACAAACAAAGCAAGTAAAAATAGCTCGTAAACATGTGCCTCTGCAGCGGGGTAAAATAGTGCACACCCTATCGCAGCAACAACCAAACCAACAACAATACCAAATTGGTAACCTATTTTACTGACCAGCTTCCCTGCAGGAATTGACATAACAAAGTAGGCACCAAAAAAACAAAATTGTACCAACATTGCTTGGGTGTAATTAAGGGAGAACATTCCCTTTAAATACGGAATTAAAATATCGTTTAGGCAAGTTAGAAAACCCCACATAAAAAACAAGGTCGTAAGCGATGTTAACGCAAAGGTGTGTGTAGACCCTGGTTTTTGGCTGTTTTCTGCTGCCGGTAGTGGCTGTGTGATATGTGCCATAGTATAATCTCTAATTATTTTTTAATTATCAGATTGTTACCTCTATTTTATTGCGTTTAGTAAAACTTAAAATGCAGATAATAGTTGCAACACCAAATGTAAGCGCTTACATTTATAGCATATAGAGAAAATTTATCAATTTATTTACAAAAATATTGTAAGCGCTTACATTGTTATATTATGCAATTTATATTGCTTAGCTAACTACTGTAGAGCTCATTATTATTTGCAAGCTTAAGGACGTATCTCATTGTGTTTAAAACAATCTCCTTACCAGGCACGTCAGCCCTCTTAAAGCCGCCGTTTATTTTTGGGGTTGCTACAGCCTCTTTTCAAATAGAGGGAAGTTACGATACCCGCCTCCCCTGTATTTGGGATACTTTTTGTAACAAACCAAACACCATTGCAGATAACAGTAACGGCAACCAAGCATGTAAACACATTGAATATTGGCAACAAGATGTACAAATGATTGCTGATTTAGCTGTAGACGCTTATCGTCTTTCGATTTCTTGGCCACGCGTTTTACACCAAGATGGCAGCTTGAATATTCAAGGAATGTCGTTTTACAAATCGCTATTACAAGCTTTAAAAGTGCGCAACATTAAAACTTATGTCACTTTATATCATTGGGATTTACCACAGCATTTAGAAGACAACGGTGGTTGGCTAAATCGCGATACCGCGTATCAATTTGCTCATTACACTCACATAGTAACTCAACAACTAGAGGGCTTAGTTGACTCTTATGCGACCTTAAATGAGCCTTTTTGTAGTGCCTACCTAGGCTATGAAATAGGGGTACATGCACCAGGCATAAAAAGTCAAAAAGCAGGACGCCAAGCAGCGCACCACTTACTGCTTGCCCATGGACTCGCAATGCAAGTGATACGTAAGAATTGCCCCACGATAGAAGCCGGTATAGTACTTAACTTTAGCCCATCCTATCCGCTTACCACTGCTGATCAACGCGCTGCTAAATTAGCTGATGACTATCATAACCAATGGTATATACGGGCAGTACTAGAGGGCTGTTACCCTGAAGTGATTAATGAGCTTGCAAATGATGCAAAGCCCCATATTAGTGATGGAGATATGGCAATTATTAGCCAAAAGATCGATTTTTTAGGGGTTAATTACTATACTCGTATTCATTACAAAAATACCCCAGATCATTGGTTTAGCGAAGTTTCTTTAGAGAATGTTGCCACCACCGATATGGGCTGGGAAATATACCCGCAGGGATTGTGCGAATTACTGCTTTCACTAAATGATCGTTATACTTTACCTAAGGTATATATAACAGAGAACGGTGCAGCAATGGCTGATATATTAATAAATGGTAAAGTAGATGACATACAACGTATCAATTATTACCATACCCATCTTAATGCCGTTCATAATGCAGTTGAGCAAGGCGTTAATGTACAAGGCTACTTTGCATGGAGTTTAATGGATAATTTTGAATGGGCCTATGGTTATGAAAAACGCTTTGGGCTAGTCTATGTTGACTACCAAACTCAACAACGTACCCTAAAACAAAGCGCAATTGCGTATCGTGATTTTCTTAAACAGCGCCAAAAATAATAACGAGTGGCTTTTATGCTGAGTAAAAAAGAAAAAATAGCTTACGGCCTAGGTGACACGGCCAGTAATATTATTTTTCAAACCGTGATGCTGTTTTTAACTTTTTTCTACACTGATATTTTTGGTATTTCGCCTGCAGTTGTGGGCACCCTTTTTTTAGTAGTTAGAGTTATTGATGCAGTAACTGATCCAATAATGGGCGCACTCACTGATGCCACTCATACTAAATACGGTAGCTACCGACCCTACCTACTTTGGCTTGCCATCCCTTTTGCCGTTATAAGCGTGATTACTTTTACTACCCCTGAGATGGATGACGCCAACAAAATTATTTACGCCTTCGTTACCTACACCCTGCTAATGTTAGTTTACACCGCAATTAATATTCCTTATTCGGCACTTGGCGGCGTATTAAGTGGCAACCCCAACGAACGTGTCTCCATTCAATCATACCGGTTTGTATTTGGCATGTTAGGTGGTTTACTGGTTACAAGCTGCACCTTGCCTTTAGTAAAATGGTTTGGCAATGGTAATAACGAAATGGGCTATCAACTCACCATGCTGGTTATGAGTTGCCTAGGTGTGGTGTTATTTTTAATTTGTTTTCGTTACACCAAAGAGCGAGTGAGCAATCCACCGCATAAATTATCTTTAAAAACACAACTTCACGTTTTATGGCAAAATCAGCCGTTTAAAATCTTGTGTATGGCAGCGCTGGTATTATTAACCAGTATGGTATTGCGCACAACGTTGGCTATTTACTATGTAAAATATGTTCTTGGCAAAGAAGATTTAATCACCGAATTTGTAACCTTAGGTATGATTGGTAATATTTTAGGCTGCGCTTGCGCACAACCTTTAAGTAAACGCCTTGATAAGAAAGCGGCTTATGTTTATCTGCAATATATTTCCGCCATATTGAGCTGCATTGCCTTTTTTGTTCCTAATGAACACGTTTTACTAGCGTTTTTAGTGTATTTTTTATGGTGTTTTTTCACTCAAATGGCAACGCCTTTATTATGGGCAAAAATGGCTGATACTATTGATTACGGAGTCTGGCAAAATGGCCTTCGACTCACGGGTTTAGTTTACGCAAGCATCGTATTTTTTATCAAATTGGGGCTTGCATTAGGCGGAGCGATTGCCGGTTGGTTACTTGCTTATTATCAATATCAAGCCAATGTGGAATTAAGCGAGGCAACTAAAAATGGTATTTTAACCTCATTCACACTTTACCCTGCGATTGGTAGTGTACTTGTGGCATTAATAATGAGTAAATACAGCCTAGACAATAGAACCATTAAAAAAATCACTGCCGATTTAACACAGAAAAGCAATTTGTAGCAAGGAATAGTATGGCCACCATTTATGAAGTGTCAAAGCTTGCAGGGGTGTCACTTGCCACTGTTTCAAGAGTAATGAACAACAATGCAAACGTAAGTGATGCAACCAGAAAAAAAGTCACCTTAGCCATGGAAGAGCTGGGCTACCGCCCTAACTCTATTGCGCAATCACTGGCTTCTAATTGCTCGAATAGTGCGGGCTTGTTAGTTTCAGAGCTTAAGGGTCCATTTTATGGGCCGATGATGAGCGGTATAGAGAACACCCTAAGAAACCAAGGTAAACACGTTATTATTACCGCAGGCCACAGTGACGCAGAGCGAGAGCAACAAGGCATCGAATTTTTAATTAGCCGTAACTGCGACGCACTTATTTTGCATGTTGAAGCTATTAGTGATGAATACTTAATAAAACTCAGTAAAGGCAAAACCCCGTTTGTTTTGCTAAACCGCTATATTGAAGAGCTCGCCGACCGCTGTATTATTCTTGATAATACTAAAGGTGGCTATTTAGCCACTAAATACATTATTGAATCGGGCCATAAAGAAATTGCGTATATTAGCGGCCCATTATGGAAAAAAGATGCCCAAGAACGCTTAAATGGGCATAAACAAGCGCTTGATGAATTCGCCATTAAATTTGATGAAAATAATTTATTTGAAGGTGACTTTGTAGAAGAAAGTGGCTACGAAGGCTTCGCTACACTGTATAAAAACAACCCAGCCTTTACCGCCTTGGTATGTGCCAATGACGAAATGGCCACTGGTGCCATGGTGAGAGCCAGAGAGCATGGTATACAACTACCTTCGCAGCTTTCAATTATTGGCTACGATAACGTGTTTTTTACCCGTCACGTTTACCCTCCGTTGAGCACTATAAACTATCCTATCGATGAGATGGGTAAAGTGGCAGCGCAGTGGGTACTTAGTCATGTTTATCAAAAAAGCGTACACCCTATTCAAACGTTATTTGAGCCCGAGTTAGTTATACGCCAATCTGTGGTTAAACCTTTAACATCTAGGTAAGCTAATAGGGTGTTAAACAAGCTGATTGAGTAATGCTAAATTTATTGGTTTTAACAATACCTGCTCTATTTCTAGTTGCCTGATATGCACGGCATCGGGCTCCATACCACTAATAATGACGCGCTTAATATCAGGGTAATGCTGCTTAATAAACCCTGCCAGCTCTAAACCGGTTCCATCTGGCAAATGCATATCGAGCAATACTTTATCGTAATTACTGTTATGTTCAAGCCTTGCTTTACAGTCTTTAACACTTGTTGCTATATCGGTATCTACATCCAAGCTTTCTAGTAATAGCTGGGTAATTTGCGCGGCATCAGCATCGTCTTCTACTAATAAAAAGCACTTTTTATCATTACTTGGTTTAGGTGCTGGCTGAACCAGCGTAGCTGATTGTTCTTTTTGCCCGAGCCTTAACTCTAAGCATTGATAAAGCAAGTTGGAATCGACAGGTTTGGCAATCATATCGTCAAACCCTAACGCATTGAGTTCGCTATGAATGCCTTTCATAGTCGCAGCAGTTAAGGCTATGATTGAACCTTTAAAACCTAGCTTTCTAAGCTCAATAGCAGCTTCTTTTCCGCCCATTACTGGCATGTGGATATCTAAAAATATAATATCGTAGGTTGCGTGCCCGTCTGCTAGCTGTTTTTTTACTTTTTCAAGCGCTTGCTTACCATTATCAGCATAATCGACCGCAGCGCCTGCTGAACCGATTAAGTGACCAACTAACACACGTAAATCGCGTAAATCATCAACCACCAACACCTTACCGCTCACTTGGCAGGGTGCTACTTTTTGCTGCATATTGGGGGTTAAATCAAGTTTTAATAAATTGCGCTCTACCTGTCTGATATCACCAGGATATAAAGAAATGGTAAAGGTTGACCCTTTACCTACGTGAGAGTCTAATGAAATATCCCCCTGCATACGACTAAGTAGTTCAGAACAAATAGCTAAACCTAAGCCTGCACCACCGACTGAACGCGACTCTACATCAGCTATTTGCTCAAAAGGCTTAAAGATGAGAGCTTGTTTTTCTGGAGCAATGCCTAAGCCTGAGTCTTTAATACTAAAAAATAGCATTTCACGCTCATTGACTACTTCAGTCCACGCGTTAACCACAATCTCGCCTTGCTCAGTAAATTTAATCGCGTTATTGATCAGATTAATAAGAATTTGTCGAACTCGAGTGGCATCTACACGAATGACTAGTGGTAAAGGCTCCAGTGATTCAAACTTTAGTGATAAGCCTTTATCGAGTGCCGATACGCGCATTAATGTAAATACGTCGGCCATTAAGCTATCAAGGTTAACCTCCCCTAAACTCAGTTCGAGTTTATCGACAGCAATTTTAGATAAATCTAAAACATCATTTAGTAAGCTTAATAAATGCTTACCATTACGATAAATCACACCGAGCTCGTTTTCAGCCTGCTTGTTAAAGTCACTGAGCATCAACAACTCGGTATAACCTAAAATAGAAGATAGCGGTGTTCGCAATTCGTGGCTTAAATGTGCTAAAAAGCGATCTTTTGAACGGTTTTCAGCCTCGGCTTTTAAGCGTTCCACTCGCTCATCTTCTACATCACGGCGCGCTAATGCGTAGCGAATAGAGCGAGCAAACCGGCTACCACTCATTTCGTTTTTAACTAAGTAATCAACAGCTCCGGCATCAAGCGCAGCTGAATCGAGGGCATCGTTTGACTGCCCTGTAAGCATAATAATAGGCCCACAAAAACCATTTTTAAGCGCTTGTTTTAAAACACTTAAGCCATCAGATGCCCCTAAGCGATAATCAAGCAAGCAAATATCATGTTGATTTTTACTCAACACTTCCACCGCCTGCTCAGGAGAGCTTATCCAGTCTATGTCAAACACATGGGAACTGAGCTGCTCTAAATAGTCACGAGTTAAAATATAATCATCTTCATCGTCTTCAACCAATAGCAGTTTCGTTGCCTTTGCTAACATAGCGTCTCCTGTTTTAATAATATGCTTAATCGTTAAACGTGCTTGGTAGCTCTACAAACTCAACCCAGTATTTACCCAGCGTTTTCATCAACTCAACTAACCCGTCAAACGTAACCGGCTTAGTTATGTAAGACGCAGCGCCTAGGTTATAACCTTTAACCATGTCTTCTTCTTGCTTAGATGTGGTTAAAATTACCACTGGAATGCCTTTTAGGTTTGGATTTGCCTTAATAGCTTCAAGCGCTTCACGACCATCCATTCTCGGCATGTTTAAATCAAGTAAAATTAAGCCTGGTCTTGGCGAGATGCTTTTATCTACAAACTTGCCTTTGCGCTCTAGGTACTCTAAAAGTTCAACACCGTCTTCAACAAAATGTAATTCATTTAAAACGCGACTTTCAGCAAGCGCATCTTGGGTTAATAAACGATCATCTTCATCATCGTCTGCCATCAAAATGGTAATCGGTTTTACGTTTGTTAATGGCATATTATGCCTCTCCTTGTAATGTGAATAACTCTGCATCCACAGGTAATTTAATGATGAAAGTTGCCCCCTCACCTAGGGTGCTTATCGCAGCAATAGAGCCGCCGTGTCGTTCTACAATTCGACGACATACAGATAAACCAATACCCGTTCCTTTATATTCTGAACGGCCATGCAAACGTTGAAATGGTACAAATATTTTATCCGCGTACTCATCAGAGAAGCCGATACCATTATCTTTTACGGTAATGACATGCCAACATATTTCACTGTTATGATCTTCACTAAACTCACACACTCGTTCAAAGTCAACATTAACAACCGGGTCAACGTTAGGCGCTCTGAACTTCACTGCATTGGAAATTAAGTTTAAAAACAGCTGATGCATTTGACTCGGATCTGCCTGAATAATGGGCATATCAACCGTAACAACCTGTGCATTACACTCATTAATCGCTATTTCTAAATCACCTTTTATATCATTCAGAATGCTGTTTAAATCGGTATCGGTAAAATCTTTACCTCGGGTTGTTACTCGAGAGAACTCTAATAAATCATTAATTAAATTAGACATCCTTTGTGCGGCATTTTTCATGCGGGCAATATAATCTGCGCCTTTTTCACCTAATTCGTCTTTAAACATGCTTTCAAGCCGGTCACTAAATGCTTGAATTTTCCTTAGCGGCTCTTGCAAGTCATGGCTGGCAACAAAAGCAAACTCCTCTAACTCTCGGTTACTACGACTTAATTCATCAGAATACAAAGTAAGCTCTTGAGTACGTTCAGTCACTTTACTGGCTAAAGTTTCATTTTGCATTTCAAGCTCGGCACGATACTCGGCCGCATTTTTTAAATTCAACCTAGCTAATAAAAACATACCCAAAATCAATAATGCGCTGGTAACTGCAGTAATACCAAAAGTGATTTTAGCTTCTTTTTTAATTTGTGCTAATTTCGAAAAGTGACTGACTTTAAACAGCAATTCGCGTTCTTGAATGTCACTAACCAATGTGCGAATTTCTCTGTAAAGATCACGCCCTTCATGTGTATTGAGCCTCAGAAGTGCACGCTTTTCCTTATCGTTTAATGCTAATTCAACCGTTTTTTTCAGCTCAGCTATTTTAGCTTCAACCAAGAGTAACAGCTGTGCAATACGCTGTGCCTGCCCGTCAATTTCAGAATGTAAGGCGCTCACATGGTTCGTTTGAGACTTTATTTGTGCGATAGCATCGTAGTAAGGCACTAAATAATCATCCGTTTGAGTTAATAAATACCCACGCTGCCCCGACTCAGCTTGCACTACCGAAAGGTGCAATTGCTCTATCGCCGTGCTTAACATATTAGTGTTATCTAAACTTTGCTGAGTACGCGATAACCCTTGAATAGTGTTAATGGCTAAAAAAGCATTACCCACAATAATACACAGCACTATGGAAATAAATAACGCCCATACTACATTTGCTTTGCCTTGCTGTTTGCGTTTAATCATTTATCATCCTGAATTAATTAGGGTTACTTCGATTCTGAAATAAGCTGCAAACTGTCACTGCACGCTTGGCAATTAGCAATTATTTTATCCAATGCGGCGAGTGCTTTATCTTTTGGCATATCGTTTTCAAGTACTAGCTTAATTAGCTCAGCATTCATCGAAATACGGTTTAGCGGCGCACGTGCGTCGTGTACCAGCTCATTCAAAGGTTTTGCCTGTTGTGGTAATGCCATTAAAGTCCTCGTTTTGTTGTTATTAAATTTGCATGCTGGTTATTTGTATTCGCCAATACCACCATAAGCATTTAAACGGTTGTATAAGGTTTTAGTACTAATGCCTAACATTTGTGCCGCTAATGTTTTATTACCTTGTACCTTATCGAGCGTGGCATGAATAAGCTCTTTTTCAACTTCTTCAATTGTTTGCCCTGCTGATACCTGTTTGTCCTCAGATTGAGTATTAACCCTTGAAAAAGGCGATTCTAAGTTGTCAGGTAAACTAATTGTGCTAGTTTGCGGGTCGCTCATAATAAAAGCGCGATGAATAGCATGGCGAAGTTCACGTACGTTACCTGGCCAGTCGTATGTTTGTAGCTCTTTAAGCTGTTCGTTAGCCCAGGCAAACGCTGTACCATTTTCATCGTTCAACTGACCTAAAAACGCTTTTGCGAGTAATGGAATATCTTCTTTTCGCTCTCTTAGTGGCGGTATATCAATTGGAAAAACAGCCAGTCTAAAGTAAATATCTTCACGTAAAATATTATTCTGCGCTAAATCGGTAAGGGAGCGGTTAGTCGCTGAAATAACACGGCAATTTACTGGTAACTCACGATTACCGCCTACTCGTGTTACTTTTTTAGTTTCAAGTACACGCAGTAAGTTAGGCTGCATATCAATCGGCATTTCGGTGACTTCATCAAGAAATAACGTTCCGTCGTCTGCTTGTTCAAACACGCCCTCTTTACGAGCAATGGCACCGGTAAATGCGCCTTTTTCGTGGCCAAATAATTCACTGCCAATAAGCTCTTTTGAAAGCGCCCCACAGTTACTCGCCACCAGTGGACCTTCGCATTTACTAGCATTATGAATAGCTTGGGCTACCACCTCTTTACCTGAGCCACTTTCACCCATAAGCATAACATTAGCATTGGTTTTAGCTACACGCTCTATCATAGTATAAAGCTGTTGCATGGGCGCAGACTCGCCAATAAGCGTGTCAAAATGATGAGTAATAGCGGCGCTTTTCGCTTTTTTTACTGTTTTTTTAGGGCCATTTAAAACCAGTTCTAAGTCTTCGCGTTGCAGCGGTTTTAATAGATGCGACACATTAGGCTCACACATCTCAGCTAAAATACCTTTAACCGAAGGGTGACCTGAAATAAGGGTGACTTTAGGCGATTGACCAATCATTTTTAAGTGATCCAGCAAGTGTAAACCACTGCCATCAGGTAACATAAAATCGAGCAGCACATGATCAAAGGTGTTATTTTCAAACCATTGATGCGCTTCTTTTAAACTGGTTGCTGTATTAATGTTGTGGCCAAGAAACTCAACAATATGGCAAATAACATCACTGAATTCGACGTCGTCATCGACTAAAAGTATATTTAACATGAATAATCCCTGTGCTTTTTCACCATTCTACTTACCCTTTAATGTAAATGAAAGATATACATAATTAAGGTACAAAATGCAGCTGTTTTATTTTTAATCCACTAGTTTAATCATAAGTAGCTGTATAGGCGCTGAAATAGCGCTATTTTATGAGGCTTATTAAATCTCTATTAAAGCAATTAATATAACCAACTGATATAATTTATTTTTATTACAGGAGTTGTTATGCGCTTATTAAAAACCTACATTCATCCCTCAATCAATATTGAGCAAGGTCGTCAATTTTCTCGCCCAACCGCTCGCGCTATTGCATTTAAGCAACAACAAATTTTACTTATGTATACTCAGCGCTACGACGACTTTAGCTTACCTGGCGGTGGAATTGACTCACATGAAAGCATAGAGCAGGGGTTGGTCAGAGAACTAAGTGAAGAAACTGGCGCACAAAATATAAAAGTATGTAGCGAGTTTGGGCTTTACGAAGAGTACCGTCCTTGGTACAAAGATGACTTTGATATTATTCATATAGAATCATACTGCTACCTCTGCCAAATTGATGAGCAACTAGGCCAAGCACAGCTTGAACACTACGAAAAACAAAATGGCATGCAGGCTAAATGGGTTGATATTTTCCAAGCGATAGCCCATAACGAACGTACACTTGCAAACAGTGACAAGCAAGGGCTATCAATTATTCGCGAAACCTATCTGCTAAAAGCCATTGCTGCACAGTTTTTTACCTAAGTATTTAGGGTTGCGTTTGCGGTTCGCTCAGCGATTTTTTCCCCACATAAAAGCGATATAGTCCCAGTAAGTTACTACTTAAAAATAGGCTTTCCATGATTATTGCCACTGGCGAGCTGGCGAAAATATTATGTGTTATCCAAAAAGAGGTTCCCACCACCATACATAACCTTAAGTGCAAATCTCGATTTTGAAATGAAGCGATAGTTTGTATTAATGTCGCCACCAATGCAAAAGCACTAAACCAATCTTGCCAAGTAAAATAAACGGCTAAGCAGCTTACAGCCATAAACCCAAACATAGCCCAAGTATGCTTAAAGTAAATACAGTAAAAATAACGTACCGCGGCAATAAACATTAAGCAGCCGGCACTGTTATAGCCCAATATAAAAAAGTGAGCAGAGGTTAATAATACTGAGGTAAATAAACAGCTTAAAATAATTCGTCGGGATTTAAACTGAAATGAAGCTAAGTCGAGTAAAGTAGCGACTGCTACTAACGATTGGGCAATTAAAAACATAACACTCCAAGGTATTAAAGCTTAAAATGGGGAGTGTATAGTGCTTTATGAAAACAGCACTTAACTTAAGTTAAGTCGCTTACGAATTCGTGATAACGAAATAGCCGAAATGCTTATATACATTGCCACTTGGCTTAAACTTAACTGCGCCAACCAATGAGGTTTATGTTTGAGTAAATAGCAGTAACGCTGCTCGGGACTATTGAGTAATAAAAATGCTTCTTTGGCTTCTTTAAAAATAAGTTGCTGTGCAATAAGCTGCTGCTTAATCAGTTGATACTGTGCTTGCTCAAATAGTGTTAGTGGTACTTTAATTACATTGGCTTCGTTAATCACTTTTAATTGATAAAACGCAGGAGTTGAGGTCATCCAATTGGCAAACAGCAAAGCAAATTCATTTTTAAAATAAAACTCTTTACACTTTTGCACGCCGTCAATGTCGTCATGAATAGCGCCTAGAACCCCGTCCACAACTAAATACCCATAACTTTGCAGATCGCCTTGTTGCACTAATACGGTATTGGGCGCTATTAGTTGCTGAGGATACTTACCAGCCAATTGCACTTTAAACTTGTTTACTAGTGCTTCATAACTGTCGCCAAGCGATAAAAGTGGATTATCAGACATTAAAAATTACCATTTTTTCATTAAAGCATGTGTAATATCAGCCGCTGATACACCCACCCTAGGAATATATTTTTGGCCACACCATAAAGGTGAAAAATCACTTTTAGCACTTTTTTCAGCTAGAGTTCTTAAGGCTGTTATTGCACTGCTGGCATGTGGAAACGCAGGAACGCCCTTTGGTATAGCACCTAGCTCTTGCATTACTCGATTTTTAATACCCCGAGCAGCTCTACCAGAAAACAATGTAGTCAGTGTAGTCTCGTCTTGTTGTTGATCTAAAATAGCCTGTTGATGCAAAGCTGATGTTGTTGCCTCCTTACATAGTAAATAAGCGCTCCCTACTTGTACAGCACTCGCTCCTAACGCTTTAAACCGCTGTACATCATCGGCTGAAGCAATGCCACCAGCAGCAATAATAGGCAGTGATATATGCTCAACACAACGTTTAATTAACTGCTCAGTAGTTTGTTGTAAGCTTAAATCCATTGATAAAAAGTGCCCTCGATGGCCACCAGCTTCTATACCCTGAGCAATAATCCCATCAGCGCCATTTTCACTAAGCCAAATAGCTTCATCTAAAGTAGTAGCCGTTGAAATTATTTTAGTGCCCCAGCTTTTTATTTGCGCCACAATAGCTTGCTTAGGTAAACCAAAATGAAAACTAACTACTGCTGGCCTATAGAGGGCAATAATATCAACAACCGATTGATTTATAGGTTGACGGGAAGCCCCTGCAGTTAAACTTTGCGGGTCAATTTCATACTCTGCAAAATAAGGTGCCAGCATATTATGCCATAGCTGCTTTTGTTCGTTCGTGTAATCAGCAACCCTATGACAAAAAAAGTTAAGATTAAACGGCTTCGTTGTTTTTTGGCTAAGTACTTCTAGCTGCTCAATTAATTGTGCTGGTGATAACATGGCGCAAGGCAAAGAGCCCAAGCCTCCAGCCTCACTTACAGCAAGAGCAAGCTGCTCGTTTTGAACACCTGCCATAGGTGCCTGAATTATCGGTAAAGCGGTATTAAACAATGGTGGCTTCATTTGAACTCTCCCTGTAACTTTTTCAACAACTTGCACTATTTACAGAACCATAGCAAAAACAACAAGCAAACAACATCTAGATTTTAGTCATAAGCAATATAAAAACCATTACTAACAGATAGTTATGACTTTTTAATATCTAGAAACTAACTGGCTTTGGTTTTGCACCTATCCTATTACATAATTTGTTAGGAGGTAAAATGAGTAACACAGTTGATACGATCAATCCCGCAACCGAGCAAGTCATTAATAGCTACACGCTGCTTTCTCAAGCTCAAGCAGAACAAGTGATCGAAAAATCTCATGAAACATACTTAACATGGCGATTAACCTCGTTTACCGAGCGCGCAAAATATTTAAATAAATTAGCCTCTTTATTTGAAAGCCAAAAAGAAGCCTTAGCAAAACTAATGACCGAAGAAATGGGTAAAGTCTATGAGCAAGGCTTCCAAGAAGTTCAGCTTTGTGCTGACATTTGTCGTTATACCGCTGAGCATGGCGCCGATATGCTTAGCGACGAGGAGCGCGACATGCAAGGAGGTCGTGCAATCATAAGCTATCGCCCTACCGGTGTGCTGCTGGGTATTCAGCCATGGAACTTCCCACTTTATCAAGTTATTAGATACAGTGCCGCAAACATTATGGCGGGTAATACCACGGTATTAAAACACGCCGGTAATGTATTTGGTATGGCTGAAAAAATTGAAACATTATTTCTACAAGCAGGCTTTCCTGAACACTGCTTTAGCAACTTACTGGTTGATGGTAAAACTGCCAGCGCCCTTATTTCACACTCAGCGATTAGTGGCGTAACCTTTACTGGAAGTGATGGCACAGGTAAAAAAGTGGCAGAGCAAGCTGCTAAGCATGTTAAAAAAACCGTGCTAGAACTGGGTAGTAACGATGCTTTTGTTGTACTTGACGACGCTGATTTAGCCCTTGCAGTTAAAGCATGTTTACAAGGACGCATTATCAACAACGGCCAAACCTGTGTTGCAGCCAAGCGCTTTGTGGTGGTTGATTCACTCTACAATGACTTTAAAGAAGCACTAAGCCAGCATTTTAAGGCGATAAAAATGGGCGACCCAATGGATGAAGATACTGAACTGGGTCCTATGGCACGCGAAGATTTACGCGACAAAATTCATCAGCAAGTACAAGACTCTGTCAATGCGGGTGCAAAAGTAATTGTAGGCGGCGAAATACCGCAACAAACAGGTTATTACTATCCACCAACTGTGCTGGAAAACCTTACACCGGGCATGCCTGCTTATGACGATGAGCTATTTGGCCCTGTCGCATCTTTAATTAAAGCCAAAGATAACGACGACGCTATGCGTATCGCTAATGATTCACGCTATGGACTAGGCGGTGGTATATTTTCAAAAGATGAGAAGAAAGCCATTGAACTGGCCAAAAAGTATTTTGATACCGGCATGATTAATATTAATGGCTATGGTTTGGCACAACCAAACCTACCATTTGGCGGTGTTAAAGACAGCGGTTATGGCCGAGAGCATGGTGGCTTTGGGATTCGCGAATTTGTGAATGTTAAAAGCATTATGATTCACAGCTAGTATCAGGTATCAGGTATCAGGTATCAGGTATCAGGTATCAGGTATCAGGTATCAGGTATCAGGTATCAGGTATCAGGTTAGTAAAATTAAATACCGCGCTTGTAGCAAGCGCGGTGTTTTTTTGTCTAATAAATTTAAAAACCTGAGTTAGGCTGTTTTAGAAACTCAAGCTCTTCTTTTGTAGAGTCCCGTCCTAGTATTTTATTACGATGCGGATAACGATTAAATCTATCAATAATCGCCTTATGCTGATACTCAAAATCTAAGTTATTTTTAATACCTAACGCCTTATATAACTTAACCGCTTCATCATGAATTAGCTTTGATTCGCTGTGCATAAAAGGCATATACAAAAATACGCGTTGCTCATCCGTCAATTCCTTATCAAACCCTTTGGCAATAGCTGCTTGCGCTAACGCTAGAGCTAATGCATCACAGGCAAATGCTGCGGGCTTTTCACGGTAAATATTACGTGAGAACTGATCAAGCACAATAATTTCAGCAAGACTACCTAGCGCACTTTCACGCCACCCAAATAACTCACTTACACTTGCTTGATGATGTAATTCACCAAAACGAGTTTTAATTTGTGCATCAAGCCCATCGTCTTTTTGCCACCACTGTTTAGGCTCAAGCTCATTAAACCAAAAGTCGATGATTTTATTAAACATAATGAATCTCTTTGTTAATTAACGCTAAACTAAATAACTTGCTACGAAAACTTCGCAAACTTAAAAGCACTATCGTAATGTATTAACTTTCTCTTTCGCCTAAAACCTTTAACCTAATATCTGTACTATACCTAGCCCTTTTCAAACATAGGTACTTTGCGTTTATCTGCTTTGCTCATTGCCAGCTCTTGTATATCTTGCTGCTTTTGCTCACTTGGCTTTGTTTCTAGGGATTGCTGATTAGCATCTTCAAATACCAGTTCGGTTAGTAAGGCAAAATGATCGGAGCCATATTTAGCAAGGCGCTTTATCCGTTTTACACTAAAGCCTTTTGAATGAAACAAATGATCAAGCGGCCAACGCATAAAAAAGTAATTAGCGTGAAAAGTATTAAAAAAACCACGGCCTTTACGAGGGTCTAAAAAGCCACTAATTTGCATAAATAAACGAGTACTGCGTGACCAAGCAACATCATTTAAATCGCCAGCGACTATCGTAGGCCGAGTTGAATCTTTAAGAGCTTTAGCCACCATTATTAATTCGCTATCGCGCGGGCGTGATGAATCTTCTTCGGTTGGGCTTGGTGGCGCGGGATGAATAAAATGCCCCTGCATTTTTAACCCTTGGTGGTTTTCAAATAAAATATGAATAGAAGGAATGTCATCTTCTATAAGTGCACAAATTTGTGCATCGAGTATGTTAAATTTACTAAATACATGCATGCCGTAGCGGTTATCTTTTGGGCACTGTATTTGATAAGGGTAGTTTTTTTTAAGCACGGACAATTTATCTTGCCACCAACTATCGCTTTCTAAGGTGATAAGTAAATCGGGCTGATATTTATCGACTAAGTTAATTAACTGCTCACTATGTCGATTCGACATCAGTACATTAGCGGATAAAATTCTGATGCTATGCTCACTACTTTTTGGCGCTGTTAATACTTCTTTTTTAGCAAACCAAGTGTAGGGATAAATCCACTTAGCTTGAAGCGCACAAATAATTAAAGCAACAGCCGCTATTAATGAGTATGCAATAAAGTCGATTTGCCACATACCTATTAGTGCAACGATAATTACAGCGCTTGCTAGGTAGCACACCTGCAAGCGCACAAAGTCGCAACTACGTATCAAGTAATGCTGACTGTATGACAGGGGTAATAACGTTATTAATAACAACAAGCCAGTAACTATGACCAATACAGTGAGCATTTATAAATCCTAATAGCGCTGTAAAATAGAGAGTATTTCACGAGTGTCGTGCACTAAGTGAATAATAGTGCGATCAACTTCAACTCGCACTGTGTCTCTTTCTCGGTCTATTACTCTAGCACGCTTATAAATGTCATGCCCAAGGATATCACCTTGATGATAAGATCTGTGCCACCCTGGTGGAGTCCACCCTTGACGAATTAACTGCTTGGCTTGTTTCTTAGAAAGCCATTTTTTATTATTGTATTGGTTATATTTTTGCTTTTTCCAGTGATGCTTGTTTGCGTGTTTATTCGCATGCTTGCCTGCATGTTTGTCTTTGTGTGGTACAGCAAATGCGTTTGTTGCCGTTAGCGCAAAAACCATTACTAAAATACTGATTAGTGATTTCATAGCGATTCTCCAGTGTGATCATTACTGAAGAGTATTAACGGCTAAGCCTGAACATTACATGAAATGAGAAAAATTAACGTTGCTTGTACTGTGTTTTACAATGACTGCGCATAATCGCGGGGTCGCGTAACTTTAGGTGTTTAGTTTTACGCCCAGCATGGCGCTTACGCCATACTTTAAATGACCCGCTAGAGATATGCTCCCGCATAAAATTAACTAATTGAGAGTAATTTAGCCCATACAGATTTTCAATGGCTTCAAATGGCGTTCTGTCTTCCCATGCCATTTCTATAATGCGTGATTGCTGTTCTTGGTTAAACATATTAATTCCAAATTTGGTTGATACGCAAGAGTTAAATTTAGCGATCATCACTTGCTTGTGATGTTAAAAATATAACCTCTTTTCATTTATTAACTTTAATTAAGTGTATGATTAATCTACACACTGAAACCGGAGCTAAAAGGATGTTTACAAAACTACCTAAGTGGGTCGAATATGGTGCGTTTACCCTCGCTTTTATTGCCGGTATGGTAAACGCAGTAGGTTTATTAGGGTTTGAACAGCAAGCAATTTCTCACGTTTCAGGGTCGGTGACTTCATTAGCTATTGAACTTACTACCAACATCAAGGCAGCGTTATTTTTAATTGCGATTGTACTGAGTTTTATATTTGGCTCGGCATTAACGGGCTTAATGCTTTCAGGCGGTTCACTTAAGCTAGGCCGCCATTACGATACGCTCTTATTTATTGAGGGTATTTTACTGCTGTTAAGCGCACAGCTACTTCAATATTCTTACCCTTACGCACTTACACTTGCTTCTGCGGCCTGCGGCTTACAAAATGCTTTAGCCACTAACTACAGCGGCGCAGTTGTGCGAACCACTCACTTAACCGGTATTTTTACCGATCTGGGTTTGATGTTTGGTAAAGCCCTAAAAGGAGAAGCTTTTGACAATAGAAAATGCTTGGTCTTTGTATTAATTATTGCCGGGTTTTTAGCCGGCGGAGTGGTAGGTGTATTACTATTTAAACATTACTCAGTGCTCACTTTAGTTTTTCCGGGCATTTTTTGTATTGTTTTATCGATTACTTATCGGGTTTATAGGTTGAGTGTGCTTTAACCAATTCACAAAATCCCCTACCCTAAACTTATCAAATTGCCGATGTGCTGGAATTTATGAAATATTACTATTTACCCCCGTTATTGTTATGCAGTCAGTTAGGTTTAATTAATAGTGCGTGTGCTGAAGATACCGCGCAATCAATTGAACGTATCACCACCACAGCATCGCGTAGTGAAGCGCTTTCCACGCCATTACCACTGGTGATCAGTGTATTAAGTGAATCACAGCTTGAGCTTATAGCTCCTACCCATGTAGAGGAAGCGCTACAACGCGTTGCAGGTGCCAATGTCCAACGTGGGAATGGCCAAGAGTATTTACCGGCTCTGCGCTCACAAGTACTTTCTGGAACGGGCGCTTGTGGTGGTGTTTTAACCGCAGAAGATGGCATAGCTCTTCGTGCAGCTGGTTTTTGTAATATCAATGAACTATTCGAAGCACATAGCGAAATGGCAGAGCGTATTGAAGTATTAAAAGGCCCAGGTTCTGCACTTTATGGTTCTAATGCAGTGCATGGTGTAATTAACGTTATTACCCCTGATACTACGCAAGGTGGTGGTTTACTAGGCTTTGATTATGGCTCTTATGGTTATGCTCGCTATAAATTACGTGCAGGCCATGCCATGGATAATTCAGGCCTAGGTATTAATGCTAGTTTTACTGATGATAGCGGTTATCGAGATGATGAAAGCGTAAAGCAACAAAAAATAAATGTGCGCCATCGCTATAATAATAACAACTTAAGCTTAGTTTCTGGGCTTACGTATACCAATTTAGATCAACAAACTGCTGGTTATATTAGCGGTTTTCAAAGCTATAAAGATGAAGATATAGCGCAGCAAAACTTTGATCCCGACGCCTTTAGAAAAGCTCGCTCGCTTAGAGCTTGGAGTAAAGCAAGCTGGCAATTAGGAGAGAACACTCTAGTTGTGACTCCTTATATTCGTGACCAAAGCATGGACTTTTTTAAACACTTTTTACCCGGCACACCACTTGAAAAAAATAGCCAAACTGGGTTTGGTCTACAATCGCTTTATCAGCATTATGTGAACGACAATACCA
The DNA here is from genome assembly GCF_048401115.1 of Pseudoalteromonas sp. US3C1013. GTDB lineage: Bacteria > Pseudomonadota > Gammaproteobacteria > Enterobacterales > Alteromonadaceae > Pseudoalteromonas > Pseudoalteromonas undina. The sequence goes on along the minus strand of NZ_CP183075.1, from coordinate 548,217 downwards.
ACTTAAAGCTTGGTTTTGATGGTGAGTTTACCCAAGCCGATTTTTTACAAACCCAAGATAACCCCACTCAAGGTTCTGCGTTTTTAGTAGCCACAGTGCCGCAAGGTAAACATTACGATTACCAAGTCGATGCCACCTTATATGCCCCATTTGCCGCTATTGAATGGCAGCTAAATAATTGGCTTATAACCGCAGGTCTACGTTATGAGCATATGCAATATGACTATCAAAACAATATGCTTACAGGGCGTACAAAAGAAGATGGCAGTAAATGTGGTTTTGGTGGCTGTCGTTATAGTCGCCCAGAGAGCACTAAAAACAGCTTTAGTAATCTTTCGCCAAAACTCGGGGTGAGCTATCAGCTTAATATTAACAATACACTATACGCTAACTTTTCAAGAGGCTATAGAGCCCCACAAGCAGCTGAGCTTTATCAATTACAACGCGAGCAAAGTACTGCCGACTTAGACGCAGAAATAGCAAATAATGCTGAGTTAGGTATTAAAGGGGTGTACAACAATACTCGATACGGTTTGTCGGCTTATGCGATGAGCAAGCACAATACCATCTACCGTGACAGTGACTTTTTTACTGTTAATGACGGCCAAACTCGACATCGCGGCATTGAGCTTGAGTTAGCGCATAGCTTTAATCAGCACTTATCGGTTAACTTCGCAGGCACTTATGCCAAGCATACGTACTCGAATGAGCAAATCATTGGCAGTATTAATATTAAAGGTAACGATATTGATACCGCACCTCGAAAGGTTGCTAATATCGATTTTAACTGGCAAGCCAACGAGAGTATTAGTCTTGCGCTACAATGGCACTATGTGAGTCGCTACTTTACCGACCCTGAAAACTTACATGAATATCAAGGTCACGATATTTTAAGCTTGCGCGGCCAATGGCAAATAAGCCCACAGCTATTACTGAGTGCGCGAATAATTAACCTAACCAACACGGCTTACGCACAGCGCGCAGATTACACTAGTTTTACTGGCGATCGTTACTTCCCAGGAAAACCGCGTAATGCCATGCTGTCTGTAAGTTACCAATGGTAAAACAAAAAATGCGCTATATAAGCTATATAGCGCATTCTTTTTATTCATTTATTTGCTTATCTAACGGCCAGTACAATTAGACCTGGCACCACAAAGAACGACCCTAACACATAGCCTAATGCAGCTGATTTATTCTTTGTACCAATTTCGGCTAGCTTTTCGGCTAACTTAAGCGGAATTTCACGTAGTACAGGAACTCCGTAAATTAGTGCAACCGCAAATACATTAAACATAACGTGTACTAAAGCAATCGTTAGCGCCACTTCAGCCATAGGCCCTGTAATTGATGTGGCGGCTAATAAAGCGGTAATGGTTGTACCAATATTAGCGCCTAGCGTAAATGGATAGATTTGACGTGTAGTAAACACACCACTTCCCGCAAGTGGGATCATTAAACTCGTAGTAGTTGATGACGACTGAACCATAACTGTTACCGCCGCACCTGATGTTATACCTGCGATAGGCCCGCGCCCAATTGCACCATGCAGTATATCTTTTGCAGTGCCAACCAATGCTTTTTTAAGTAGTTTACCTAATGTAGTTACGGCAAATAAAATCAAACAAATACCTGCTATAACCATCGCTGCACCTAGCATTTTTGTGTCTAGGAAGCTAAATGCATCTTTTATTCCACCCACAGCAGGTTTAACAAGTGGTTTAATAAAGTTGTAGCTCTTTAATGATAAGTCAGCATCACCAATAAATAGATGCGACAAAGCAGCTGACATTTTTTGCAGCAAACCAAACATTATCTCAAGCGGTAAAAATATAATAACGGCAAATAAATTAAAGAAATCATGAACCGTTGATGCTGCAAACGCACGTTGAAACTCTTCTTTAGAGCGAATATGACCAATAGACACTAAGGTGTTAGTAATAGTAGTACCAATATTTGCACCCATCACCATTGGAATAGCAATACTTAACGGTAAACCGCCAGCAACAAGGCCCACTATTACTGAGGTAACAGTTGATGACGATTGCACTAAAGCCGTTGCCAAAGCACCTAATAATAATGCAATAAACGGGTTGGTTGCGAATGCAAAAATTTCTTTCGCTCCCTCGGTACCGCCCGACGCTAATTTAAAACCACCACTGACAGTGCCAACGGCTACCAGGACTAAATAAACTAAAAAGGCGATAGCAGCCCAGTTAAGCGTTTTTATTAATAGCGTATTGCGCTTTGATTCACTCATGTTTAAATCTCAGTTTTTGTCTTACCGATTATGGCATTTTGATGACGTTTTTGTTTCAGAGCGCATTAGAACACCTAAATATTACAGAAATATTTCAATTCGATTAACGTGCTTGAGTGAGTAAAGAGATTAATACAAAGAAACAACTCGTGCGCACAGCGCTATTAAAAACAGATAGCAAAGTTACTTTATTATCAGCCACTTAAAAAAGTTACTTTTAACTTAGCATTTCACAGTGATTTACAAATGCCTACAAAACACATTAATAACGGCAATTAAATTATTAATTACCGTTATTGTAATGAGAAAAAACAATGAAGACTTTTAAAAAACTTAAGTAGTTTGGATTAAGAATACCCCCTAAAACCACATAAAAAATCACCATTAGAGGGAAATTCAATTGAGTTTAATTAACCTAAATTGTTTTTTACCTCGCTGTATTAACCAAAAACGTTGATGCAATGCCAAATTTAACTGACTATGATCAGCCGAAATTGTTTCACCATTAATTTTTACTGCGTTTGCAGCTATCAGTTCTCTTGCGGCACGCTTAGAGTTTGCTAAACCACTGAGAACCAATAGCGCGGAGGTGGTTATATTAATTTCAGTAAGGGTTATTACTGGTAAGCCGTCTTGTTCTAATTGTGCTAAATCATTTAAATTTAAGGTTTGTACTTGTCCATTAAATAACAACTCAGTGATACGCTGCGCACTTGCCAAGCCTTCTTCAGCATGAACAAAACGGGTTAATTGCTCAGCTAAAATGCGCTGTGCTTGAGGCTTTTGGTCGCTTATCTTATCGTTTGCTTCTATGGCCTCAATTTCTTTAACTGATAAAAAAGTATAAAAACGCAAAAAGTTATACACATCAGCATCTTCACAATTTAACCAAAACTGATAAAAACGATACGGTGAGGTTTTTTTGGGGTTGAGCCAAATAGCACCGCCCTCGGTTTTTCCAAATTTTGTACCGTCTGACTTGGTAATAAGTGGCAACGTTAAACCAAACACTGTTTGCTGGTTTAAACGGCGGGTTAAATCAATTCCACTGACGATATTACCCCACTGATCGTTACCGCCTATCTGCAAAGTACAATTTAGCTCACTATTGAGCTTAGCAAAGTCATACGACTGCAATAAGGAGTAACTAAATTCAGTAAACGACAAGCCTTGGTCTGGACGTTGCAAACGTTGTTTTACTGACTCGCGGTTGATCATGGTGTTAATTGAAAAGTGTTTACCTACATCACGAAAAAAGTCTAATACATCAATACTGCTAAACCAGTCAGCGTTATTTTTTATTTGCAGTGGCTGGTTTAAATGCGGACCAAGTACACTCTCAACTTGGTTTGCAAGCGCATCCACCCATTGCGACACCGTTTGTTTGGTATTTAGGCTACGCTCAGTGGCTTTAAAACTCGGGTCACCAATCAATCCTGTAGCCCCCCCAATTAATGCCACACCTTGATGCCCTGCATCCATAAAACGCTTTAGCATTATTAATGGTACTAAGTGACCTATATGTAAGCTACCTGCGGTAGGATCGAAGCCACAGTAAACCACCTGTGGGGTTTCAAGCTTCTGGGTTAATTGCTCAATATTACTCACTTGAGAGACTAAACCACGCTGCGTAATGTCATTAAGTAAATGTGCTGTCATCGTATTTCTCAAAATTATCTATAAGAAAAATACTAATTAAACTCAGCGATGGGCACTATATCCCTAAAGGGACATAATCGCGTTTTATTTTGTGTGCATTAAATGATTTAAAAACAATCGAAAAAATTCACTCAGTGAAGCAACGTTTAACTGCGAATATATACGTTTGCGATGGTTTTTAACTGTACCTAGGGCAATCCCAAGCTGAACAGCAATATCTGCGGAGTCGCAACCTTGCACAATTAAACAAGCCACTTGATGCTCTCGTTGAGTGAGTTGTTGGTTAGCAAATGATGTGAGGGCATTTTCTATAAGCTGCCCAGTAACTGAACTATTAAATTGATTTAATAGTAATTTTTGGCTACCCCAATGTTGGCTACACAGTGCTTTTATTAAATTAAAATGTGCTATTAATTGCTGCTTTTGCAACGCACTAAAGCGCTGGTTATTGGATAATAAACCAAGGTAAATAACAATCGAGCGACCGTTACCTATATTAGTACAAATACTTAGCTCATCAGTCCAGTCAGTGTGAGTATAAAACTGCTGTTGATATGCCTTAAAGGTCAGTTCATCTTGATAACGAGCTATATCAGCGAGCCGAAATACTCCTTCCTCAGCTTTACTAATCAGTTCAGTATAAAAAGGGTCGTTTACAAACGAGTTAGTAAGGTAGCGCTGAAATAAAAGTTCACGCTGTTTCTCGATAGAATCGAATAAATAAATGGGATGCTTATTTACTCTGCAAGCCAATACAACCGCACAATCAAACTCAACAATAAGGGCAATGTAATTAACCAGCTTTTGCGCAAAACTGGTCCCCTTTATAGCTTGTACACATTGCGCTAACGCATCTTGCTGAGTTAATTGCTGCTGCGAGTCCGACTGCATTATGATGCCATTTTACACTGAGTATCACTGATACAAGTTTGCTTGCTTAATACTGGCAAAATCATTAAAACGCACGCCGTGTTGGCGCATCACTTCAAGGATTTTTTTACTGATCATTTGTCGTAAATAAAACGGCTGATTCGGCACAAAATGATGAATAGTATGAGTATGCCCAAAGTTAAAGCAAAATAAATTAAATGGCATAAACAAACGGCTGGTGATGACGTGAGTTTGTTCAAGCATATTATTAACACCGCCGTAATAATGCATACTTGAAGTAACAAAATTAAGGGAGCTCGAACGTACAATATTAGGCACAATCAGCACCACCATTAGAAATTCAAACACATTCATTGCATCAAGCAGCAATACAGGTGAATTAGCAGCCAGTGGAGTGAACAAATTAACTAAGTGAAACACAATTACGCTATATAAAATGGCGAAATACGCAGTAGTAATGGGAAAACCTGCATTAAACACTTTAAAGAAGCTAAACCCATTAATTTCTTTACTAAAACGTTTTGCATTAATTAATAAACCGAGTAATCCATCAACAATTACCAAGGCACGTAAAAACGGATTTTTAATACCATTACCTACCAAACGCTCTTCTAAATCTTGCTCAGTACCCGACGTTTTGTGATGATGTAAATGCATCTTGCGACGGTACCATGGGCTTATGGTATTAGGACGCATCAGCCACACGGTTAACATCATAAAATTATGCAAAAATGGTTGGTTGCTAAAGTACTGTTTGTGGATTAAGTCATGCTCAAGCTCATGGGAAATTGAGGTAGCAATGGCCGCTAAAATAATGCATAGCCAAGCGGGAATAATAGCAAAATAATACAGCGTGCCAATTCCGATTAATGCACTCAAAGAAAGTAATAAAATAGCCATTCCTAAGGTATTTTGATGCATTAATAGCGGGTGTTTTTTACGCAGTAATGCTTCTTCAGCCTTAATCGCTTTTACAATGGCTTGAATATTCTGTTTTGCGGTTAGTTGAGTCATGATGTTTTATTCGCAACAAGAGGTTGAGGTATATAATACCCGAGTCAAAACACATTGCATAACTTAGCACACCCGTATCAATGAAAAATACGATTAAAGTCAGGCCTGTGTTTACTATCTAACCTTAGTTCTGGATAAGAAACCTATCTCAAGCAGAGCTTAAGGTTAGGTAAACCAAAACGTTTACAGGCCAAGTTTAGATCAAAACCTACTGCTTATAAAAGTAGCAATGTTGGACACATTTTTTGTAATTAAAATCCGGCAACTCAAATCTTAGGCATAAAAAAACCCCAACCAATTTGGTCGGGGCTATAATCTATATAGCTGAGTATATAATTCATCCTTGAAGCTGCATCCATCGTTCATCCATGAACTCACTTCGAGTCACTGCGAAACTGCGTTTCGGTTCACTCTCACCCAGTGGCCGGACTTTTACTTATAACAGCGGCACCTCACGTGCCGCTTAAGTCCGGCAACTCAAATTTAAGGCATAAAAAACCCCAACCAATTTGGTCGGGGCTATAAAAAAATGGTACTAAGTTGCCGGACTTTTACTTATAACAGCGGCACCTCACGTGCCGCTCGAGTCCGGCAACTCAAATCTTAGGCATAAAAAAACCCCTGCTAAATCTAGCAGGGGCTATAAAAAGTGGTACCAGCGGCCGGACTTGAACCGGCACGCCTTGCGGCAGGGGATTTTGAATCCCCCATGTATACCAATTTCATCACGCTGGCATCATTTTTCTTTAACCTTCTAAACACGAGAAGATAAAGAAAAACCACTTAAGAGTGAAAGATTATGTACCCTCTTCCATCTCATTGCCTAGCATTATACAAACAATGAGCAAAGCGGCAAGCGTTTTATGTCTTAAGCGTGATCGACCGCTTAACATTTAGGCAACCATTAACATTTGAACCAATAGCTGGTTAAGCACGTAGCGTAATAGGTAGTATTTAGCGGCTTATTTGCTAAACTATCGCGCACATTAACAGTGAGAGTATATTTATGTCGGCTGAGTTTCCACGAACAGGGTTTTGGCGTCGTTTTGCGTCATTGGTGTACGACACATTAGCTATTATCGCTTTTGCGATGCTAACGGTGGTATTGTATTTATTTGCTATCCAAGGACTTATTTCCCTTGATGTTATTGCCCTCAATGGCGCTGAAGATGTATCTGCACGTATTCAAGATTCACTATTACTTTCTGGTATTCGTAGCTCGCTGCTGGTGCTTGTTGGCTTGGTATTTTTTGGTTATTTTTGGACGAAAAGTGGGCAAACAATTGGTATGCGAGCATGGCGCTTAAAAGTACAAACCAACCAAGGAAGTTTAATTAGCTGGCCACAAGCTATTATCCGCAGTATCAGCGCATTCCTTGGTTTAGGAAATTTAGTGGTATTAGTCGACTTTAAAAATAAAAAAGCACTACAAGATTACTTATCAAAAACCGAAGTGGTTACGCTCACCAAAGAAGAAAATAAACGCGTGTATCGCGAACTAGATTAATACTTAATCTAGTGAATTGGTATAAGCTAAAGCATAAAAAACGCGGCACTTTTAAAAAAGGCCGCGTTTTTTATTTAAGCTTTAAGTCTAGCTACACCCGCTTATTCATCAAATAAGCTGCAAACCCAGTAAATAAAATGCTCGGTAGAACGGCGCCTACAATGGCTGGGATTTGATATACCATTACCACAGGGCCAAATATCTCATTAGTTAAGTGAAACACTATCCCCGTTACCACTCCCATGATAATTCGTGCCCCCATAGTTACGGTTCGCAGCGGACCAAATATAAACGATAAGGCAACCAACAACATCACAGCAATAGACACTGGCTGCATTAATTTACGCCATAGTGCTAAATCATAGGTACTTGTATCTTGCTCATTTTGCTGTAAATAAGCTAAATATGACCACAATCCTGAAAATGATAGTGACTCTGGTTTTACTGAAACCACGCCAAGTTTTTCACCGGTCAGCTGAGATGAGTAAAACTCTTCAGTAACTTGCTCCGTGGTAATTAGCTCTTCACTGATCAATACTTTGTTCACATCGCGCAGTAGCCAGCCATTATCACGCCCTACTGCTTCTTTTGCTTTAGTAATTTGTGTAAGTTGCAACGACTTATCAAAGTGGTACATATTTACGCCGCGCAGCATGCCATTTTGGTCAACATCTTCAATATTAATAAAGTTACTGCCATCTTTAGCCCACACGCCTTTTTGTGCATTAAATACATCCCCGCCATGAATAGCTTGGTTACGCATTTCTTTGGCGTGCAGCTGAGCAGCGGGCGCCCCCCACTCACCTAGCGCCATTACGCACAGCGCCATAAAAATTGCGGTTTTCATTACCGAGCCAATGATTTGTAAACGCGACATACCCGCGGCTTGCATTACTACCAACTCACTATTAGAAGCTAAAGCGCCTAACCCAGTTAAGCCACCAATAAGTGCTGCCATTGGGAAAAACACCACTAAATCGCCGGGCATACTATAAATGGTATATAGCAAGGCGGTCATAATATCGTAACTACCTCGGCCAACCGATTTAAGTTGCTCTATAAATTTTATTAAAGTACTGATCCCCACCAACACCATTAGTGCAAATCCAGTCGTTTGCATAATGCTACGACCTAAATACCAATCAAGCGTTTTCATCATATGTGTTGCTCCCGTTTAGTCACGACAGCCTTCAGCCAAACACCTAATGGGCGGCCTTTAATAATTAATAAACTACCTATAAATAATGCACTTAGATGAATCCACCATAGGCCAATAGAGGGCGGAATTTTCCCATCTTCTACCGCAAACTTAGCCGCGTTGAGTAAAATGAAATACCCTAAATATAAGCTCAAAGCGGGCACTAATTTAGCAAATTTACCTTGGCGTGGATTAACAACGCTCAGGGGTACTGCTAGTAAAGTTAATAATGGGATAGATAACGGAATAGCTAAACGCCATTGCCACTGTGCAATTGCTTCTGGAGTGTTAATAGACATTAACTCACGAGTTGGCACGGCTTCTAACTTACGACGTTGATGTTCTATTTCTTGCTCGCGAATTTGTACGCTGTAACCATCAAACTCAGTCAAGTTAAGTGAAGGCGCTTCGCCGTCAGTTTCATAGCGCTTACCATCAGTGAGCACTAACTGCTGCTCACCATTTTGCGCTTCAATAACAACGCCCTGCTCTGCATAAACTAAACGCGCTAGGTCACTTTTTTCACTATCGGGTAGTTGTGCCACAAAAACTTTGTTGAGCTCTTTGCCGCCATTTTCAATATTATGAATAAATACCACGGCTTTTTCGTTACCGGTTTGTTGAAAACGCCCAGCTCTAAGCGCCGATAATCCAGCATCCGCCTTTGCTTGCTCTTTTAATTGATATTCTTGCTCGCTAGCCCAAGGTGCAACATACAAGGTAAGTACCGCGGCGAGTAACGCTAAGATGACACTAGAAATAAGCGTAATGCGCACCACATACCACTCACTCACGCCACAAGCTTTAAGTACTGTCATTTCACTGTCAGCGTAAATACGGCTATAAGCTAAAATAATTCCTAAAAATAAACTCAGGGGTAAAATTAATGATGCTAGCTGTGGCAACTTAAGCGCAATCATTGCGAACACGAGTTTTGCTGGGATGCTCCCCTCTGAGGCATCACCAAGAATAACAACAAACTTTTGCGACAAAAATATGGTCATTAAAGTTAAAAATACGGCGACCTGCGATTTTAAAACCTCAGTGGTCAAATAACGGAAAATTAGCAACATTCGCCCCTGTTAAACATGGAATTTCAATATAATAATAAAAAACGATGAGTGAACTAGTTAATTCACTCATTTTAAATGAGTATTAAGCACATATTATAAGCCATCAATATTAATTATCCTACCTAACATCACGATATAATGTTGCATTAGTTACCCTTAAGCATATAAAGTTCAAATACACAGTAAGAGTCGAGTAAAATCTACTAATATTAGCGCTAGACCTAAAAATTTAGGTAAAAAGACTAGAAAACACATTTTTAGTCCCAATTTAGCTTCTATAGATGACTCAAAATCAGGAGTGACAATGGAATTCAACGTAAAAAGTGGTAGCCCAGAAAAACAACGCAGTGCGTGTATTGTTGTGGGTGTGTATGAACCACGCAGGTTATCCCCCATTGGTGAACAACTTGATAAAATTAGCGATGGTTATATCTCTAATTTATTACGCCGTGGCGACTTAGAAGGTAAGCCAGGACAAGTACTACTATTGCATCATGTGCCCAATATTTTAAGCGAACGTATTTTACTTGTTGGCTGCGGTAAAGAACGCGAACTTGACGATAAACAATATAAGCAAATTATTTCTAAAACTATCAACACGCTAAACGAAACGGGTTCAATGGAGGCCGTGTGCTTTTTAACTGAGCAACACGTTAAAGGCCGTGATACCTATTGGAAAGTGCGTCAAGCGGTAGAAACAACCCAAGACTGTTTATACACCTTCAATCAGCTAAAAAGTAAGAAAGTAGACCCACGTCGTCCACTGCGTAAAATGGTATTTAACGTTCCTACGCGCCGCGAACTGACTATAGGTGAAAGTGCCATTGAGCATGGCCTAGCGATTGCTGCTGGTAGCAAATTGTGCAAAGACGTTGCCAATATGCCGCCTAATATTTGTAATCCAGCGTATCTCGGCGAGCAAGCCAAAGAACTTGAGACTAATTTTGACAACATCACTGTTGAGCTGATTGGCGAAGATAAAATGGCAGAACTAGGTATGAACTCATACCTAGCAGTTGGTCGTGGTAGTGATAACGAATCGGTTATGTCGGTAATTAACTACAAAGGCGCAAGCGATGACCAAGCGCCTATCGTTCTCGTTGGTAAAGGCTTAACCTTTGACTCAGGCGGTATTTCATTAAAACCAGGCGAAGGCATGGATGAAATGAAATACGACATGGGGGGCGCAGCTGGTGTTATTGGCGCTATGCGCTCACTTGCACAAATGCAGCTACCTATAAACGTAATTGGTGTTTTAGCCGGCTGTGAAAACATGCCAAGCTCAAACGCCTATCGCCCAGGAGACATACTAACAACTATGTCTGGGCAAACGGTAGAAGTACTTAACACCGATGCCGAAGGCCGTTTAGTATTATGTGATGCGCTGACCTATGTTGAACGTTTTGAACCAGAAACCGTGATTGATGTTGCAACCTTAACCGGTGCATGTATTGTTGCTTTAGGTGCCCATGCTACGGGTTTATTAGCTAATCATAATCCACTGGCGCATGATTTATTAAAAGCGTCTGAGCAAAGTGGCGATCGTGCATGGCAACTGCCATTATGGGATGATTATCAAGATCAACTTGAAAGCCCGTTTGCCGACTTTACTAATTTAGGTGGGCGCGCTGCAGGTACTATTACCGCGGCCTGTTTCTTATCTAAATTTACTAAAAAGTATAACTGGGCTCATTTAGATATTGCCGGTACTGCATGGCGCAGCGGCGCTAAAAAAGGCGCAACAGGTCGTCCTGTTCCTATGCTGACTCAGTATTTATTAAACCGAGCTGGTATTAGCGAAGCAACTCACGACTAACAAACCAACACAGGGCTTCACAGCTCAATGTAGAGTATAAAATAAGGCGCTTTTAAAGCGCCTTATTTATTGGGTATTAATTGAAGCAAACCCCGTTATATGGCAAAATCCCCTTCTTAATTTGTGTGTATTTAATAACAGCACAATCAATGTCATGGGAAATCCCGATACAATGAACATGAATGCCCAGTTTTTCATTTTAAAGCAACAAGATGAGTCATTAGCTAAAGCCGATGATCACTTTGCTTTAGCAGCTCAAATAGCTGGGCAACAGTATCGGCTTGGTCAACGCGTATTTATTTTTGTAGATAGCGAAGAAACCGCCAACAGCATTGACGAAACTATTTGGACATTTGATGCCGACAGTTTTGTACCTCACAATTTACAAGGCGAAGGCCCAAAAGGCGGCGCACCTGTAGAAATAGGCACAACACCACCCGTTGGTAATCGTAAAGTATTAATTAACTTGGCCAATCACTTACCGGATTTTATTCGTCGGTTTAACCAAGTTTTTGATTTTGTACCCGTAGAGCCCGTAGCCAAACAAGCCGCTCGTGAGCGCTTTAAAAAACTACGCCAACTCGGTGCCAATATCACCACGCAAGATATTAATCGCTAACGCTCACTGCGTACAAAGCTAACTAACTCATTTAAGTACTTATTTAAGGTTCTGTGTAATGGATAAAACCTACAATCCGCAAGATATTGAACAGTCTCTCTATCAAGACTGGGAACAAAAAGGCTACTTTAAGCCATCTGGCCAAGGCACCCCATATTCAATTATGATCCCGCCGCCAAATGTCACGGGTAGCTTACACATGGGCCACGCTTTCCAAGATACTATCATGGATACCTTAACGCGCTTTAAACGTATGCAAGGTAACAATACGTTGTGGCAAGTAGGTACTGACCACGCAGGTATCGCCACACAAATGCTAGTAGAGCGTAAGCTTGCGGCAGAAGAAGGTAAGACACGCCACGATTTAGGCCGTGATGCATTCATCGATAAAATTTGGGAATGGAAAAACGAGTCTGGTGGCACAATCACTAAACAACTTCGCCGCTTAGGTGCTTCTGTTGATTGGGACCGTGAACGTTTTACCATGGACGATGGCCTATCAGAAGCTGTTAAAGAAGTATTTGTACGCCTTCATAAAGAAAACCTAATTTACCGTGGTAAACGCCTAGTAAACTGGGATCCAAAATTACACACTGCGATTTCTGATCTTGAAGTAGAAAACAAAAACAAACAAGGCCATATGTGGAACTTACGTTACCCACTAGCTGATGGCGTAAAAACGCAAGACGGTAAAGACTACATTGTTGTAGCCACTACGCGCCCAGAAACCATGCTGGGTGACTCAGGTGTTGCAGTAAACCCAGATGACGAACGCTATCAAGACCTAATCGGTAAAGAGATTTTACTACCGATTGTTAATCGTCGTATTAAAATTGTTGCCGATGAACATGCCGATAAAGACAAAGGTACAGGCTGTGTAAAAATCACGCCAGCGCACGACTTTAACGATAACGAAGTAGGTAAACGTCATCAAATGCCGATGATTAATATCTTCGATAAAGACGCGGCTATTTTAACAAAAGGTGAAACATACACCTTTGATGGTAAAGAACTTGAATTTGACGCGCCTATTCCTGAGCGCCTGCATGGCCTTGACCGTTTTGACGCACGAAAAGCCATTGTTGCTGAATTTGAAGAGCTCGGCTTACTTGAAAAAATTGAAGACCATGGCTTAACCGTTCCTTACGGTGACCGCTCTGGTGTTGTTATTGAACCACTACTTACTGACCAATGGTATGTGCGTGTTGCACCTCTTGCAGAGCCTGCAAAAGAGGCTGTTAAAAATGGTGACATTCAGTTTGTACCTAAGCAATATGAAAACATGTACTTTTCGTGGATGAATGACGTACAAGATTGGTGTATTTCACGTCAGCTTTGGTGGGGTCACCGTATTCCAGCTTGGTACGATAGCGAAGGTAACGTATACGTTGGCCGTGATGAAGCGGAAGTTCGCCGCGATAACAACATTGCAGATAGCGTAGCACTTAGCCAAGACGAAGACGTTCTTGATACGTGGTTTTCATCTGCACTGTGGACATTCTCAACTCAAGGTTGGCCAGAGAATACTGATGACTTAAAAACCTTCCACCCGTCTGACGTGTTGGTAACCGGTTTTGATATTATTTTCTTCTGGGTTGCGCGTATGATCATGATGACGCTGCATTTTATAAAAGATGAAAATGGCAAACCACAAGTGCCATTCAAAACAGTTTATGTAACTGGTTTAATACGTGACGATAACGGCGATAAAATGTCTAAGTCAAAAGGTAACGTACTTGACCCACTTGATATGATTGACGGCATTGGCCTTGAAGACTTAGTACAAAAACGTACTGGTAATATGATGCAGCCAAAACTTGCCGCTAAAATTGAAAAAGATACCCGCAAAGTATTTGCAAACGGTATTGAAGCACACGGTACCGACGCACTGCGCTTTACCTTAGCAGCGATGGCTTCAACTGGTCGTGATATTAACTGGGATATGAACCGCCTTGAAGGCTACCGTAACTTCTGTAACAAATTATGGAACGCAAGCCGTTACGTATTAATGAACACAGAAGAGCAAGACTGTGGCTTTAACGATAGCGAAAAGCAGTACTCGTTAGCTGATCGCTGGATTTTAGGTCAATATGAAGCCACGGTTAAAACCTACACCGAGCACCTTGATAACTACCGTTTTGATTTAGCGGCGAACACATTATATGAATTCACCTGGAATCAGTTCTGTGATTGGTACTTAGAACTAACTAAGCCGGTACTATTTAAAGGCAATGAAACTCAGCAACGTGGTACACGTCATACACTTATTACCGTACTTGAAAGCTTACTGCGTTTAATGCACCCAATGATGCCTTACATTACAGAAACAATTTGGCAACGTGTAGCGCCACTTGCAGGGCTTGAAACAACAGGCACTAGCATTATGGTACAAGGGTTCCCTGTTTATAACCAAGCCAATGTTGATTCACAAGCGATGGATGACTTAGAGTGGGTTAAGCAATTCATTTTAGCAATTCGTAATATTCGTGGTGAAATGGATATTAGCCCAAGCAAGCCGCTATCGGTATTACTAGCGAATGCATCGAGCGACGATGTGCGCCGTATTAACGAAAATGAATCGTTTTTAGCGTCACTCGCTAAGCTTGAAGCATTTACTCTGCTTGAAAACAAAGACGATGCCCCAGCGTGTGCAACCTCTTATGTTGGCAACCTTGAGATTATGATCCCAATGGCGGGGTTAATTGATGTCGAAGCTGAGCTTGCACGTATTAACAAGCAACTTGAAAAAGCTGAGAAAGGCCTAGCGCAAGTGCAAAACAAACTGGCTAACGAAAAGTTTGTTAACAATGCACCTGAAGCGGTACTTGCTAAAGAAAATGCTAAGCTAGCTGAATTTACCGATGCAAAAACTAAGCTACTAGAGCAAAAAGTTAAAATAGAAAGCTTATAATTAAACCAGTACGAATGGCTTATGCCATTCGTAACCAGTTAATTTATAAGTATAAAAAAAGCCGCTTACTGCATTTGCTGTAAGCGGCTTTTTTGTGTCTAGGCTCTAGGCTCTAGGCTCTAGGCTCTAGGCTCTAGGCTCTAGGCTCTAGGCAGAATTAGAATGTGTAGTTGTACTGAGCACCTAATAATACTGCATGACCTTTTGATTCAAAAGACCATTGCTGTGGTAGCGTTTCACTTTCTACTTTTTCAGTAAAGTTTTGTGTTTTACCACGTAATACGCTCACACCTAAATCAATGTTTGAGTTTTGATCAATCGCATAGTTACCACCAAACGAGAACCAAAAACGGTCTGTATCAGGGATAGAAATTGATAAATGCTGTTGTGATACTGGTGATTCATCAAACGCAAAACCAGCACGAAGCATTAAATTTTCACTGTACTGGTAATCAGTACCGATTGAGTAACGCATTGCATCAGAGAAATCTTCTGTTTTTTCAAACGCACTGAACTTGCCACCTGTAGGTGCAGTAACTTGTGCTTCTAATGAGTCAAAGCTGCTCCAACCTGTCCATAATACGCTGTAGTGAACGCCTAGCTTTTCATCTAACTGGTGAGAACCTGAGAACTCAGCAATTGCTGGTAGTGTAATTTCAACTGAGCCAGGTAATTCAACTTGACCGTTTAACCCACCAGGAATAAATGAAGGTAGTTCATTCGAGTACTCACCTTCAAAAGTAATATCTGTTTCTGTACGGTAATTAAAACCAAAGCGGCTATTTTCATCTAATTGGTACATTAAACCAACGTTTAAGCCGTAACCCATGTCATCACCTTCAAGGTGAACAGCATCAGCACTTGCAGGAATAGATGCAATAGCAGGGTTTACAGGAGGTACTACGCCAAACTTACGAATAATCTTCGCTTCTGCATAAATTGCATTTAAACCAATACCAAAACTGAACTGCTCAGATACTTTATAAGCAACACTTGCGTTCATGTTTACAGTAACAATTTCAGTTTCACCAGCAATTTGGCCAGCTGCGTAATCATCGTTAAACTCAGTGGCAAGGCCAAAGTTAGAAAATGCACCAAAACCAACCGATACTTTATCGTTTACTGGCATAGTGAAATAACCAGCAGGAATAATCGCGCTAGGTGCGATGCTGTCATCATCTAGTACGCTGTTATCTAAACCGTAGGCATTACCTGTGCCTTTTAGGCTAACATCAGGAATGACAGCCATAGCTGCAACGCTAAGTTGCTTCTCTTTAAACAACGTCATTAACGCTGGGTTACGAGCAACCACAGAGGCATCATCTGCTACAGACGCTTCACCTGCGTATGCACGACCTAAACCAGATACATTTTGCTCAGCAAGTTGAAAAGCCGCTGCAAAGGTATCAGCTGAAACAAATGCCAGCGATGCAGCAATAAGAGTTTTAGTAAATTTCATTGTTGTGTCCTTAGCCAAACTTACTGTTTGGATAGCTATGTGTGTTGTTATTAGAGTTTCAAACCCGCGTACACTACCTTAATTTTTTATAAAAAACCCTACTAAAACGTTAAAAAAGGCCAAAAAACACGTTTTTTAACGACAATTTAACAACTATTTAAAACTCATCGGAGCAGAAGTATGGTATTAGAGTATATACTCTAATGATATTAATTCTCATTTGCATTGACTTAACTTGCGTTGCAATTTACACTGCCAATAAAATCACCAAGGGAGAAAACAGTGATCATTTTACTTATTGTTACAGCGCTTACTTTTTGTGGCTTAAGTGTTTATTTCTTTTATAAAGCAAATTATTGCGCGTGTACGCAGGCAGGTAAATGTGACAACCCAGTTAATCTCTATTGGTTAGCAGCCATTAGCATGGCAATTATTTCTTTGGTTTTTTGCTGCTTAGCGCTGCATGTAGAATTAGGCACATTACTGTGGATGACGTTAATGGGTAATTGCTTTTTAGGTGGGTATATTTCTGCTAAAACAAACAGAAAAAGACGATGCAAAAATACTAAAGCAGTAAATGCTCTTTTAAAAGTCGAGGTAAGTTAATTTTATAATCAGCGGGTTTTACACTTGCTTGTATTTTTATTTCATTATTATTTGAGCTCAAATCAATATCTTTTGCGGTAACATGATGGTTATGTTTTGCGTTATAAAAAAGCTTAACTTTAGGTTTAATTGGGTTTGAATGATTACCTTCTAGCACCAAGGCCAAACGCTCATTGGTTAACTTAACAATAGTACCCACCGGGTGAACACCTAAGCACTTAATAAACAGCTGTACTAACTCTGCATCAAATAGCTGTTTATTTGCCAACAAATAACGCAGTGCATTAATAGGCTCATCCCCTTCTTGATGGGGTCTATCTGCGGTGAGCGCATCGTATACGTCAACAATCGCTAAAATCCGAGCAGGACGACTTATCTTGCTGTCATCTACTCCTCGAGGATAACCAGAACCATCAAGGCGCTCATGATGATTTACAATCATATCTAACATTAAAGAGGTGATACCTTTCCCACCTTTTAATAACCCTAGGCTTTGTGCAACATGCTTTTTTATTGCCGTCATCTCGTTACCCGTAACTTTGCCAGGTTTAGAGAATATTCCTTGAGGTAATTTGGCCTGCCCTAGGTCATGCATTAATGCCCCCATAGCAAGCTCCTGAACAACATCGCGTTTATACCCTAAATACTTAGCGAATACCGCTGTAAAAATGGTGCAGTTGATCATATGACGCCAGTTATAGCTATGCTTATCTTTAATGCGAGTTAAAATGGTCATTGCATGTTCATTACGAAATACTGAGCTGACTATTTCATTACTTATCTCATTAAGTGCATCAGTATTCAGTGACAAACCTGAAGTTAAATCACCAAAAATACTTTGTAGTTTTCTGTTGTGGGCATCATAACTAACACTGGCTTTGGCAAACTCTTGTTGCAAGCTGACAACTCGCTTTTTACTAGCGGGCTTGTCTTGATTTGTAGCAGCGGCTTGTGGTTTTTCTTGTACTTTATATTTAGCCGGTACAGCCACATCACTTTTTGTAAAATCAATAAGAAGCTCTAGTACTCCTTCGGTAATTAAACGCTGAATTATAGATTTATCACGTACCAAACCACTGGTTTTAATTTTTATACCATCCACACTCTCCTGCTGCTTGGTCACGCTATTTACGTACATGCCGGGAATAAGCTCTGATATAGGTAAGGTAACTAACATAAATGTGAGGATTTCTATAATTAAGGAATATTTTCTTTTAATAGCATTATTTAGCTATAAAAGTCTAGTTTTTGAGTTTAGGGTAATAATAAATCATTAACACTAAAATCCTACGAATATTGATATTAAACTATAACCGCAGCACTGAGTATACGCCTAACGGTGTAGATTAGATTGCTACAAATATTATTATTTAACTGAGAAAAAAATAGTGAGTTAATTTAAATAGCTACGATCGTTTTGAAGGGAGTAAAAAGTAAAACGCAAATGGCGCTCTCGGTAGGGATCGAACCTACAACTCAGCCTCCGGAGGGCCACGTGATATCCATTTCACCACGAGAGCACATTTGTTGCCTCCACATCAACTCGCGATATCAATGCTTTAGCATGCGCAATAATAAAGACATCTTTGTATAAATACCAGCATGATTCGTTTACATGTCTATAATTTAAGCTAATCACTTAACAAAAGGTAAAAAAAGCGCTATTTATTTATATTCTATAAAAAAACAGTAACGCTTTAGACACATATTATCTATTATTGTCACTGGACGGAAAGATTAAACACGAGGAAGTAATTATGAAGTTAATGTCAACAGAACAAGTTGCTGAGTTTTTAGGAGTTAAAGTCGAGCGAGTTAAACGCTTAACACGAGAAAGCTTACTTATTGCCAAAAGTGAAGATGCTAATGGCGAACCACAGTATGACGCCGATGAAGTAGCTAAATATAAAGAGCTAGCAGCTCGGTTTGGTGGTTTGTAGCTAAACTTATAACTACTTGGGGATAAGCTGGGCTATTTATTGAATTAGATAATCCAGCTGCTCACACAATTTTTTAACCTTATCACTGACATCACGCGCAGAATACCAACAAATACAAAGCACTAAGAATACTACTTGATAACACTTTAACTTTTCTATCGAGGGACTAAAATTACACTGCTGAGGTAAATATGAATGATAGGTTTTCAGTAACTGCGCTTTTTGTATTTGTGTTAACTCAAAACTAACTGCTAATGCGGCTAAATCAAAGTAAACATCGTTAGTTTTAGCGTATTCAAAGTCAATTAAGTACATGCCCTCTGTGTTGAGAATAATATTTTCTTTAACTAAATCATTATGGCAAAAACCGTTATCTCTAGGTTGGCTATAAATATAGACTAAAGCTGATTCAACCCCCTGCTGATATTGCTGATAAAGTTCGGTGTCAGAGTAGTAATCAAGCTCGAACTTAATATCCATTGGCTCTGTTACGATATTATGTTGGTGTAAACTGACCAATTTTTTTATTAGTTCAGATGTGTAGTTGTCTTGCGCTATATCACCGTCAATATATTCAAAAATGGCTAACTTTTTTTCTTCATTGAGCCACATTGGTGCAGGACAAACTTTATACTCTGCAAAGCTTGCTTGCGCTGCTAAGCCTATAGATGGCCAGTGTTCCCGATAACTCTTTAATAGGTAAGCTTGCTGCGCTGTATGGACAAGGAAATTATCGTTACTTAAACCACTATACAAACGCTCACTACTGAGAACATTAAGTTGCGGGTCAAAAGCGCTAAATATAGCGCTTATATTGTCAAAGGTCATTGTGGCTCTTATAGCTGTGCTAGAGGCTTAGCTTGCTCTTGCTCGTACTCTTCATACCAGGTTTTAAACCCCCATGCTGCCATTAGCGTGTAGAAGATAAACAACGCAAGTGTTGGGTAATAGCCTTTTTCGTAATACAAGTACATCGAAGCGGCATCTATCACTATCCAATATAACCAATTCTCCAGCACTTTTTTGGCCACTAAATAAGTAGTAACAACAGCAAAACAAGTGGTAAAACTATCTAAATAGGCAAAATCAGCATGGGTATAATTAGTCATTATATAGCCCAAAATTATCGCAACTAAGGACGTTATACTGATAATGCCAATATGTTGACTTACCCGCCATGATGTAATTGCTAATTCCTGTTTGCCTACTCCACTCTTCCTCCATGCTAGCCAGCCATAGACTGCCATATACATATAATAAAAGTGTAGTAATGACTCCATTAATAAAGCGCCATTCCAGTACATAATAGTGTAAATTAAGGTACTAAAGAATGCCGCAGGCCAGCACCAAAGGTTTTCTTTGATAGCTAATAAAAGGTAAGTCATAGACAAAGCCACTGCAATATATTCCCAGTGTGACATCGCAGTAAACCCAGCAAGAGTTTGGTTAATAAAGTCCATTATTGGCTCACTAAGCTATTAAGCATTATTCAGGAGAAAGATCACCAGAGAGAAATTTACAAACAAAAATAGCCTTGCCAAACTCTTCGTATGAACGTTTTATTTCAGTACTAAGTACCGACATTACTAAATCATAGTCACCAAAAATTTGCGTCGACAATGTGTTTGTAATCACTTTTAAATCATCATAGGTATTTAACCGGTCAATAAAACCTTTAATAAAGGGAATATAATCTTGATGAAGCGGGTATTTACTGATCTCTACTGATAATTTCATTTCAAACTCAACTTTTTAATTATTTGATTTCAACTAATCATTCAACGCAACTTAAATACAGTGTAAAATTACACTAACACTCAATATAACTGAGCTTATTATGGCACGCAGAATTACCTATACTTTTAAAAATCAACCGCGCGAAATTAACTTCGCAAAAGATAAATACCACGATATGTATCAGGCTATTGCGGCTGCTGAGGGTATCGATTTAACTAATTACTTAAACATGGTACGCCAAATTGAAATGACCTCTAAAGGTTCATCGGCGGTACGCAATTTTCGCGACCAAGAGTTTGCACGTATGGGCTTTAGCGATATTTACTTTATAAAAGAGTAACCATACCCAGTAAGCTAGCATCACGATCATGACAGCAATGTAAACTTACTGCATATCTTTAATAATAAACATTAGCGCTGGTACTCATAACTTACACGCGGTGTGATATTACACAATAACTCGTAAGAAATAGTATCAGCACATTGTGCAATCTCTTCTACTGGTAGCTCTGGCCCCCACATAATCACTTCATCACCCACCTGGACATTGTGCTCGTTATTACCTATATCAAGGGTGATCATATCCATAGCTACACTACCCACAATACCGTAACGATGCCCATTAATAATCACGGGTGTGCCTTCTTTCGCATGACGCGGATAACCATCACCATAGCCCAGTGCAACCACAGCCAACACCGTAGGTTTATCACTTTGCCAGCGGCCGCCATAGCCTACTTGCTCATGTGCCCCCACATTACGCACTGCTATCACCTTAGTGGTTAAGCGCATTACAGGCTTTAATTGATGATCTTTACCTGTGTGATTGGCCATAGGCGATACACCGTAAAGCATTAGCCCAGGTCTAACCCAATCACCATGACCACTCGGCCACGCTATAATTCCCGCAGAGTTCGATAAACAATGAGCTTGCTGAACCTCTTGGGTTAAATTATCGAACAAAGTTATTTGCTGCACTGTTTTAGTATTTTTTACATCATCGGCACACGCAAAATGGGTCATTAAGTTTATTTTGTTTTGTGCATTTGGGCTGGCTTGTAGTCGCTGATAAAACATATCAAACTGCTCAGGCGCAATACCTAAGCGATGCATGCCGGTATTTATTTTTAACCAGCAATTTAAAGGCGCATCTAGCTGCACACTCTCCAGCATTTTTAGCTGTATCTCGTCATGAATAATAGTTTGAAAATTATTCGCCAGTAAAATAGGTAAGTCTTCTTGATGAAAAAAGCCTTCTAGCAACACAATCGGTTTTGTAAGGCCACCTGCACGCAGCGCTAACGCTTCATCTATACGCGCAACCGCAAATGCATCCGCTTCATTTAAGTGTTGCGCAATAGTGACTAAACCATGCCCATAAGCATTCGCTTTAAGTACGGCCATGACTTTACTATTGGGCGCAAAGCGTTTTACCTGTGCTAGGTTATGTTCAAGCGCGGTTAAATTAACTTCAGCAGTGGCTAAGCGCATTAGTAATCATCATCTACAGCAGGCCCCGCGTAATTATCAAAGCGAGAGAATTGACCTTGGAAGGTTAGGCGCACTTTACCAATCGGACCGTTACGCTGTTTACCGATAATAATCTCGGCAATGCCTTTTTCAGTACTGTCTTCGTTATAGACTTCATCACGATAAATAAACATGATCAAATCGGCATCTTGCTCAATAGAGCCCGACTCACGTAAATCTGAGTTAATTGGACGTTTATCAGCACGTTGCTCTAGAGTACGGTTAAGCTGCGATAGAGCAACAACCGGACACTGCAACTCTTTTGCTAATGCTTTGAGTGAGCGTGAAATTTCGGCAATTTCTAAGGTACGGTTATCTGACAAGCTAGGTACACGCATTAATTGCAGGTAATCGACCATAATCATACTAATACCACCATGATCACGTGCTATACGACGTGCACGTGAGCGAACATCGGTAGGTGTTAAGCCTGAGGCATCATCAACGTACATTTTGCCTTTTTCCATGAGTAATCCCATGGTTGATGAAAGGCGCGCCCAGTCATCGTCATCTAGCTGACCAGTACGTACTTTAGTTTGGTTAATTCGGCCAAGGGACGCCAGCATCCTCATCATAATTTGTTCAGAGGGCATCTCGAGTGAGTAAATAAGCACTGGCTTGTCTTGAGTCATTGCGGCATGTTCAGCAAGGTTCATCGCAAAAGTGGTTTTACCCATTGATGGACGCGCTGCCACAATAATTAAATCAGATGGCTGCAAGCCTGTAGTCATTTTATCAAGATCAGCATAACCCGTGCTCACACCGGTCACACCATCTTGTGGTGATTGATAAAGCTCTTCTATTTTATCAACGGTTTTTTCAAGTATGTTGTGAATGCTTTGTGGGCCTTCACTACTTTTTGTACGCTGCTCAGCAATTTTAAATACTTTACTTTCAGCAAAATCAAGTAAGTCGTGGCTAGTACGCCCTTCAGGATTAAAGCCCGCTTCGGCTATTTCATTGGCAACACCAATCATTTCACGAACAACGGCGCGCTCGCGAACAATACTTGCGTAAGCGTCAATATTGGCAGCACTTGGGGTGTTTTTTGCTATTTCGGCTAAATACGCAAATCCACCAATACCTGACAGCTGGTTATTTTTTTCTAAACTCTCAGAAATTGTGATTAAGTCAATCGGATCACCAATTTCAGCAAGAGCTGTCATCGCCTCAAAAATAAGCTTATGGGTACGGGTATAAAAATCCTGCGCCACAACAAGTTCAGCTACGCGATCAAATGCTTGGTTATCAAGCATTAAACCACCTAAAACAGATTGTTCAGCTTCTATTGAATGGGGAGGAACTTTAAGAGTGTCGACTTGCTTATCTGGTTTGGCCATAACTTCACAGTACTAAAATTGAATAGCTCTATTCTATCGACTTGGCGGGGCTGTGCAAATAGCAAAGCAGGAAATCTTTTCCTGCTTTTTGTTACTTAAAATAAAATAGCTAATTATTGACGTTTAAGTTCGATAACACCGCTAATAGTATTCATCTCTACGCTAGCATCAGTGCCATTAGTATTAAACTTAATTCCACTTGCTGGGCCATATTTGGCTTTTTGTACTTGATCGTTAGTTAACTGGTTGTCAATTTTACCGCCAGCGTGTGCTTCCACCTCAAATTGTGCTGATAAATCAGCAGGGAAATAAAACGCAGCGTTACCACTAACAGATTCAAAACTCACATCAGCATCACTCAGAAGGCGGTTAATTTGTACCTTAACTTCGCCATTAACGGTGCTTATTTGTAACTCTTTAATTGTATCTAAATTAAAGTTAATATCGCCATTTACGTTTTCTAAGCGAATATCATTGGCCGTCGAGTTTGATGTAATATCGCCATTAACCGCACTAAAACGAACTTCACCGCTAGATTGCTGATCATCAATCGAACCATTAACAGTTTCAAATTGAACTTTACCATTAAGTGCTTTTGCCTTGATGTCACCATTTACAGTGGTCAGCTTAATATCGCCATTAAGATCGTTTACTGTAATAGCCCCATTAACTACATCAATTTCAGTACCTTTTTGTAACTCTTTGGCCGTTATAGATGCATTAACACCCACAAATTCTAGCGCACTACTTTTTGGCATAAAAATAGTGAGCGTTGAGCCATTGTTGTTATTATCCCAATTAGAAAGTTCAGGCATTTTCACAATAAACTGGGTTTTATTACCCTGTGTTTTAAGTGTGTAGCCTTGTGCCTTATCATCAAGTTCACCGGTTACTTTAAATTGATTTTTATCCCAACCTGTCACTTTAATATCACCACGCTGGTTTTCAATGTGGATCACCCCAGCATTGGGTACCTCAATTTGCTGATCTATTTTTTCACCAGCAAATACGGCCATGGGTAATAAAGCGATCCCTAATATTATTGCTTTCATTTATTTCTCCTAGATGTGTTGCCAACGCGGTGCATGCACCTTGTTAATTAAGTCGAGTTGTTGTTGATAAACTTGCGCTAACATAGACAATAGCGCCTTATTTTTCGGTTCATTTTCAAGAGTTTGCTTTATTGCTTGCTCTGCATCTTCAAGTTCTTGTAACTGTACTTGCCAATTGTCGGTCAATGCTGCTTGGCTTTGATATTGCACTAGTAAACTTTGTTTTTGTTTAGTAAAAAACTCACTCATTGCCACTGCAGTATTTGCCTCTGGTACTTTAAATAACAATACTGTGCTGACCAAAACCGCGGTAAAACATGCAGCAATGGCGGTGAGCTTTGGCCAATATTGATTAGTATTAATAGTGGGCTGATTATTAGCTATTATTGCGCGCTCAATCCCATTCCACAGTTCTTTTTTTGGTGGAATATTTTTATCTAACTGGGTTAAAGACTCATTTAAGTAGTCATCAAAATTTGTTTTACTCATTTTCATACCACTGCTTTAATAATTGCCTTGCACGATGATATTGCGCCTTACTAGAGCCTACCGCCATACCTAACAGGGTTGCAATTTCCTCATGCCTGTAACCTTCTACTGCATAAAGCACAAATACCATTCTTGCGCGCTCAGGCAGTCTAACAATTAATTTATCTAGCCCATTTAATCCGTTACAGTCATGTGCAGCTTGTTCATCCATTCCGCTTTGCTCAAAGCTAATTACTTTATTAAGCCAATGTTTTTGTCTGCGCACATAACTAATAGCAATATTACTGGCGACACTATAAAGCCAAGTGGAAAACTGCGAACGTCCATCAAATTGCGCTATTTTGTTCCATACTTGCACAAATACTTCTTGGGTAGCATCTTGTGCATACTCCTCATCGGCTATAAGCCTCAGGCATAAGCCATAAACTTTTGCTTTATGCATGTCATAGAGCGCTTTATAAGCTAACTGGTCGCCGTTTTTAACTTGATCAATAAGCATTTGCTGCACTTGATCAGTTATTGGCTGATTAGCGTCCATTAACATCGCAAATTTTTCCTGTTTATAATTATGTAATTGCAATTTAACTTATTAGACGCGCAGAAGAATAGAAAGGTTTAAATGAAATAAAAAATATTTGTAGAAAATTAAGGTTTATTTTAGAAAGGTGTTTGATTTTATCCACAACAAACAATTTATTGCTTTGGGTTATAAATTTTAGACACAAAAAAACCGTGCAAAGCACGGTTTTTTTTAACTTAATTTTAAAAATTAAGCTTCAGCAATAACGATTACTTTAATAGTAGCTGTTACGTCTGAGTGTACTGCGATTGCAACGTCAAATTCGCCAGTCTCACGGATAGTACCTAGAGGTAAACGAACTTCTGATTTAGCAACTTCAACACCAACAGCTGAGATAGCGTCAGCGATGTCACGAGTACCGATTGAACCGAATAATTTACCTTCGTCACCAGCTTTAGATACTAATGTAACTTCAGCTAATGCTTCAAGTTTGTCAGCGCGTGCTTGTGCTGCAGTTAACTGTTCAGCGATTTTTGCTTCTAGTTCTGCGCGACGTGCGTCAAACGTTTCAATGTTTGCTTTAGTTGCAGGAACTGCCTTACCTTGTGGGAAAAGGAAGTTACGTGCGAAGCCAGATTTAACTACAACCTGGTCACCTAGGCCACCTAGGTTAGCGATCTTATCTAGTAGAATAACTTGCATGTTTCTACACCTTTTAAAAACGTGTTAATCCGCTGCTTACTTATGTAAGTCAGTGTATGGAAGAAGGGCTAAGTAGCGAGCACGCTTAATAGCAGTTGCTAGCTGGCGCTGGTATTTAGCGCTAGTACCTGTGATACGGCTAGGTACGATTTTGCCACTTTCTGTAACATAGTTTCTAAGAGTAGCTAGATCTTTGTAATCGATTTGTTGTACGCCTTCCGCTTTAAAGCGGCAGAACTTACGACGTCTGAAATAACGTGCCATGAGATTAATTCCTCAAATAATTCTTTCTATATGCTGAGCATGCAAAACCAATTGGCTAAGGCCGTTACGACCTTCGTGGCGATTTAAAAAACCACTCACTTGCAATGCCTGCCCAACGTGCAAATGTTGAGTCTGTTGTTGCATTTGCTTACCACTGGCAACCACCTGAAGCCTAACATAACTATTACGGTTAAGATCTGCTTCAACTTGCATCGATTTATGTTCTACAACAAAAATACAATGCGGTATGCCCGCGGGGCTTTGGCTAAACTTGGGTGTTTTACAAACTACCCCCGATATAACCAGCTGATTCGTATATGGGCTAACCATTATAGTAACTGCTGACTACGTGCCATGCTAGGACTCAAAACAATTAAGCAGCTGGTGCTTCTTTCTTCTCTTCTCTTACAAGAGGAGACGCTTCAGTTACAGCGTTTTTAGTACGCATAACTAAGTTACGAAGCACTGCATCGTTGTAGCGGAAAGTAGTTTCTAGCTCGCTGATTACTTCAGTTGGTGCTTCAACGTTCATAAGAACATAATGAGCTTTATGAAGCTTGTTGATTGGGTAAGCCAGTTGACGACGACCCCAGTCTTCAAGACGGTGGATAGTACCACCTGCTTCAGTGATAGAACCAGTATAACGTTCGATCATACCAGATACTTGCTCACTCTGATCAGGGTGAACCATGAATACGATTTCGTAATGACGCATGGATATTCCTTACGGTTAATAGAGCCTTCTACCGTTTCGGCCGGTCGGTTTAAGGCAAGGAATTAATAGTTTAAAAGCCGAAATGAGCGCGCATTTTACGCTTAGTAGGATAATTAAGCAAGCAGGTTTTTTAAGCTTTGATAGATAAGTGTTAAAGGTTTCGGGTTTCGGGTTTCGGGTTTCGGGTTTCGGGTTTCGGGTTTCGGGTTTCGGGTTTCGGGTTTCGGGAAGACATTATTGGATACTCCCTTTATATCAACAAATAAAATAAAGATAAGTGCTTAATATTTACGGGGTAGACGCCGAGCTTGAAAAGCATAGCTTTAAATTATTTAAGCTCTACATTTGCTTCTAAAATATAAACATTTACTCAAACCTAAAGCCGTGCAATTATCAAGCAACACATTATTAAATAAGGATATTTATGAAGCTTTTATTATCGCTTGTATTAATACTTACTTTTAGTACCTCTTTTTTAAGCTATGCAAACACCGCTACAACCGACATAACCGTGGGTAAAAAAGTCATTCTTCAATCAAAAATACTTAATGAAGATAGGCCTGTCAGAATTTTCATACCTGAAACCGTAAAAGACGAGCAGCCCCTTTATGTTATTTATTTACTTGATGGTGTTGAACATTTTCATACGGCGTCTGGCGTAATAAAATCCCTTGTTGTTTACGAGCAGATACCTAATGCAATGCTTGTTGCTATCGATACAACCAACCGCGTTCGTGATTACTTACCTAAAGTACAAGGGGAGCCTAAAACTGAGTTTCAAACCTTTGTTAAAAGTAAATGGCCTGACGCAGGGCAAACCGATAATTTTTTAAAGTTTGTGTCTGATGAGCTCATGCCCTATATAAATAGCAACTACCCAACTAATGGTTACAACACCTTAATTGGTCATTCTAATGCTGGTACATTAGCGCTTTATACTTTAGTTAATCAGCCGGAATTATTTAACAACTATATAGCCATAAGCCCAAATAGTTGGTGGAGTGATGAAGAGTTAAAAAGTAATATCACTAAATACACTAAAAACCCTAAAGGCGCTCAAGCGTTATTTATTAGTGTAGCAAGTGAAGGCGCACGCTTTTATACAGGTGCATTAAATACTTTAGTAAATTTAGAGCAACAAATGCCCACGCAGCTAAAATGGGAATATAAGCATTACTCCTCTTTTACTCATATGGGCACCATACTTCCAGCACTTAGCGATAGCTTAATTCACTTATTTAGCGACCTAATATTTAAAGTGACTGACGAGCACGGAAAATTTGCGGATGTATCATTGATTACCGGTTATTACCAAGCACTTAGTGATAAGTACGGATTTGAGCTTAAAATCCCACAAGATGTGTACGTAGAATTTGCGCATAGTCAGCAAAAGTTTGGTAACACTAACAAAGCTATCTCCACACTTAAACGCTTTACTAGCGATTATCCTAATGCAGCATACTCCCACATGCGATTATCGCAAGGTTACACTGCTGACAAACAGTTTAAAGAAGCCGTTACCAGTATGAAAAACGCACTAAAACTTGCTAAACAAAACTCGCGAGATCCAATGTTAGTTGATGCGCTCAAAGATATGGTGAATGAAGCACAAGAAAATTTGTAGCTGATTTAATTCCAAGCGCTTTTTAGCTAACGATAATTACGAGCTTCGCTCGTCCCGTCAGCAAGCTGTACGCCTACAATTAGAACCAAACTCGGTATTAAGGTTTATTGTAAACGCCGAGCTTGCTCGCGTGAAAAGCATAGCTTTTTAAAGACATTAGCCTATAAACAAAAAAACCGATGTTTAAACTAAACATCGGTTTTTCTTTGGCTGAAAGCTGATAGCTAAAAACTGACTGCTTGTCTTTATCACTTCCCTATCGCTTCTTTGGCGAACAGGTGCTTTATAGGCCCAAGATTATCAACCAGCGATAGCCCGACTCCGCGAATCAGCTTTTTAACTGGGTTTGCACCTTCAAATAGCTCTTTTAGCCCTTGCATCATGGCGATGTGTTTTTGTGCGTCGAGCTTACGGGTGCGCTCGTAATCACGCAGTGTGCGCGTACTGGCAAATTCTTTGGCGTCTTGACTTAGTAGCTCAATTAAATAAGCGGCATCTTTTAGGCCCAGGTTCATACCGAGCCCTGCTAATGGATGAATGGTATGCGCTGCATCGCCCATTAACACCACCTTGCCATTAACCCATTGTTGGGCGTAACGCATTTTAAGTGGGAACGCGACGCGCTTACTTTGCACTTCACATAAACCACATTGGCCATCTATGGCAGCCATAACTGCTTTATTAAAGGCGGTGTCGTCCATTGCTAACAATTCATCGCAATGATTGGGGCTGGTTGACCACACAATTGAATGAGTATGCTCATCGCTTAGTGGTAAAAACGCTAGTGGCCCCGTTGGTAAAAATACTTGGCGTGCGGTATTTGCGTGTGACTCTTTGGTTTTAACTGTCGCTACTAACGCATGGTGATCGTAATCTTTAAAGCTCAGCGCCATATTAAACTGTTTACGAATCGCTGAATTTGCGCCATCGGCCGCCACCAGCAACTTAGCAATAATAGGCTCGCCAGTTTTTAAATTAATAAATACGTCAGACTCACTTTGATGTATTTGCTGATACTCAGTATCAAACATCACTGTGGCATTACTTTGTTGCTCAAGCTCTTTTATTAGCGCAAAACGAATAATATCGTTTTCAACAATGTGCCCTAAATGCTCAAGCTCAAGTTGCTCGTTATTAAAGGTTATTTTTCCAAAGCTGTCGGCATCGCGTACATCCATGTGCGTATAAGCACAAGCACGCTCAGCTATTATGTGTGGCCATACATTTAATTGCTCCAGCAAGGTTTGGCTGGCTATACTTAGTGCACTAACTCGTAAGCCATAATCATCGCTAGGTGGAGCTTGAGTTGGCGCAGCATCTAACACAGCCACGCTAATATTCGCTTTAGCAAGCCCGAGCGCCAGCGTTAACCCAACGCAGCCACCACCCACTATACAAACCTGTACTTGTTTCATAAACGTGTACCTTGTTTAACTTGACCCATTAATTGTTTTGCTAATGGGGCTTTTAATGCGGGGAATAAATCCATTGAAAATAGCCCAATACTACGACCAAGCGCTAACACCCGTGATGAGTTTGAAAAAAGTCGAACCAAGGCATCGGTCAATGTCATTACGGTTTTTATATCATCACTGCGCTTGATTGAATATTGACGAGTAAAAGCATAGCTACCTAAATCATGTTCACTGTTTGCAATTAAGTTACTCAGCACTTGTACATCTCGCAACCCTAAATTAAAGCCTTGTCCTGCAATAGGATGAATTGCGTGTGCCGCGTTGCCTATCACCACTGTGCGGTGCGTCGTTAACGATTCTATTTGCCCATAAACTAGAGGGTAGCTAGCGCGCATACCGACTTTTATAAACTGTCCTGCACGATAACCAAAGGCAGTTTGCAGCGCACTTATAAAGTCTGGTTCACTTAGCGACATATACTGCTCAATATGTTCTTGGCGCATACACCATACTAACGAATAGCGGTTATTACTCATGGGTAATAAAGCCATTGGGCCATTTTGGGTAAACCGCTCAAACGCCTGATGATGGTGTCCACCAGCGACTTCTATATTGGCAATAATCGCACCTTGTTTATAAGGCTGAGTATTGAAGCCGAGCCCTAATAAATTACGAGTTGGCGACTGTGCACCGTCGGCAATCACCAACAGCTTAGCACTGAGTTTTTCGCTACTTTGTAATGTAAGTTCATTACTATCGGCGTTTTGTTTTATCGCTGTTACGCTATCTGGGCAAAAAAGCGATATGTTTGATTGCATTAAACGCTGATGCAGCGCTCTGCCAAATGGGTTTACCTCTACCACATAACCTAATGAGGGTTTTGCAAACTCATCACACTGTATATGGGTTTTACCAAAGTGCCCTCTGTCTGACACACTCACTTTTTTTATGGCGGCAGCATAGGGAGCCTTCATTTCAAATAAATTGAGGCTTTGTAAATACTCTACCGACTGCTGGGCAAGTGCGATGCTTCTGTCATCAAAGCTTGGATGATAATCAGTGGTTACTCGATTTGCTTCAATTACAGCAATATTTAAGCTGGGATTTTTTTTACTTATACTTAGAGCACAACTTGCGCCAACTAAACCACCACCAATTACTACAATATCAAACTGCTTAGCCACTTTTATCTCCAAGCTTATGCGTTTTTAGCGCTTTGCATTAACGCTTCTATTTCACTAATTGTTTTAGGCACGCTAATGGTTAAGTTGTCATGACCTGAATCAGTTACTAATAAGTTATCTTCAATACGAATACCTATACCTTGGTATTTTTGAGGCGCATTTGAGTCTTTACTAATATACAGCCCAGGCTCAATGGTTAGCACCATACCCGGCTCTAAGACACGCTCTTGGTTATTAACCTTGTAATCGCCCACATCATGAACATCAAGTCCTAACCAGTGACCAAGACCATGCATGTAGTATTCTTTACAGGCACCTTGTGCCATTAACTCATCAAAATCGCCGGTTAAAATACCTAAATCGAGTAACCCTTGGGTTAGTACTTGCATAGCGAGTTTATTTGCCTGAGATAAGAGGCCACCGGGTTTTATTTCGCTAAAAGCGACTTCTTGCGCTTTAAGTACAATATTATAAAGCGCAGCTTGCTCAGTGCTAAATTTACCGTTAACGGGGAAAGTACGCGTTATATCGGCGGCGTAGCCTTGTAGCTCACAGCCTGAATCAATCAGTACTAAGTCGCCATTGTTTAATACGTCGCTATTTTGGGTGTAGTGCAAAATATTGGCGTTATCGCCACTGCCGACAATAGTGCCATAAGCAGGATGTGGCGCACCGTTCATTGCATAGTGATGATGAAGCTCTGCCTCTAGTTGAAACTCGGTTGCGCCAACGTGGGAAAAACGCATGGCTCGCATGTGTGCTCGAGCGCTTATTTCACAGCCCTCACGCATAATGTTAATTTCGCCTGGCGATTTAAATAAGCGCATTTCATGCAATAAAGGGCGAATATCTTTAATTGTACTCGGTGCTGTATCCCCTTTTTTAGGGGCACTACGCAAAGTGTTAAGCATTGAAAATACTTTGCCGTCAAAGGCAGGATACGTCCCTTGTGCATAAAATAAAATCTGTTGGCCGTTCACCAAATTCAATAATTGTTCATTTAGCTCACTAAGTGCATAAGTTTTGTCGAATAAGTATTCGCTTTGTGCTTTTTCAAAACCAATGCGTCTGCCGTGCCATACCTCTGCAAGTTTGTCTTTATCTAAGCAAAATAATAGTGAGGGTGTATCACTGTTTTTGCAAAGCACCAACACGGCATCGGGTTCGTTAAAACCAGTTAAGTAAAAAAAGTCACTGTCTTGTCGAAACGGATAATGAGTATCACGGCTACGCGTGAGTTCTGTTGCTGCGGGAATTATAGCAATACTGTTATTATCCATTGCCGCCAATAAACGCTCGCGGCGCGTTTTAAACTCTGACTTTTGTATTTCAACCATTAATAACTAACCTATTACTTTTATTGTGTTGCTCAATTAATGCAGTGTTTTTTTGTTGCTTTGTGGATTTTGCTCTTTGCCTAGCTCAGCAAAACACAGTAGTGCCGATACGCGTACGTACTCAATCACTTCATGGAGTGCTTGGCTATCTTCTTCGGTTTCTTCAAAAGTTGTATCTAGGCGTGTAATTTCGCTAAAGTCGCTGATCACTTCTTTTACATCTGCCGACAGCTTGCCATAGTCTTTTTGCTTTAAGCCAAAACCCAACATAAACCCAGCTACCCATGATACGAGCCCGTTAGCCTGATCGATGAGTGTTTCGTCATCACTAGGCAAAAACAAGTCAAATTGAAACTCTTCGTTATTAAAACTTTCAACTACTTGTTGATAAATTTGGCCAAAAAACTGTTTTAAATCGTTACTAAACGACTCGCCATCATTAAATACATCGCTCAGTAAGCCTAAGTATTCTTTATCGTCAATGCTTAGCCCACAAGCAAGTAAGCCGCTAATAACGCCATGCGCTTCTGCGGGTGATACAAATATTTCATTTTTCTCTAAAAGAAGTTGGGCTTTTTCGTAATCTGGTAAGTTATTCATAATGACGTCTTCGCTTTGCTAATTAAAGCAATGCTACCACTCGATAAAAAGCAACTCCAATGAATTCTATGACTGAGGTCAAAAGCAAGCGATTGAAAAGCAAATTGAGTTCAAAAAGCAATCTTAAAAGTAAATACAAGATTAGGGTCTGTTGACCCTTCAAGGTTAAATTTTCAGCAGTCTGTTTGGTATTTAGGCAAGGCAGGGCCTATGTGGTGTGGTTATTCCCCATAAATAGGCGATAACGCAGCATCAATGCCAAACAGGCGCTGCCCGAAGAGTTCTGCCTAGGGGCGATTTACTCTTTGTTGCCTACATGGATGTAGGTAAGGGGCGTGAGCAGGACGCGGAAGCTTTGCTCGGTTTTTACTTAGCCCACTAGGTTACAAACCTCGCGCCGCGATTAACCCCCCCTAGTTTGAACAAATTTTAATCCGTAAAGGTCAACAGACCCTAAATTTGAAGGAAAACTGAGCGAACAGTTTAATTTTTTACGATTGGGGTTTAAGGATTGGAATATGTCTTATATACTAAATTTGTTCCCTGGGGTGCAGGAGCTTGGTTAAGTCCCTGAGCCGATAAATTTTATACCAGGATTTTTGTTCGTTTACTATTGTGCAAGCTCGGCATGTACCGAGAAGCCTACGGTAAACCGCAGATTTCCGCCCTGAAACCTCAAGGTTTCAGGACTGACACCGAGCACCGCATTCTCGGGGAACACCTTCCTTTATAGCTTAGGTTCTCAAGCATTTCTTTATAACTAAATATTCCCTATCTTTCGTCTTTAAATATATCGAACTGCGTCTCCACAGCCCGATATTAAACTTATTTCTAACACCTATCCCTTTGTCTTTTTAATGCCTAACACTACTTAAACCAACCTTGAAAGCGCTCCATCAGCATATAGTTAACGGGAACAAGTAATAAGGTTATAAAAGTCGCAAATATAATCCCAAATCCTAAGCTTACTGCCATAGGTATTAAAAACTGCGCCTGAGTCGCCTTTTCAAACAGCAGCGGCATTAAACCTATAAAAGTGGTTAAACTGGTGAGCATAACCGGGCGAAAGCGCGATGCGCCAGCAAGTTTAACTGCCTCTATTAAATCGCCACCTTCGCTGCGTTTTTTATTAATGAAATCGACTAATACAAGCGAATCGTTCACTACAACCCCTATTAACGCAAGCATACCTAGTAGGCTCATAATGGTTAAATCCATACCCATTATCCAGTGCCCTACTACTGCGCCAATCATGCCAAATGGAATAACACTCATAACAATAATTGGTTGCATGTATGACTTAAACGGAATGGCCAATAACGCATAAATTATAAAAAACACAAACACTAACGCCCAAGCCAATGAGCCAAACGACTCTCTTTGCTCTTTGGCTTCACCTTCGAGTTTGTAATCAACACCTGGGTATTGCTGCATTAACTCGTCTAAATATTGTGCTAGGTCGGCTTGAAGCACCGTCATGTTGGTGTTGTTTTTTTCAATATCAGCCGTCACGTTTAGTGTGCGATAACGATCAATACGGTTTATGGTTGATGGGCTTTGTCCTGCCGTAAGTGTTGCCACGTGCGACAATGGCACAGAGCCGCCATCGGGAGTGCTTATTAGTATGTTTTGTAAATCAGCTACAGAGCGGCGCTCGTCAATAGGTAAACGAACCATTACACGCACGTCGTCTCGTCCGCGTTGAATACGCTGAACCTGCGAGCCAAAAAACGAATTACGCACTTGTCCTGCCACATTTACACGGTTTAAACCAAGCGCCAAACCTTGTTGCGTAAGCTCTATACGCAACTCTTCTTTACCGTCAGACATACTGTCAGCAATATCAAACACCGTTGGGTACGTTGCTAAACGATTTTTAATATTATCAGCTACATCTTGCAATATTGTTAGTGAAGTACCACTTAGTTGAACGTCTATTGGGTCTGAACTTCGGCCAATTTCAGCTCTAAATGTTAGGCTTTCAGCGCCAGGAATAACACCAATTAAATCGCGCCATTCACTAGCAAGCTCTCGCGAACCTAT
This sequence comes from Pseudoalteromonas sp. US3C1013, assembly GCF_048401115.1. Lineage (GTDB taxonomy): Bacteria > Pseudomonadota > Gammaproteobacteria > Enterobacterales > Alteromonadaceae > Pseudoalteromonas > Pseudoalteromonas undina. The sequence goes on along the minus strand of NZ_CP183075.1, from coordinate 512,712 downwards.
ATCTGACTCACGCTGCTCTGCAGGTGTAATCTCAAAGCGTACCGCTCCGGAGTTAGACGCGCCACCGCGTCCGCCAGTAGTGGCTAATATATTTAAAATAACGCTTTCGCCTGTATTAGGATCGCGATATTTGTCTTGTAATTGCTGCGCTTTTTCGGACATATCAATCACGTATTTATTGGTTACTTCAAACGGTGTACCTGTTGGCAGTGTTAGATTGACTCGTACAGTTTCGCTAGGAATTCGTGGGAAAAAGATAAACTTAGTCCAACCACTGGTGATCATGGTTAAAATAATAAAAAATACCCCCACAAATAAACTAACCGTTGCTAGTTTATGGCGTAAAGCAGTGTTTAATATAGGTTGGTAATATTTTAAAATTGCACTTTCAAAGCCATCAGCAAAACGTTGTTGAATCGCTTCAAACTTTGATGGTTCACCTTTTTGGTGGCGTAGTTTTATGTATTTTAAATGTGCTGGTAATACAAATTTAGATTCAATTAGCGAAAACAATAAAACTGGAATAACCACTACCGGAATTTGTGCAAATAAGGCGCCGCGCGCCCCTTCAATAAATGCTAAAGGTAAAAAGGCAGCAACGGTAGTCAGTACACCAAAGGTAACCGGAGTCGCAACTTCTTGAGTACCCAATATAGCAGCCTGCTCACCGGATTTTGCCGTTTTTAAATGGGTATACACGTTTTCGCCGGTTACTATGGCGTCATCTACTACAATACCAAGTACTAAAATAAAGCCGAATAAGCTCATTATATTTAACGTTACACCAAAAATTGGCATCGCGATAAATGCGCCCATAAACGATACAGGAATACCAATAAACACCCAAAATGCAATTGCTGGGCGTAAAAATAGCGTGAGTAGTGCCAGTACTAAAATACCACCCTGTAAAGCATTACTGGTTAAGGTGGCGATACGGCTTTTAACTAGCTCTGAATCGTCGTCCCAATAACTTAGTTTAAAACCTTGTGGTAGCGTGGCTTGCTGTTCTTCAATGTAGTTTTTAACATCGTCTGCCACGGTTATCGCGCTTTGCGGGCCAATTCGGTAAACGTCTATAAACGCCGCTTGCTTACCATTAAAACGGGTGCGTACTGGCGTTTCTTCAAAATCGTCTTTAATTGTAGCAATATCACCTAAGCGGATAATCGTTCCGTCGGCTTGGTTTTTTACTACTATGCTGGCAAATTCATCTTTACGATAAGCCTGCCCTTTTGAGCTAATTAGTACATCGCCACCTTCTGTTTTTAAGTTACCAGCAGAAATATCAGAACTTGAATTAGCAATAGCACTCGATATTTGCGCAAGGCTTAGGCTGTACTGGCGAAGTGTGTCTTGGCTAACTTCAATGGCTAACTCGTAGTCTCGTACACCACTTAGCTCTACCTGTGTTACGTTAGGTAAGCGAAGTATTTGATCTCGCACTTTTTCTGCATATTCACGCGTTTCTTTTTCGCCGTAATCGCTTGATACGGTAACGGCTATTACTTCTCTTTTACGCTCAGCCAGCGCAACAATCGGTTTTTCTGCATCGCCAGGAAACGTATTAATCGCATCTACTCGGCTTTTAATATCAGCCAACAGTTCACGAGGATCGTAACCACTTTCAACCTCAATGGTTACAGAGCCTGAGCCCTCTGACGAGCGGCTAAATATTTGTTTAATGCCCTCTAGGTCTTGCACGGCCTCTTCTATACGAATTGTTACGCCCTGCTCTACATCTTCAGGGGTTGCACCACGCAGGCTAACACCTACGCTTATCATGTCTGTTTCGAAAGACGGAAACACCTCAAGTGGTATTTTACTCGATAAACTAAATAGTCCCGACAACAACAAAGTTACTAACAATAAATTGGCAGCAACATGGTTTTTAGTAAACCAAGCAATCATGCTTTATCTCCTTGCTTGGCTGCGCGACGTTTTTTTATTAACTCTTCAACACTGATACCAAGCTCTTTTGCTTTTTGCTCTAGCTGCTCACGAGTCGGGCGCTTATTTTTAGGTACTTTTTCTTTTGGCTCTTCACCTAAAATACTCACTTTAGTGCCTGAGCTTACTTGCCCTAGCGGCGTAACAACTAATTTATCGTTCGCTTTTAAACCGGTTTTGATCATTGCTTGATTGGCGTTTTGCCATGCAAAAGTAACGTCTTTACGCTTTAATACATCACCTTCAACCACATAAACATAAGTACCTTGGTAAATTGTGCTGTTAGGAATGATCAATGCATTTTGCACCGTTTTACCCGCTATTTGCGCCTTAATGTATTGCCCTATTTTAATTGGATACTGATTACTGGCGGTTGATTTATATGGGTCGTCTATTTTTGCTACCACGTAAAGTTGCTGCGCGTTTTCGTCAATAGCGCCTTCAGTGCGTGCAAGTTGGCCTTGCCATATTTGCTCACCCACTAAATCAGAACTAAATTTAACTAACGAACCCGCTTGGTTTTTAGCACCATCACGGTATTGCTCTGGCAGGTTAACAAACGAAAGGTCTTTATTTTTTATTGGTAAGCGAATTTCAACACTATCAATAGCGTAAATAGTGGCAAGTTGGGTATTGTTACTCACTACTTGACCTAAATCGACACTACGACTCAGTATGCGCCCAGCATAAGGTGCAGTAACCTTTGTCCGTTCTAAATCAAGCTCTGCTTTTTCAAGAGCAGCTTGAGCCGATAGCACTTGTGCTTGCGCAGCTGCTAATTGCGGCTCACGTAATACCAAGCTGCTGGCTTGGCTTGAACCACCAAGGCGCTTCCAATCAGTTAGTGCTTGTTGCCCGCGGGCCTTTTCTTCTAATAAGCTTTGCTCTGCTGTGAGTAAATTAGCTTGAGCAGATTTAACCTCTGCCTGATGATCTCTATCATCTAGCTTTAATAACACGTCGCCTTTTTCAAAAAAGCCACCTTCTCTAAACTCATCGCTCACTTCAATTATTTGCCCAGATGCTTGAGCAACAAGTAAGCTTTGTGTTCGAGGTTTTACCGTACCGTAGCTGTCTATCATTACTTGATAACTTTGAGGCACAAGCTCAATTACAGACACACTAATTGCTGCTTTTGGTGCTGAAGTAAAGCGTCTCGCCTCTGGCGGATTACTCTTAATAAAAAATACAATTAAAAGAGCGGTAACAACAACCGCGGCTGGAATAATAATTTTAGCTGTTTTAGTGTTCATCGTTATTGCTCTTTAAGTCGCTTGACGGTTTTTCAAAATCACCACCAAGGGCAACATGTAGGTTAATTCTATTTGCGATTAATTGGTTTTTAATTTGTATTAATGAACTTTGCGCATCGAACGAGCGCCCTTGTGCATCCAATACTGTGGTGTAAGTGACCAAGCCACTTTGATATTGCTCAAACGATAATTGCTCGGCCGCAAGTGCATTTTTTTGTGCTTCAAGGGTACTGGTGTACTGCGCTTTTAAAGACTGCTGCTGCGATATTGCATTTTCTACATCAGCAAATGCATCGTACAGAGTTTGCAAGTATTGTTGCTCTTGCTTTTGAGTATTCAGACGCGCTATTTCTTCATTGGCTTGTAAACGCCCTCCCTCAAAAATAGGTGCCGAAATACTTCCGAGTAAAGACCATGCGAGGCTTGAAGGAGAAAACAAATCACTCACTCGATCTGTACTATCACTTAAGCTTGCAGTTAAATTTAAACTCGGAAAGCGCTGTTTATGCGCATAAGCCAGTGACGCATCACTAGCTAATAACTCGTACCAACTAGCAAGTAATGCAGGCTTTCGAGTAATGAGCTCTGAAGGAATACCAACTGGAATTTCGGTAACAACAACCGGTAAGTCAGTACTTGCTGCAATAGCCCCTTTTGGGTACTCACCTAGTAAGCGTTCAAGCACTCGCGCTGCACTTGATAAACTCGCTGTTTGAGTGGCAATGCGTGAGCGTTCGTTATTAAGCTCATTGCGGGCTAAATAAACATCAAGCGCTTCGTTTATACCTTGGCGGTAACCCGATTCAATTATATCGAGGTTTTGCTTAGCATTCTCTTCACGGCGCTTATATAAATCAAGTAACTGCTGCGCAGACACAACATCAAACCAGCCTTGTACAACATCTGAAACCAGTTGCTGTTTAGCTTGTTCAAAACGCGCTTTTTGAGCTAAATATGAAAGGTTAGCTTCTCGTTTTGAATCTGACAGCTTACCCCATAAGTCAACTTCGTAATTTAAGTTTAAGCTGACAGAGCTGGCATTATTATAGCTAACAGGCCGGTTACCTTTACTGCGGCTAGTACGCGAAGATAAATCTAAACTAGGCCAAAGAGCTGTTCCGGTTGCTATTAGTTGCTGCTTAGTAATAGCGACATCATAGCTGGTTTGTAATAGTTGTTGGTTGTTTTTAAGCGCTTGTTTTACGTATTTATTAAGTAATGGCGTGTGCAGTGGAGTTAACCATTCATCATCCACTTTTAATACCGAACTTGCTGCTTGTTGCTGCCACTGCTGTGGTAAATTATTTGGAGCTTGTTGGCGCTGCGATGGGTTTAAGTTACTCGCACAACCGCTTAGCATTATAATGCTTATTGCTAATAAAGATGGCTTATATTGCCACATCATGTTTAAACCTGATTAGTGCTATTTATGAATGTTATTCAATCACTTTAATAAACGTTGCTCAATTGACTTTACATAACATTACATAGCTTGCGATTAGTTTATAAGTGTATTTAATACGCCAAGCACTAACGTAATATTCACAAATAAATGAGTAAGCTAAGCTTTAACCAAAGAATTAATTGAAACTCTTAAAAAGTAGATATAGAAAAGACGGCAGGGTTTGCTGTTGGCATTACACCAGCTAAAGCGGCAAAAAATTGTTAGGAACAATTTTTAACATCTGAAAGGTGGCCCGAAGGGGGAAATACAAGGGTGTATTTTATAATCGAACGTAGTCCGATGCCGAACAATGGCTAAGCTAAACTCAGAAACAAAAAAGCCTCGCATGTGCGAGGCTTTGTATAAATGGTGCCTCGACCCGACAAAAAATTGTCAGGAACAATTTTTAACATCTGAAAGATGGCCCGAAGGGGAAAATACAAGGATGTATTTTATAATCGAACGTAGTTCGATGCCGAACAATGGCTAAGCTAAATTCAGAAACAAAAAAGCCCCGCATGTGCGAGGCTTTGTATAAATGGTGCCTCGACCCGGAATCGAACCAGGGACACGAGGATTTTCAATCCTCTGCTCTACCAACTGAGCTATCGAGGCACTTAAACAGTGCTAATTAAATGTTAATAAAACACTTAATTAAAATAAATGGTGCCGACTAACCGAGTCGAACGGTTGACCTACTGATTACAAGTCAGTTGCTCTACCAGCTGAGCTAAGTCGGCACACAAAACTGTGTGTGCTAAGGCACTTTATCAATTTTAAAGATTGATAACTTTTTGTAAATGGTGCCTCGACCCGGAATCGAACCAGGGACACGAGGATTTTCAATCCTCTGCTCTACCAACTGAGCTATCGAGGCACTTAAACAGTGCTAATTAAATGTTATTAAAACACTTAATTAAAATAAATGGTGCCGACTAACCGAGTCGAACGGTTGACCTACTGATTACAAGTCAGTTGCTCTACCAGCTGAGCTAAGTCGGCACACAAAACTGTGTGCTAAGGCACGCGTAAAAATGTTTAATTTATTTACTTAAACACCATTACTATAATAAATGGTGCCTCGACCCGGAATCGAACCAGGGACACGAGGATTTTCAATCCTCTGCTCTACCAACTGAGCTATCGAGGCACTTAAACAGTGCTAATTAAAAATCTTACCTGATTTTTAATGCAACTCCCACAAGACACTTCTTAGTGAGCTATCTGGGCGTGCGGCGTATTAAACGAGTTTTGCCCTTACAAGTCAACTTTTTTTTTATCCTTTGCAACTGTTTGAACGGTTTTCAAACAACTAGCGACGTTTCTCGTTAATGCAGTGCATTTATTCAACAAAAGACTTTAAAAAACGTAGTGAATTATTTTTTTTAGGTGTTACGATTGGTATATAACTTTCGGTACAGGCTTACCGTTCTAATAATACCACGATAGGAAAATTCATGCAGGGTAAGTTTTCTCCAGCAATCAAAGGCTTACTACCTTTATTTTTAGTTAGTAACCTTATAACTGCCACATTATTTATAGTCGCCTATTCGCTTTACTCACAAAGCAATACTGAGCACAAAGAAGTTAACCCTGTTTCAACCATCAAGGTAACAAAACTTGCTGAGCGTCTTGAGCAACCCATAGTAGAAGCACTAACTATACACGAGCAAGACAAAGTCAAATCACTTCTTGATACCGCAAGCTTACTCAATAATAATTTTAAATATACCCTGCACCGCTTTAATCCGAACAATAAAACCGAGTTGGTTTATAGCAATAATAGTAACTTAATTGAGCCTTTAGCTATTAATGAGTATGTAAAGGAGCAAGGCATATTACATCATGTTATTTCAGTAAATGGGGAGGTAATTGCTGAGCTTATTATTGAGCAAAAACAACCTTTAATTGCATCATCTACACAAAACTTATTTATGAATGCGTACCTTGCCGCTATTGTTGCTCTGATAGTGCTGTTTGCGTTAGCTATTACGTTTAATAAGCATATTAATAAACGATTACATAAAAATACCGACTCTCTCACTCAAGAACTCAAAGCAATTACACAAAATGATAACTATCAAAGCACGCTTAATGAGCAACTCGAAGGCGGATTAGAAACCGTTGCTCAACAAATTAACTTGCTGCTAAAAAAAGTAAGTACGGTTCAAGCTGACGATCAGGCTGCACAAAAAGAATTAAAAAAACTACAAACTAGCCTTGAAACAGAAGTACAAAGCAGAACATTTGAATTAGAAAAGCAAACTCAAAAAGCATTAAAAGCCAGCGAAACTAAGACCACCTTTTTAGCCACTATGAGTCATGAAATAAGAACACCAATGAATGGCGTAATTGGCACTATTGATTTACTTCGTCAAACAGAGCTTGATGGTGCCCAGCAACGTTTAAGTACTATTATTCGTGAATCAGCATTTTCGTTATTAAGTATTTTAGATGATATTTTAGATTTTTCTAAAATTGAGGCTGGAAAGCTCAATATAGATCCAGTTCCGTTTTCCGTTGCCGATACGCTAGAAGAAGTTGCTAAGGTGTTATCGTCGGTTGCTAAAAATCGCCACCTAGAACTCGATTTATCAATTGCCCCCGATATACCCAACAACCTTAAGGGGGACTCTGTTAGAGTGCGCCAAGTGCTATATAACTTATGTAGTAATGCCATAAAGTTTACCAGCACCAATGGTACAACCCAGGGGAAAGTAAGAATATCAGTAGAAGTAGCACATAACACCGCCGATCACTTTACATTGCGTTTTTGCGTAAGTGATAACGGTAAAGGAATGAGTCAATCTCAGTTGAGAAAAATCTTTAACCCGTTCACCCAAGCAGAAAGCTCAATTACGCGAGAGTTCGGTGGTACAGGGCTTGGGCTTTCAATTTGTAAAAGCTTAACTGAGCTAATGCTTGGTACCATTCATGTAACAAGTCATGAAGGGATAGGGAGTGAGTTTACTGTTGAACTGCCCTTTTCAACCGCAGGTAAAATTGAATTTGCCCATAAAAATACACTTAATGGTAAACATGTCATTGTTGTTAGTAACAACGCAGAACGCGGCAAAGTAATTTACCGTTACTTGTCATTTATGGGAGCTAAAATAACCTATGCTCATGAGCAGCAAGATATAGAAGCTCATCAAGAAACCAAGGATATTATTTGGGTTGTTGATGGTATTGATGACATGAGTAGTATTAGTACCCTACTAAGAAGTTTACTTTACTCATTAGAAGATAATAACCAACAAATGGTGGTATTAAGTAAGTTAGATGAAGCGGTTATTAACCATAAAAATATTTTTTATATTAACGCCTCCCCTTTGTGTAAATCTAACTTTATGCTTTCAATTTTAGTGGCTGCCGGCTTACATAAGCCTAAGCAAATTAAAAAAGCCAGAACGATGAATCACTACCTAAGTTCAGAAGAGGCACTCGCTGCAAATAGGCTGGTATTATTGGTAGAAGATAACCGATTGAACCAAGAGGTACTCACCGAACAACTACATATACTAGGTTACAGTGTAGAGGTAGCTAATAACGGTGAAGAAGGTTTAGATATGTGGCGTAAAAATAGCTACTCGCTCATTTTAACCGATTTACATATGCCAAAAATGTCTGGCTACGACATGGTTGAAAAAATTAGAGAAGAAGCTTCATTACTCGAATCAATTGACGCACAACCTTATATTATTGCTGTTACTGCCAATGCTCTAAAGGGAGAGAGAGAGCGATGTTTAGCAGTGGGTATTAACGACTTTATTACTAAACCTATTGAGCTTAATGCACTTGAAGACACATTAAAGCAATGGAGTGATTTATACAGCGAACAACCACAACAGGTGAATTCGGCCGAAAAGTCTGTTATGCCTATAGATATGGAATCAGCGAATAAGTACATAAATGGCGATGATGCTAAAATAATCCGCTTCTTTAAAATGTATTTAGAACAGAGCCAAGAACAAATTAAAGCGATTAACTTTGCTGTGTTGCAAAGTAACAAAGCTGAAATTTTATCTGCCTGCCATCAATTAAAATCTATATCAAAAACAGTAGGAGCTAATATTGTTGCTGATTTAGCGCAGTCATTTGAAGATAAGTGCAAGAGCGATGAAGTAAGTGCTGATGAGTTAATTAAGATGAGAGATGGGCTCGAAATTGAATACTCAAGAGCAGCGCAGTTCTTAAAAGAGCAAATTAAAAATAATGAGGAACAGAACGAACTTATTTAACTAAATAGTATATGTTACTAAGAACGTTTGCTAACGCAATAAAAAAGGGCTTAGAGCCCTTTTTTATTAATTAACCTAAGCACAGTTAATTTATTTTTCTACTGGCTTATAACCTTCAATCTCAACTTCTTTACCTTCAAATAAAAAGCCAACCATTTGCTCTTCTAAAAAAGTACGATGCTCTGGATCCATCATGTTTAAATGCTTTTCATTGATCAGCATAGTTTGTTTATGCTGCCATTGCCCCCAGGCTTCTTTAGAAATATTATTAAAAATTTTCTCACCAAGTTCACCAGGGTATAACTGAAAACCAAGCCCTTCGGCCTCTTTTTGTAACTTTTGACAAAATACTGTACGTGCCATGATTGTTCCCCTTAATGCTAAATATATCGCTATTCTATACTATTGCCGTAATTTGTTTAACCAACTTTTTAGTCGGTGCAGCTAACCCTACTTCTATTGATTGATCGAGTGGATACCATACCAACTGCTTGTCATTAACAACATCCGGGGCTTTTTCAATATTAAGTACATGCGGGTTAATTGTGAGCTCAAAATGTGAAAATACATGAGTAAAAGGCGCTACTTCATTAAGGTCACTTTTAAGCCCTTGTTGCGCTAAAAAAGTTTCGAGCTCGCTGTACTCATTAAATTCAAAAAATCCAAACAATCCGCCCCAGATACCACTGTTTGGGCGTTTTTCCATAAGCACTTTGTCGTTATGTTTAATAATTAACTGGTGGCAGCTTTTTTTAGGCACTGCTTTTTTAGGTTTAGAGTGAGGGAACTCCTTAACTTTACCTGCGTTAAACGCACCACAACGGCTATTTAACGGGCACGCCTCACAATCAAAGCGACTGCGCGAACATAAGCTTGCACCTAAATCCATCATAGCTTGATTAAACTCTGTTACATTATTTTTAGGAGTGAGTTGTTCACTTAAATGCCAAAGCTGATTTTCTACCTTTTTGACTCCATACCAACCTTCAACCATGAAAAACCGAGCAAGCACTCTTTTAACATTACCATCAAGAATAGGGTGATGCTGCCCCAAAGATAATGATAAAACAGCGCCAGCAGTAGAGCGCCCTATTCCGGGTAAATCCATTACTTCTTCAAGCGTGCTAGGAAACTGACCTTGGTATTTATCTCGAACTATTTTAGCGGTTTTATGTAAATTGCGTGCACGAGCGTAATAACCTAAACCTGTCCAATGATGCAAAACCTGATCTTCATCAGCATTTGCTAAAGCAATAATATCGGGAAAGCTTTGCATAAACTTTTCAAAATAAGGGATAACAGTGACAACCTGAGTTTGCTGTAACATCACCTCAGATACCCACACTTTATATGGCGTTTTAGCTAATTGCCATGGTAACGTTTTGCGCCCATGAAGGTGATACCAGTCAACTACTTGGTTGGAAAACCAAGCTGACTGCTGTTTTTTTAAATCCAACATATTTACTTTTTTACTAATGCTCAATGGCGGCTCAGTCTATTGTAGTGACTGAAAAGATCAAGCTATAACGCCCTAATGCTTGTCAACCTAGCGCTGGTCAGGGATAATACGCAACCATTTTTAAACACATTGTTTTGTCAGGCCAATAATATGAGTGAATCAAGTAACAACAACCTTGAGCAAGCTAAGCAAGAAGGTAAGTATATCCGCACTATTCGCAGTTTTGTAAAACGCGAAGGCCGATTAACCAAAGGCCAAGCTGCTGCAATCGAAAAATGCTGGCCAACAATGGGGCTTGAACATAAAAACGGCCTACTTGATTTAAGCGAAGTTTTTGGCAATGACAATGATGTAGTGCTAGAAATTGGTTTTGGTATGGGTAAGTCATTAGTTGAAATGGCAAAAAATGCACCACACCTTAACTTTATCGGCATAGAAGTTCATCGCCCAGGCGTTGGCGCATGTTTAATGGATGCTGACGAAGCTGGCGTTACTAATCTGCGCGTATTTGAACACGATGCAGTAGAAGTTCTTGCTGATTGTATAAGCGATGAAAGCTTATCAACCTTGCAGTTATTTTTTCCTGATCCATGGCACAAAAAGCGTCACCACAAGCGTCGCATAGTACAAACTGAGTTTGCTGAAAAACTCCGCTCTAAATTAAAAATCGGTGGCGTATTTCACATGGCAACCGATTGGGAAAACTATGCAGAGCATATGTTAGAAGTAATGCAAGCAGCTCCAGGTTACAAAAACCAATCTGAGACTAACGACTATGTACCTCGTCCTGATTTACGTCCTTTGACTAAATTTGAACAGCGTGGTCAGCGTTTAGGTCATGGCGTATGGGATTTAATATTCGAACGTACTAAGTAACCGTTAATTAAATAATCAAGTAAGGTAAAGCCATTTATGAGCGTATTAACCAATCCGAGCCTACTATTACTTCGTAACAGTGAAGAGTTAAAAGGTAAATCAATATTGGTGGTCAACTTTGTTCAAGATGGCTTTTTAAATGAGCTAAAAACGCTCAATCCACAAAGTAAAATAACCGCTTTTAGTTATAACCACGCTAATGGTGAATTTGCAAAAAACATATCGGGTATTGACGTAACCATCAGCCACACAATTAATTCGGGCGATTATGATTTGGTAATACTTTATTACCCTAAATCTAAACCTGAGCTATTAATGGCGTTAGACAACATACGTGCTGTGATAAGCAAAGATGCAGAGCTACTCGTTGTTGGCGAAAACAAGAGCGGTGTTAAGTCAATTGAAAAGCAACTCGCCGGTAAGGCTGAATTTAGTAATAAAATAGACTCAGCAAAACACTGTGTTTTATATTCATTTTCAGAGCTCACTATTAATAGCGCGTTTGATATTAGCACTTACCATAAAGAGTTTACGGTATGTGTGAGCGATATTGAGTTTACAGCAGTCAGTATTCCTGGTGTGTTTAACCATGGTGCACTAGATGCTGGAACGAAAATGCTATTAGAGAATGCTCCTAACTTAAAACATGGGAAAGTCCTTGATTTTGGTTGTGGCGCAGGACTTATTGCTACTTTTTTAGGGCTAAAAAATCCAGCACTGACATTTACCTGTAGTGACGTAAGTGCACTTGCAGCCTATGCAACAACGCAAACGCTTAAGCTAAATAATGTAAACGGTGAAGCCATACTCAGTGATGGTTTAAATAGTATTGTTGGCAAGTTTGATTTAATTATTAGCAATCCGCCATTTCATACCGGGATTGCAACTGACTACAGCGTTGCGGAATCTTTTTTAACCCATGCAAAGCAACATTTAACTAAGGCAGGCAAACTGACCATAGTGGCTAATAGCTTTTTGAAATATCCACCAATTTTAGAAACCCAATTTGATAGCTACCACACCGTGTTCAAAAACAACAAATTTGCCGTATACAGTAGCTAAAATAAGTTATTAATATCCTGTCAAAACATAAATATGGGCTATATTAGCCACATATTTATGTTTCATAAGTAGATTAGCTAAAAATAAAAAGTGTAATTAAGCTAATCTTTTTAATTCACTTTTTTCTGTTTTTGCTAAACTATTATCATTAGACTCACAATTGACACGGATGACCTTCTCGCAATGCCCAAAACTGTAGAGCAAAATAGCATTCGTAGCATATTGTTTAAAACCATCATGCTTATAACAGCTATCTGTTTGTTATTATCGCTTTCAATTTCTACCTATTTAAGTGCGCAAGAGCAAAAAAAACAGCTCATTAGCAAACTTGTGTTGGTATCAGAGATCATTGCATTCGACGCGATGCCCTCATTGCTAAATAAAAACAGGCCTGCAGAAGAAAGGCGCTTAAAGCTGCTTCAACAAGTATCATCCGTCACAAATTTACATATTTACGCCTTAGATGAGCAATCTAATAAGCCAGTCTTTTTTACCAGCTTTAATGCCCGAAAATCACCACCAGTCCCCATTAAAACAGATAATATTAATGATTTTTCTGAACCACAGGTTAGTGACGAGTATATTGAGTACATTACCCCAATACTCAATAATGAACAGCTGCTCGGCTATGTATATATTAGAGGCAGCTTAGATAACTTAAATCAACTAATAACTAAAAAGATTATAATCGATATCGTTATTATGGCTTTAATACTTATTTTTATTTCTTTGATTATTTTAAGGCTACAAAAAAGGATAGCCAGTCCAATAGAAAACTTAAGCTTGTTGTTGCAAAACATAGCTAAAAAACATAATTACTATGCACGTGCGCCTTTAACGAACCTAACTGAAATAACTCGGCTTTCTAATAGCTTAAATGTAATGCTTGCACGTACACAAAGGCAAATAGAACGCCATGAAGAAGATAAACAAGAAATTAAGCAGCTAAACTCAAACCTTGAAGAGAAGGTAAGTCAACGCACTATCGCACTCAGAGAGGCTAATAAAGAGCTGTTATCCACTCTGGAAAAGATGCACCAATACCAAACTCAAATTGTCGAAAACAAAAAAATGGCTTCATTGGGGCAAATGGTGGCAGGGGTTGCCCATGAGGTAAATACACCGATTGGACTTGGTATTACAGGCTCTACTCTATTGCGGGATAAACTCGCGGAACTGCAGGTTAAATTTCATAATAAATCACTAACTGCGAGTCAATTTGAACAATTTACTAACGATGGTATCGAAAACTTAGACTTAATATATAGCAGCTTAAACCGCGTTGCAGAGCTCATTTCTAACTTTAAAAAAGTTGCAGTGATCAAAGATGATGAAATAACCAGCACTGTTAATATACAACAATTAATTAGTGATACTCTACTGTCTATGGGGCAAGAACTAAAAATTAAAAACCCTAAAGTCCTTATAAATTGTCCATCAGATTTAACCGTCGAAAGTAAAAAAGGGCCACTTCAGCAAGTTTTTCATCAGTTAATTTTAAATTCCCTGTTACACGGATTTGTAGCTGGCGGTGACAATGAAGTGCAGATTGATATTGTAGCAACAGAAACAAAAACACAAATTACCTACACAGATAACGGCCTAGGTGTTGAAAGCAATATACGAGCAAAAATATTTGACCCATTTGTAACATCAAAGCGCGGCCAAGGAGCCAGTGGCTTAGGAATGCATTTAGTTTACAATTTAGTGACTCAAGCTTTGGCTGGGGAAATTGTGTTAGATACCGAGTATCAGCAAGGGGCCCGATTTATTATTACACTTTTTTAAAAAGCGAAATAACTCTTATTCCCCTCTTGAATTACAACTTTATGACCATACTAATACATAGCCAACTAAACTGTTGTATCATTAATGCTGTATTTCCACACAATTAATGAACTTAATTGTGTTTAACATATCACATACATTGATGAAAAGTTGGAAAGTGATATAATTCCGTTTTGAATTAGTCTGATTATTTTAAGTATCTTTAGGTGGTTGATGGATGTATCAATTATTAAAGGGAAATGGCTTCGACTCTATAATTCAAATTATACATCCAACGTTAAGTATCAATTAAGCCGCGGTTTTTAATAATACGTCATAGTAGGTTTTGGCGCGCAGCTGTTTATATCTAATCTGTTTTTACTTGTTAACATTTAGATATAATCCTATAATTCTAGTAGTCGGCTCTGATGATCACGCCGATTTTATAAATAAAACACACTCCAAAAAGGTTAATTAAAGATGCAAACGCCAGTCATTCTGATCGTAGAGGATGAAGACGTAACTAGACTAAACCTCGTTAGTTTATTTGAAGCTGAAGGTTACAAAGTTATTGAAGCCATTGATGGCGATGATATGCATGATAAGCTTACAAATAACGATGACGTCAATCTTGTAGTTATGGACATCAACCTGCCAGGTAAAAACGGGCTTATTTTAGCTCGCGAGTTACGCCAAAAACGTAAAGTTGGTCTTATTTTCTTAACAGGCCGTGACAACGATGTAGACCGTATTTTAGGTCTTGAAATTGGTGCTGATGACTATATTACTAAGCCTTTCAACCCACGAGAATTAACTATTCGTGCACGTAACTTAATTACGCGTACTGCATTAGGTGGTGAAGAATCAGCTATTGAAACCAATGGCGTGATCACCTTTAACGGTTGGGAACTTGACGAAAACAGTCGTTGCCTTACTTCTCCAAATGGAGATGCAAAACGCCTACCTAAAGGCGAGTACAGAGCACTGCGTTTAATGCTTGACTCTCCAGGTCGTATATTCAGCCGTGAGCAACTAATTAAGCACATGACTGGCCGTGAGCTTCGCGCTAACGACCGTACAGTTGATGTTACCATTCGTCGTATCCGTAAGCACTTTGAAAGCGACAACTCAACGTCTGAGTTAATCAGCACCATTCATGGTGAAGGTTACCGCTTCATTGGTAAAATCGACAGCTAATTAGTTTTTACTCTAATTGCTGTAAAAATAAATGAAGGGCCCGTTGTCCTTCATTTATTTTGTCTGCTAATTCATCAAGCCAGACTGTTAATACTTCATCACTTTGTTCCAGCGCACCATGTTCCATTTGCTTTGCATGCAACTGCACATCATTCAGACCAACCGACCCAGCGGCACCTTTTAACTTATGCGCAACGGATTTGTACTCTTCTCTGTCAGCTGCTTTTAATGATCCTAATAGCTCTTGTTGATATTGCGGATTTAGTTTTGCAAACAACTGACTACTACGTTTAAATACTTCAACGCCCATCGAGTTTACAAAGTCTTCAATGGTTTCAACATCTAGCAAGTCAGTATTAATTTGATTTAATAACTCTTGATTAACTACTCGTTGAGGAGCCTCAACTTGCGCTTGTTGAATGCCAAAGAGTTCAGCGAGCATATTATCTAACTTACTGGTGTTTATCGGTTTAGCTAACGCCCCTTGAATAGAAATCCCCTCAAGCTCCTCTTCAGCACTGCGAACATTGGCGGTAAGTGCCACAATAGGAAGCGGGTCAAAATGGCTTTGTGCGCGAATTTGTCTTGCTACTTCATCACCATTAATATCAGGCAACTGCATATCAAGTAATACTAAATCTAGGTCATCTTCGGTTTCTACAAACGATAAAGCATCTTCTCCCGTTTCAGCCCACAGTACTTCATGTCCACGTTGTTCTAATAGGTTAGTTGCAATTTCAGCATTAAGTGGCACATCTTCCACTAATAAAATATATAAGCTACGCCCTACATAACTATGTTCGGTAGGAGCACTACATAAATTCAGCGGAATTTGAACGGTAAAGCAACTGCCCTCTCCAGGAGTACTATTAACAGTTATAATGCCTTTCATAGCACTTACTAACGCTTTTGTTACGGCTAAGCCAATACCTGAGCCAATCGCATTGGTCCCTTTAAGGTCGGGCGCTTTGTAGTACATATCAAAAATACGGGTAAGTTGTTCTTGCGGAATCCCTTCACCGGTATCGAGTATTTTTATAATAAGCCATGGGCCATCTTCGCGGTTCTCTCTAGCACAATCTAAGGTGACACTACCGTGCTGGGTAAATTTAACCGCATTATTAATTAAGTTCCATACTACTTGGCGTAAACGTGTAGGATCAAGTAAAGCGTATATATCAAGCATTCCAGAGCGTTTTACTTCAAAAGAAAGTTCTTTTTGCTCCGCAATAAGGCCTGCAAAGTTAACCACATCATTGATAAAGTCAGACACATTAATTTCGTTAGCGGCAATATCGAGTTGCTCACGGTCAATTTTATCTAAATCTATAATATCGTTAAATATATTACCCAGCGTTTCGGCGCTTGAAAACACCGTATTACACCAGCTACGCTGCTGTTTATTAAGTTCAGTATCCAATAGCATTCGGGTTAAACCGACGATACCATTGAGCGGAGTGCGTAATTCATGGCTCAATGTGGCAATAAATTTCCCTTTATCTTTGTAAGCAGTTTCCAGTGCCTGCGCGGCTTCTTTACGGCTGGTAATATCACGGCCAAAGGCTAGTAGACCAATGTAATCGCCCTGCTCATTTATAAAGGGGAGTTTTCTGAGTTCAAACCATCTTATTTCACCATTTACAGAATACTCTACATCAATAGTTAAACCTTGATGAGTGCGTTCAACCTGCTCATCGGTTCTTAATACTTCTGATAAAAAGTGGCTTGGAAATATTTCTTCTGCGGCTTTGCCAATTAATTCGCCACTGGTTTTGCCCATCACCTCTTCAAACATTTTATTAC
Source organism: Pseudoalteromonas sp. US3C1013 (assembly GCF_048401115.1). Classification (GTDB taxonomy): domain Bacteria; phylum Pseudomonadota; class Gammaproteobacteria; order Enterobacterales; family Alteromonadaceae; genus Pseudoalteromonas; species Pseudoalteromonas undina. The sequence continues at coordinate 495,663 of NZ_CP183075.1, read as the reverse complement.
AACCGGCAAACACCCCGTTGTTATCGCGGTAATAAAATAAATCTGGTGAGGAGTCTACAATGGAGCGTAATAACATGCCTTGTTGCGCGAGTTCTTGTTGCGTTTTTTTACGCTCTGCAATTTCACGTCTAAGCTCTTCTATTGCTCTATGCTTAGCATGAAAGGCCATTTTACGTTCATCAATTTCAATGTTTAAACGATTAATATTGTCTTTGAGAGTTTGATTTAAAAGCTTTTCTTGTTTTGTGGCACTATCTAAATAGGCATAAGAGGCATCAAGTTGCCGAATAGAGTTAAGCAGTACGCTAATCACCAGAGGGGAAACAACTGAGGTAAAAAATACTACAGCCAATATATCAACTAAGTTCACTTCCCCAATGGCAACATAGTAAAACATACTCGACAAAACCAGCGATACTGTCAGTAATAATGCATAGCAAATAGCTGCAGTTTTAAACTCACCAAAACGAGTTATTGAACTGGAAAGAACTCGAACCCACGGGTTCAAAGAAGAATCTGTCATATATCAGTGTTTCTCTTAGCTAAATGCTTAAGTAAGTATGATTAAAGGCTAATTTTAGCATTTTCTATCAGCGATTTTCATGTTGTGCGATAAAAACAACAAAATTTCATGTTTGGCGTTATTTGCCGCATTTCAGCAACTCTTTATTTAGTGTAAAATGTGACGTTTTAAATATTGCAAATAACGAGTAACGTATCATGCAAACGACTATGCCAGATATTGCTATCACGGCTGCCGCATTACAAACAGGTAAATTAGACTGGGTAGGAATGGGCGATATAGAGCTGCCTTTTATTTTTGAATCTCTTGATTTAGCTCCAGTTACCGTTAATGCAAAAGCACGCGCTTTTGTTAATTTACACCAAGAAGACGCCAAAGGCATCCACATGTCGCGTCTGTTTTTAGCACTTGATCACCTCTCAACTGAGCAGCAGGTCAACCCGCACACCTTAGCACAAGCATTAGATACCTTTATCACCAGCCATGAAGGCTTAAGCGATAAAGCACAAATCGAATTTAAATTTGAATTACCACTGCGCCGTAAATCATTACTTAGTGGCAAAGCCGGCTGGAAAAGCTACCCAGTTGTACTTACCAGTACCATAAATCAAGGCGTCATTAGTTTTGAACTCAGTGTTGATGTTACTTACTCATCAACCTGCCCCTGCTCTGCAGCCCTTGCTCGTCAACTTATCCAAAATGCGTTTAGCGAAAAGTTTGCTCAAGAAACACTAACTCAATCTGAGGTTTTAGAGTGGCTTGGAACAACTCAAGGCATTGTAGCAACCCCGCATTCACAGCGCTCTATTGCTAATGTTAAAGTAAAACTAGATCAAAATATTCAAGAGTTTGATGTAGTTAACTTAATAAACTTACTAGAAGATGAGCTTAAAACACCAGTACAAGCTGCGGTAAAACGTGAAGACGAACAAGAGTTTGCCCGTTTAAATGGTCAAAACCTGATGTTTTGTGAAGACGCAGCACGAAAAATTAAAACGACGTTAGAGTCAAAAGAGTTTAGCGATTACTTCCTGCAAATAAACCATTATGAGTCTTTACATGCTCATGATGCCGTCGCTATTGCCGTAAAAGGTATTGAAGGCGGTTATAAAGCATAATAGCGCTCATCCCCATTCGTTAATAAAATAGCCATAACAACTATTTGGGCACATAAATTGCTTTAGAAAAGCAGTGTCAATTTGTTGTTATGGAGTTACCGTATGGAATTCGCTTTATTATTAATATTAGTGCTAGTTGTTGGGGCATCTGTGGTTGCGTCAAAATTTAATGATGACGGCGGAAACCCTTATCCTTTTACTCGCAAGCAAAGTGTATTTACCCAAGTAGAAGGGGCGTTTCTAGGCTTATTAGAACGCGCTGTTGGCGATCAATATAAAATTGTTAGTCGCGTTAAACTAATCGATGTGATTGACTGTAAACAAGGTCTATCTGTCAAATCTAAACGTGCGGCATTGGCTAAAGCAAAAAATAAACAGCTCGACTTTGTACTAGTCGACAAAGAAAAAATGACCATAGTGGCAGCGGTTGACTTAGTTAATAACGCCAACAAAGATGGTCACAAAGCACAACGTGATTGGTTTGTTAACGGTGCATTAGAAGCCGCTGGCATTCCACATATTCGTATGAAAGTGAAATCAGGCTACCGCCCGAGTGAAGTTCGCGATGCCATTATGTTTAAATTAGGCAAACCTGCTAAATCACAACCTTCGCGCCCGACTCGTACTAGAGTCCATAAGCCTGCGGTATTATCACCTTCTCAAGCAAAAGCACATTCAACTGCCCTTGCTGAAATATAACTACTGAGTTAAAGCAATGTATTAAAGCGAGCATTTTAAATGACTCGCTTTTTTGTTTTTTATAGCAGACTTCACGTATAATCAGCCTATTCAAATTTAGGAATTTAACACTATGAATGTTGGTATTATTGGCGCCATGGAGCCAGAAGTTAAAATTTTGCGCGAAGCGATGCAAAATCCACAGGTTTTAACCAAAGCAGGCTTTACGTTTTATACTGGTGAGCTTGCAGGTAATACTGTTACTTTAGTGCAATCAGGCATTGGTAAAGTCGCTTCAACTATTGCAACCACTTTACTTATCGATAACTTCAAACCTGATTGTGTTATTAACACAGGCTCTGCCGGTGGTTTCGATCCTTCGCTTAACGTTGGCGATGTGGTGATTTCATCAGAAGTTCGTCATCACGATGTAGATGTAACCGCATTTGGTTACGAAATTGGCCAAGTACCACAAATGCCAGCAGGCTTTGCAGCGCACACTAAACTAGTAGAAGCCGCCGAGCAAACAATTGCACAAATTAGCGAAGTAAAAACGCTTGTTGGTTTAATTTGTACTGGTGACTCATTTATGTGTGACCCTGTTCGCATTGAAAAAGCACGCAATGACTTCCCTACAATGCTAGCAGTAGAAATGGAAGGTGCGTCAATTGCACAAACGTGTTTTGCACTTAACACACCATTTGTTGTTATTCGCTCAATGTCTGATATTGCTGGCAAAGAGTCACCGCAATCATTTGAAGAGTACTTAGAAACAGCCTCTATTAATTCATCAAAAATGGTTGTGGCATTACTAGAAAAGTTAACGGCGGTTACGCTGTAAATGCTCAATAATATTGTTCAAAATCATTTGGACTTTATTGTATTTATTTGTGCGCTCCTAGCTGAGCGCTTTTTACCTTTAGTTAGCTGGTATCACCCTAACCATATACTTTCTGCAATTTTTAACGCAATTGGCCAGCGTGTTTATAAAAAAACAGACAGCAAACAATATCATTATTTAGCCGCTTCATTAGCAAGCACACTTGTTCTAACTGTGATTATGATTATTGTCGTTTTGCTGCTGGAGTTTGCCTTTTACCCTGAACTACTATCCGGTCTTATTTTATACTTGTGCCTAGAAAGCAGTAGCATAAATAAAAAAGCGATACGTATTGCGAAATTGACCAAAAAAAATCAAAAATCAACTGCTCGAGAATTATTAAAACCACTAGTAGCCCGAGAAGTTAAGGCACTTTCAAACCCAGGGATTATTAAAGCGGTTATGGAAAGTGTCATACTAAGAACGGCCCGTCATTATTTTGTGGTAATTTTTATTTTTTTACTATTAGGCCCCATTGCAACTCTCGCCTACCGCTTGCTTACCTTAATCCAACAAGCATGGCGCACTGATATAGCTCCCGACAGCGCTTTTTTGAAGCCGCTTAAACTAATTCTTTTTATTATTGAATACATTCCCATGCGGTTACTCGCGCTGACAATAGCTTCACTTAAAGCCAGTAAGAAAAGCATGCATTATATTAAGCATTATGGCCGCCATTTTTATCAAAAAAATACTGGCTGGTTACTAAGTGTGTGCTCAGCATCTTTAGGGGTGCAACTTGGTGGGCCTGCTATTTATATTGAGCAGCGTTTCAATAAAATGCGGGTCGGTGTAGAACGCTTGCCAAGTGCTGATGATGTCCCAAAGCTACTCAACACCCTAAATCAAGCCCGTTTTTTTTGGCTACTAATTATTATTAGCGTTGAAATTATTAGGGCTGTTCTAACTTTTTGATCAGTTATAAAAAAACCAGCCAAAGCTGGTTTTTATACTCTCTGAAGCTTTAGGCTACAGTAATATTTGCAAACTTACGTTTACCTACTTGGTAAATAGCGGTTGTTCCTTTTTCTACTTCCAATTTGGTATCTGTAATTTTTTCTTCGCCGTTAAGCTTTACTGCGCCTTGTTTGATCATACGCATGGCCTCTGAAGTACTCGCCACTAAGCCAGCTTCTTTTAGCAAGTTAGCAATTAGAATAGTGTCTTCATCAATGTTAACTGTCAGCTCTGGAATTTCATCAGGTAGTGCTTTTTTCTGAAAGCGCTGAATAAAGTCATCATGAGCAGCTTGCGCATCGGCTTCGCTATGGAAACGTGCAATTAACTCTTTCGCTAATTCAATCTTAATATCGCGCGGGTTAGTGCCTTGCTCTACACGCTGTTTTTGCGCTGCAATTTGCTCAATAGAAAGGCTACTTAGCAAGTCATAGTAACGCCACATTAGTACATCACTAATTGACATGATTTTACCAAACATGTCGCTAGGCGTATCAGTAATACCTATGTAGTTTCCTAGTGACTTTGACATTTTCTGAACGCCATCAGTCCCTTCAAGTAAAGGCATCATTAGTACGGTTTGAGGTTTTTGACCTTCATCTTTTTGCAGCTCACGACCCATTAATAGGTTAAAGCGTTGATCGGTGCCTCCTAGCTCAACATCAGACTCAAGTGCAACTGAATCCCAACCCTGTACTAGTGGATATAAAAACTCATGGATTGCGATAGATTGACCGCCAGCATAGCGCTTTTTAAAGTCATCACGCTCAAGCATGCGTGCCACAGTTTGGCGCGCTGCCAATTTTATCATTCCAGCCGCGCCCAACTTCTCCATCCACGTAGAGTTAAAAGCAACAGTTGTTTTAGCTGGGTCTAAAATTTTGAAAACCTGTTCTTTATAGGTTTCAGCATTAGCAAGCACATCATCACGAGTCAGTGGCTTACGGGTAACATTTTTGCCCGTTGGATCGCCTATCATACCGGTAAAGTCACCAATTAAGAAAATAACCTCATGACCTAAATCTTGAAAGGTTTTCATTTTATTAATTAGTACAGTGTGACCTAGGTGCAAATCTGGAGCCGTAGGATCGAAACCAGCTTTAATTTTTAGCTTTTTCCCCGACTTTAATTTTTCAACCAACTCATCTTCAATTAATATCTCTTCTGCACCGCGTTTTATCTCTGCTAGAGCGGTTTGTAAATCCACTGTGTGTTACTCCAAAAAATTCTGACAACGAAGGGGGTGTATATGCTCACGATTTATTGCTAGCGCGTTTTAACAAAACAAATAAAACTATTTAGCTAACATAACAAATTTCCACTTAATTAGAACAACTTTTTTAACTAATCGCTGCACCAACTAAAATGCAGGGCGTACGTTCTAAAATGGGATATAAAAGAGCGATTAATAATACACTAAAGGTGTTTATAAAAGCCCAAAAAACAGTTTATAAATTAATCACTTCTCGCTATTAAATCGTTTTAAAAGCTAATTTAACATTACGATGAAAAAGCAAAGTATCCAAGGATATAAAATAGTGCTGTTATTCAACTTTAAACACAAACAGCCTGAATACCCTATGATTTTAGCTTAATTTAACGCGAGTTTAAATCTACAAAATACTAGTATTCATAGATTATTCGTTATATCCTGCAATATAATCTATTTATTATCTTGACAGCAGAAAAAGGCACGTTATGGTCCACGTGGTTAACACGCTCCCCAAAAAACACAAAATGCTTATTCTAGGTTTGGTTTCTGCTATTGTTGCCTTAGCCTTTTTACCTTCTGAAAAAGCCACTGCATCCAAAGACAATAGCGAGAACACGCTAGAAATTGGTAAGCGTTACGAATTACAAATAAAAGTAGGTGAAAACGAAAAACTCACCGACTTAAATTCAGAGCATGCAGCGCAAAAACTTCCAGAATATGATTTTGTCGATCACCTTGTTAAAAATGGTGACAATTTAGCGAACATTTTTAAGCGCGCTGGTTTTTCTGCGCAAACGCTTTACAAACTGGTTAACACAAATGCTGAAACACGCAAGCTTACCAAAATTCATCCAGGTGAAACACTAAGCTTTGCTACTGCAAAAGATGGTTCGTTGGCTCAGTTACGTTACGTTATATCTAAAACAGATACCTTATATGTCACCCTTAATGACGAAGGCCAATACGATACTTCAATTGACAGCAAAGAAATAGAAACACTTAGCAAAACCGCCGGTGGGGAAATTTCTAGCAGTTTTTGGACGTCAGCGATCGCTGCAGGTTTAAGTGAACGCCAAATCATGAACTTTGCCGATATATTTGGTTGGGACGTGGATTTTGCAAATGACATCCGTAAAGGTGATGAATTTGGCTTAATATATGAATCTCATTTTGTTGACGGTGAATTTATTGGCACCGGTAAAATTATTGCCGCAGAATTTATAAACCAAGGCGAACGTTACACAGCAATTCGACACACAGACGGTAATTTTTATACCCCTGAAGGGCGTAGTATGAAAAAAGCCTTCTTACGTGCACCTGTTAACTTTAAATATATTAGCTCAAGCTTTAATCCTCGCCGCTTACACCCGGTTACAGGACAAGTAAAAGCACACCGAGGTATTGACTACGCTGCGCGTACAGGCACGCCTGTTGTATCATCAGGTAATGGTAAAGTTATCAAAGCGGGCTACAGTAAATATAACGGTAATTACGTATTTATAAGCCACGGTACACAATACGTTACTAAGTACTTACACCTTAACAAACGCCTAGTTAGAACAGGGCAAAAAATCAAACAAGGTGAGAAAATTGGTACTGTAGGCTCAACAGGTCGAGTAACTGGGGCACATTTACATTATGAGTTTTTAGTTAACGGTGTTCATCGTAATCCCAAAACTGTGAAACTACCTAAATCTGAGCCATTACCACGCTCAGAGCTTGCTAAGTTTAAGCCTATTGCTGATAACTTTATTGCGCAACTTGAGCGTAACCGAGAGCTTCAGTTGGCACTTAAATAAAGAGTTTAATGATTAAATAAAAAAGCCTTTGCAGGGATAACCCGCAAAGGCTTTTTTGTATGTGATGATTATACCAACCAGCATAGATATTTGAATAGTTTCACGAATTACCCATTGTATCTAAGCTGCTTGGTGCTAAATTTCAGAGTTAATTTACGAGTACATAAATAAGCTGCACAACCAAAGAGATCATCACCAGTGGCCAAATATACTTACTATATTTAGTAGCGCTCTCAAGCCCCATTTTACTTTGGTATTTTTCCAGTAACGGAATAATGATCACCAAAGCAATGACTAAGCTAATTAAAATAACAAATATGTTCATATCATCACCCTACACCAGGTTATGGTAAAGCGCAGCCTTTCGCGCTGATATATAGCTCATACCAATGCTCACGACTTAAGTTAACATTAACCGCATCACAGGATGCTTTTATACGCTCTATATTAGTGGTACCAATAATTGGTTGAATTGATGCTGGGTGGCGCAACAACCATGCTAATACGATAGCTTCTGCTGTTGTACCATAAAGTATGGCAAGCTTACTGACTAAAATACTGGTATTAATATCTGCAGGCGAGGCCTTTGATAAATCACCACCAGAGTATAAGCCTTGGCATAAACTGCCCCAACTTTGAATCTGAATTTCATGCTCACGGCAATATTCAATATTGCCTGGGGTAAAGTTAATATCCTTGCCATCGGCATTACCCACATAAACGCCTTCATCAACCCATTGATGTTTTTGTAAACTCGCTTCGATTTGATTTGCCACAATCGGCATATCTAAAGCGCGTTGCAAAAACCGTATTTGATATTGCGACATATTAGACACCGCAAAATGACGCACTTTGCCACTTTCTTTTAAACAACTAAATACTTGTGCAACTTCCTCTACTTCCATTAAAGGATCTGGGCGATGCAGCATAAGTATATCTAAATATTCGGTATTTAATCGCTTTAATGAGCCCTCTACTGAGCGCTCAATCCAATCAGCTGAAAAGTCATAACGTTGTGGGTTTTTATCATCAGCAAAGCGAATACCACACTTAGACTGAATATACATTTTCTCCCTAAGTTCTGGTCGCTCAGCCAGAGCTTGACCAAAAACATGTTCGGCTTTGCCTAAGGTATAAATATCAGCATGATCGAAAAAATTAATTCCGCCTTCAATGGCGGCATCTATGCATGAATGAGTTTGTTGTAAATGCGCACTGGTAATCGCATCTTTATTCCATGCGCCTCCCAAACCCATACAGCCAAAAACAAGTTTGCTTACATTCGGGAGATATTTTGCCAGCGGAGTGTGTAACATTTTGACAGCCCTTTAAAAAATGAAGAGTGATTACTTTAAACAAAAAACCCTATACAAGAAACCGCTTAAGTCAAAACAGTGAATTTTATGCAAAAAAAAGCGCAGTAAACTGCGCTAATAGGTTGAGTCTAAATTATATTTAACCCACAAGAGCGAGTAAAATACCTGCCGCAACAGCACTACCAAGCACCCCTGCAACATTAGGCCCCATGGCATGCATTAATAAGAAGTTATGCGGGTTATTTTCAAGCCCAACCTTATTAACAACACGTGCTGCCATAGGCACAGCGGATACACCCGCAGCACCAATTAATGGGTTTATGGGGGTTTTTGATATCTTATTTAAGCCTTTAGCCATAAATACACCAGAGGCTGTACCAATAGCAAACGCCAGTGCACCCAGTACCAAAATACCAATAGTTTCTACTGTTAAGAACTGCTCGGCAGCAAGTTTAGAGCCCACTGCAAGTCCTAGAAATATAGTGGTGATATTAATGATTTCGTTTTGCGCACTGTTGCTGAGCCTATCAACTACACCCGACTCACGCATTAAGTTACCTAAACAGAACATACCAACCAGCGGAATTGCCGCAGGTAAGAATATAGCAGTTAAGGTAAGCACCATCAGTGGGAAAATAATTTTTTCCTTTTTAGATACTTTACGCAGTTCTGGCATTTGAATTTTGCGTTCTTCAGGCGTTGTAAACGCACGCATGATAGGTGGCTGAATAATAGGAACCAACGCCATGTACGAGTACGCAGCCACCGCTATAGCGCCCAGTAAATCAGGGGCCAGCTTTGACGCTAAAAAGATAGCGGTTGGCCCATCTGCACCACCAATAATCGCAATTGCAGAAGCATCTTGTAAGCTAAATTCAAATCCCGGAATAAAGTTAAGTAAAATAGCGCCAAATAACGTCGCAAAAATACCAAACTGCGCTGCCGCACCTAATAGCAACATACGCGGGTTGGCAATCAAGGCACTAAAATCAGTTAAGGCCCCCACTCCCATAAATATTAATAGCGGAAAAATACCGGTATCAATACCAACATAATAAACATAGTAAAGTAAGCCACCTGGATCTGATAAACCAGCTACTGGAATATTAGTTAAAATAGCTCCGAAACCAATGGGCAGTAATAATAACGGCTCAAATTTTTTGGCAATTGCTAAAAATAATAGCAAACAACCAACGGCAATCATGATCAGCCCAGGAAATGTAAAGTTAGCAATGCCTGTGGCATGCCAGAGGTTTAAAATACCATCCATCCTCTATTTACTCCTTAAGCTAGTGCAATCATTGCATCGCCGGTTGACACTGAATCGCCCTCAGAAACAAGCACCTCAGCAATCGTACCGGTATGCATGGCGCGTACTTCGGTTTCCATTTTCATGGCTTCCATAATAATTACCACATCACCTTCATTGACTACCTGACCTGGTTTTACTTTAATTTTAAAAATATTACCGGCCAGTGGTGCATTTAGAGTTTCACCCGAGGCAACCGATGCTGACTGTGGAATATGCTCTGAGTCTTTTAACGTCACCTCTTTAAGCTCACCACCTTGAGCAACCACGACATCGTATACTTTACCGTCTACTTTAACGCTGTATTGCTCTGCCTTAACGCTTTTATTGTTTGCCGCTGATTTTTCAGGTGCTTTATTGGCGTTATCATCAGCGCTAGGAACAGGCTCAAATGCATCAGGATTGTTACGGTTTTTAATAAATTTCAAACCAATCTGTGGAAATAGTGCATAGGTAAGCACATCATCAATTTGCTCATCGGCTAAAGTTAGCCCTTGCTCCTGCGCAAGCTTGCTTAACTCAGCTTCTAAAGTTTCAAGTTCAGGTTTAATAATATCTGCAGGGCGACAGGTAATTGCTTCACTGCCATCAAGTACGCGCTCTTGAAGCTCTTTATTCATTGGTGCAGGTGTTGAACCATACTCACCTTTTAATACGCCAGCAGTTTCTTTGGTAATGGTTTTATAACGCTCACCAGTGAGTACATTTAATACCGCTTGAGTACCAACAATTTGTGAGGTAGGTGTAACGAGTGGAATAAAGCCTAAATCTTCACGTACTCGTGGAATTTCAAGTAGCACTTCGTTTAGTTTATCAGCAGCACCTTGCTCTTTAAGCTGGTTTTCCATGTTAGTTAACATACCACCTGGCACTTGGGCTAATAAAATTCGGCCATCGACACCTTTTAAGCTGCCTTCAAACGCAGCGTACTTTTTACGTACGTCTCTAAAGTAAGCGGCAATTTCTTCTAGGTGGTTTAAATCAAGCCCGGTATCACGCTCGGTCCCTTCAACGATTGCAGCAATTGTTTCAGTTGCTGAATGACCATAAGTCATACTCATAGACGATACAGCTGTGTCGAGCATATCAATGCCGGCATCAATCGCTTTTTGATAAGTAGCGGTGCTTAAACCCGTTGTTGCATGGCATTGCATTGCAATAGGTATGGAAACCGTTTCTTTTAACGCTTTAATGAGTTCTTCTGCATCGTAAGGCTTAAGCAATCCCGCCATATCTTTAATACAAATTGAATGACAACCCAATTCTTCAAGCTGCTTAGCAAGTGTTAACCACATATCTAATGTATGTACAGGGCTTACTGTGTAAGAAATTGTACCTTGCGCATGTGCCCCTACTTTAACCGCCGCTTTTATGGCAGTTTCTAAGTTACGTACATCATTCATGGCATCAAAAATACGAAATACGTCTACGCCATTTTTGTGGGCGCGCTCAACAAACTTCTCAACCACATCATCAGCATAATGGCGATATCCCAATAAGTTCTGACCACGAAGTAGCATTTGCTGTGGTGTATTTGGCATCGCTTTTTTAAGCGCGCGAATACGCTCCCATGGATCTTCACCTAAATAACGAATACATGAATCAAAGGTAGCTCCACCCCAAGATTCTATAGACCAATAACCTGCGTCATCAATTTTTTTTGCAATAGGTAACATGTCGTCTAATCGCATGCGGGTAGCTAAGAGCGACTGATGTGCGTCACGAAGTACGAGTTCTGTTATTTTTAATTTAGCCATTGGTATGCTCCTCTAATTATTATTTGTTTTGTACTGAGCAATGGCAGCACTAATTGCAGCGATGTGCTCATTTGGCACACCTTGAGATTTAAAAGATGGTGTTCTCTGTGATGCTGCTAGTTCTGGCTGAGAAAACTTGCTAGCCAGCTTAGACATGAGTGTCACTGCACCAATCAATAAAGAAAGAAATACAAACACACCCACCATGCCTGTTAGCATTAAATTGCCTGCAGTTGTGAGTAAAGCCCCTATATCCATAATTCTCCCCTGTTTAAAACCAAACACATAAAAAATCGGTTTATTTAAATAACTATTCATCAATAGTAACAAAAACTATTCTTTTGTCTACACGTTGTAAATTGGTAAAACCAATTAATCTAAAAGTAACATATCACCAATAAGGTTAACACCACCTAAAATAGCTTATTTAACCCAGATATATAGATGCTAAAAATGTTCGTTATAAACAAAGAATATATAAAAACACTAATACTTTGTAAAAACACATATATAACAAACCTATTGTGCTAACCCACTAATAACCTTCAAAACAAATGTTAATTGGTCTTACCAAAATAAAGAGCAGCAACAACTATTTATTATCTCATCAGAGACAACTGTGAATAAGTTACCGATAAGATCGTAAAAATTACCAACTCAATATAAAGCCAATCGCGAAAAATAGAAATAAACCATTGATTTAAAACAAAATAAAATACTGGCACATTACTCGCTTATATAAAAACAACACTTTAACACTTAGATAAATCAAGGAGATGACAATGTTACGCTGGACAATTACATTTTTGGTGATCGCACTAATCGCAGCCGTTTTAGGATTTGGTGGTATTGCAGGAGCCGCAGCAGGAATTGCTAAGATCATATTTTTTATCTTTTTAGTTTTACTGGTTATTTCACTTGTCTCTGGCGCTTTACGTGGTAAAAGCCCCAGGTAGATAAGAAACAACGAACTCTCTTTTTAAATTTATATACAAGGAATTACATTATGAAATCATCAACACTTAAAGCAGCAGCTATTGGTCTATTCGCAAGTGCATTTATTATGGGTTGTGAAGACAATCATGCAGAAGAAGCCGGTGAGCGTATTGACGAAGCCGTGACAGATGTTCAAAACAAGGTAGAAGATACCTGTGAAGAAGTAAAAGAAGGCGTTAATGCCGAAGAGACAAATTGCTAATATTATTTATTTAGCTAAGAAACGACCTACGGGTCGTTTTTTTATGCCTAAAATATAAATAGTTTCTAGTCATTTCCCCTTTTAAGCTGCGCATTAGGCTAAAATAATAAAAAATAGCTTTTAAGTGCAAACACATGGTCTTTACAACAACTTATAAACTCGATAAACCTTATTTTTATGAATGCTTCGACCAATCGCTGCCTTATAGTAAGCGTGCACAACCTAAATACTTTTTATTGGCGCTACTTGTGATATTAGGGCTATTTGGCATTTATGGTTTAGGCGATCATTACCTTGGTACATTTTTGCTTATGTTAGCTTTACTTGAGTGCATTGCTTTTTATTATCGTCGTCCTTGGTGGGTAACAAGGCAAATGCTTAGCAGAGCATCTGGCTCTGAAGTCACTCTCACCTTCGACGAGGACGGAATAAAATCAACCAATCATTACAAGAATTACCAATTAGCTTGGCACGACATTAATGAAGTAATTACTACAGATTGCGGCCTATTGTTAAAAAGTAAAAGCGGTATGCAATACATTTCTAAGGCAATACTCGACGAAGAAACGATTGATTTTATAAACAAAAAAGCCACTCAATGAGTGGCTTTTACAAATGTCATAGTTATTAACTAGCACATTTTATACTATGTTGATTAAGCATTGCCCGGATTAGGGTTAGACTTTTCAGCTTGTATGCGCATGTAAATTTCTTCACGATGAACTGATACGTCTTTAGGTGCGTTAACACCGATACGAACTTGATTTCCTTTAACACCCAGAACAGTAACGGTTACTTCGTCACCAATCATCAGGGTCTCGCCTACTCTACGAGTTAGTATTAGCATTCTCTTGCTCCCATGTTCCAATAAAATTATAAGATTCCGCACACACATTTTAATTAAAATTAGACTAAAAAGTAAGTAAAAACTCTCAATCTATTCATTTTCTGTTAAAAATGTCTTATGTAATGCACGAACAGCCAGCTCGAGGTATTTTTCATCTATTAAAACTGAAATCTTTATCTCTGAGGTTGAAACAAACATCACATCAATGTTCTCTTGTGCTAACGAATCAAAAAATAAACTCGCTACCCCAGAATGAGATTTCATCCCCATACCTACAGCTGACACTTTCGCCACATTAGTTAATCCGTCAATTGCCTGTGCGTCAAATTGCTGTTGCTCAGCCGTTAACAAATCAAGTGCGTTTAAATAATCATTTAAATGCACAGTAAAAGCATAGTCGACTTTTTCAACTTTATGATTAATTTGATTAATCATATCTATTTCGATGCCATTATCTGCAAAAAGTTTCAAAATTTTTGCAAGCGCTTTAGTGCCTTGCGGTACTCCATGTACCTTAATCAAACACTCGTCTCGATTAAATGCAATACCCGACACAACGTTACTCCCCACATCGCTCTCCTCAAAACTAATTAATGTACCTTCATCAGGTTTAAAGCTAGATAACACTCTTAATGGTACATTGTGCTTACCAGCCGACTCTACAGAGCGAATATGTAGCACTTTAGCACCTAAACTAGCCAGCTCAAGCATTTCGGCAAAGGTTACATGGCTTAAACGTCGTGCATTAGGTTCAATACGAGGATCTGTTGTATATACGCCATCAACATCAGTATAGATCTGACATTCATCCGCTTTTATTGCACCCGCTATTTCAACCGCAGAGGTATCGGTGCCACCACGCCCAAGCGTAGTCACGTTGCCCTCAATATCGCGTCCTTGAAAGCCGGCAATAATAGCAATACGGTTATGTTCAAGTTCATGTTTTAAACGCGTTGCAGCCACGTCTTCTACACGGGCTTTACCGAACATGTTATCGGTTAATATATTCACCTGATCGGCTAACAAGCTTACCGCAGAATGGCCGCGTTTAATAATCGCCATCGCTAATAAAGCTATAGAGACTTGTTCACCGGTACTGAGTAATACATCGAGTTCACGACTACTCGGGCGAGAGTCGATTTGTTTGGCAAGATTAATTAAGCGATTGGTTTCTCCCGACATTGCCGAAAGCACCACCACCACTTGGTGGCCTTGTTGCTTAGTTTTAACAACAAGGTCGGCGACCGCTTCAATACGCTCTATTGAGCCTACCGAAGTGCCGCCAAATTTTTGAACTATAAGTGCCACTTAAGCTTAAGTACGCTCAGTTAACCAAGCTGTTACGCTATCAAGTGCTGCAGTTAAGTTTTGTGGCTCAGAACCACCCGCTTGCGCCATATCTGGACGACCGCCGCCTTTACCACCTACTTGGCCTGCCATGTGGTTAACTAACTCACCCGCTTTTACTTTACCGGTTAAGTCTTTAGTTACACCCGCAATTAGGCTTACTTTATCACCGCTGGCAACACCTAAAGCAATAACGCCTGAGCCAATCTTATTTTTAAGATCATCAACCATGCCACGAAGCGCTTTTGATTCAGTTCCTTCAACGTTGGCAACTAACAATTTAACCCCATTAATTTCAACCACTGAATCAAGTAACGATGCACCTGCCGCACTGGCTAGTTTATCGTTAAGTTGGGCAACTTGCTTTTCAAGTCCTTTCGACTTTTCAAGTAATGCAGTTACTTTTTCAAGTACTGACGCACTGTCACCTTTTACAAGCGCTGCAACATCTGCTAATTGCTGTTCTTGTTCATTAACATAAGCGATTGCTTCTGCACCGGTTACCGCCTCAATACGACGAACACCGGCAGCAATACCGCTTTCAGATACAATTTTGAATAAACCAATGTCACCTGCACGCTCTACGTGTGTACCACCACAAAGCTCAATTGAGTAATCACCTATGGTTACTACACGTACTTCGTCATCGTACTTTTCGCCAAACAATGCCATAGCACCTTTTGCTTTAGCATCATCAATTGCCATTAGCTCAGTATTAAGTGCAAAGTTACGACGAATTTCGTCATTTACTACACGTTCAATTTCGCGCAGTTCTTGTTTGGTCACCGCTTCAAAATGTGAGAAGTCAAAACGCAGACGATCTGGCTGCACAAGTGAGCCTTTTTGCGATACGTGCTCACCTAAAAGCTGACGTAATGCTTCATGTAAAATGTGCGTAGCTGTGTGATTTTTCTTAATGCTTTCACGACGCGCATCGTCAATAGTCGCATCCACTTTATCGTTAACGCCAATATGCCCTTGAACTGTTCCATGATGAGCAAAAGCATTACCCAATTTAGTGGTATTCGTTACATTAAACTCACCACCGGCAACAGTAATTGTACCGCTATCACCAATTTGGCCGCCTGATTCAGCGTAAAACGGAGTACGGTCTAAAACAATAATACCTTGCTGACCATCTTCTAATAACGATACAGATTCGCCACCGGCAAAAATCTCAACCACAGTGCCACGATAATGATTACTATCGTAGCCTTTAAAATCAGTGTGCTTATCTGATTTTAATTGCTCATTATAATCTGCACCAAATTTGCCCGCTTGCTGTGCTGTTTTACGTTGCACTGCCATGCATGCTTCAAAACCTTGATGGTCAATGGTCATTTGGCGCTCACGCGCTACATCAGCTGTTAAATCGGCAGGGAAACCATAGGTATCGTAAAGTTTAAATACTAAGTCACCTGGGATCACATCCCCGGTTAAATCACTCAAGCTTTCTTCTAAAATAGCTAAACCACGCTCAAGCGTTTTACCAAACTGCTCTTCCTCAATACGCAGTACTTTTTCAATAATTTCTTGTTGCTTAGCAAGCTCTGGGTACGCTTGACCCATTTGCTCAATAAGTGCAGCAACCAATTTATAGAAAAACGCGCCTTTAGCACCTAACTTATTACCGTGACGTACTGCACGACGAATAATACGACGCAATACATAACCACGGCCTTCATTTGATGGCATAACCCCATCTGAAATTAAAAACGCACACGAACGAATATGATCCGCCACCACGCGAAGCGACTTATCATCCATATCTTGTGCATTAGTAACGCTTGCAGCGGCGGCAATTAAGCCTTGGAATAAATCGATTTCGTAGTTTGAATGCACACCTTGTAAAATAGCTGAAATACGCTCAAGGCCCATACCAGTATCAACAGATTGCTTAGGAAGTGGCTCCATAGTCCCGTCGCTTTGACGGTTGTATTGCATAAATACTAAGTTCCAAATTTCAATGAAACGGTCGCCATCTTCTTCAGGAGTGCCCGGAGGACCACCCCAAATGTGCTCACCGTGATCATAAAATATTTCAGAACATGGACCACAAGGGCCGGTATCACCCATAGACCAAAAATTATCGCTCGTTGCAATACGAATAATACGATCTTCAGGTAAACCTATATCGTTAGCCCAGTAGCCAAAGGCTTCTTCGTCATCATGGTAAATGGTCACTAACAGCTTTTCTTTTGGTAGTTTTACAACCTCAGTTAAAAACTCCCACGCAAATTTAATTGCATCTTGCTTAAAGTAATCACCAAAGCTGAAATTACCTAGCATTTCGAAAAAGGTATGATGACGTGCTGTGTAACCAACATTTTCTAAATCGTTGTGTTTACCACCAGCACGCACACAACGCTGAGAGCTAGTTGCGCGTGTATAAGGGCGGCTTTCGGCGCCTAAAAATACATCTTTAAATTGCACCATACCGGCATTATTAAATAACAACGTGGCATCGTTACCCGGTATAAGCGAACTAGAAGGAACAACTTGGTGTTGTTTGCTGGCAAAAAAGTCTAAAAACTGTTGCCTAATCTGTGCGGTAGTCATGTGCTGCATGTGAAAGTCTCACCTGTATTTACTGTGCTTGCATTGCAAAATTTATTTGATCATAGCTAAAACCTCGATACATTAAGTAGCGCACGCGCTTAGCTTTTTCTTTGTACTCGAGGTCTGCCGGTGTCGTTGAATATTTTTTGTTGTACGCTTCCTGCGCGAGCTCAAACCAATCTATTTCCAGCTCATCAACCACTGTTTCAAGCAGTGCTCTATCAATCCCTTTACTCATGGCCTCACTTTGAATTCGCTTTAAGCCATGGCATTTAAATATGTGTTTTCTGACAAACCCTTCACAGTAACGCTGCTCGTTGATAAAATTGTGCTTTTCACACCAATCAAGCAGGTTTTCTATGAACTCGTCGGTTGCTTCTCTTTGCTGTAACTTTTGGGTTAACTCACGGCGCGAATACTCTTGCCGACCAAGCAACCAAAGCACATAGTTTTTTAACTTTTGTTTTAACGTATCATCCATTAAGCGTCAAAGCGTCCGCTTTGCTCGCTACTTAAAGGCTTAATGTTACTGTCATCACTTGGTGGCACAACGGGCATAAAAATAGCCTGATAAGATACAAAGAAACTAATGTAGCAAATTGGCATTAAAATCAACAGCGGTAGTAGCGATAAGAACATCGACAACACCATTAATAATGCGCAAATAATACCATAAACACTTAATGGTAAAATATTATAATAAAACACCATAAACGAACTTTTTAAGGCATTTAAAATACGTTGCTCTTTATTAAAATAAACCAGCGGTACTGCGTAGGCAAACGAAGTAAAGTAAATAGAGAGCGCAATTAAAAACAATGCCACGTTAGCAAGCGAAATACTCTCAAGCATTTGACTAACAGCGGTGTTTGGATCTAGGCCAGGCTGTGTCATAACCGCCATTGCATCAGCAAATAACCCATTGGCGAGCAAGGCAATTAAAATACCGGCACCCATTTGATAAAGCGCTAAGCGAAATATGCCTAACCGATTTCCTTTGGCTGAAAAGGGCTTCAAAATATCGGCTAACATAATTTTTCCGCCCTGCTGCTTGGTAAGCACGGCTTGATAAAAACCAGCGGTTAAAAATGGTGTAGCCAATGCTGCAGCTATTTGTAATACCGGCAAAAATAACGACAACAAGCCAACAATGCCAATAAACAAATGCATAAAAATAAAAGTTAATGGCTGAGTTTTAAAAATTAGCCAACCCGCTTTAAACCATTTTAATGCCGCATCAGCTTTAAAAATTCGTAATTGTGTAGACATACTTGCTCTTAATTAAAACAAAACACGCCGAGTATAACTCGGCGCTGGTTGGTATTACATAGGTGGCAGCGATAAATGCCGTTAATATTAGGGTCTGTTGCCCTTTACGGATTAAAATTTGTTCAAACTAGGGGCGATTTAATCGCGCCGCGAGGTTTGTAACCTAGTGGGCTAAGTAAAAACCGAGCAACAAAGAGTAAATCGCCCCTAGGAAGAACCCTTCGGGCAGCGCCTGTTTGGCATTGATGCTGCGTTATCGCCTATTTATGGGGAATAACCACACCACATAGGCTCTGCCTTGCCTAAATACCAAACAGACTGCTGCAAATTCAACCTTGAAAGGTCAACAGACCCTAAGGTTTTTTAATTTTCTTAATATCTAGCATGTGAGAGCCATGCTTAATCTTTGTCTCTAAATACGCTTTATTACCTGAAAGCCCAGCTTTAATGTGAGCATGAGTACCCACAACAGAATCAACTTCTATACCTGCATCTTTTAATGCATTGAGCTTTTTAGGGTTATTAGTCATTAATTTAACGTGCTTTAAATTAAGCGCATTGAGCATTAACACTGCATCTGAAAAGTCACGTAAGTCATCAGCAAAACCTAAATGGTTATTAGCTTCGTAGGTATTCATACCTTGTGATTGCAGTACATACGCATCAATTTTATTATATAAACCAATACCACGCCCTTCTTGGCGTAAATAAAGTAAAATACCGCCCTGCTCATGCATCATTTCAATACACTCGTTTAACTGCTCACCACAATCACAGCGTGACGAATGAAATACATCACCGGTTAAACATTCAGAATGCATACGAATAAGTGGGACACCTTGCTGGGTATCGGCGTTATTAAATACTAAAGCAACATGCTCTTGGCCATCTTTTAAGCCACTAAACGAGATAATTTCTGCAGGAATATCACTATTTTTGCCAACATTAAGCTGGACTCTTGCTCTTACTTGCGCCACGACCAATCCAAATATTAAAAAACTACGACACGATAAAGTGATAATATCACAAAAGTTCAAAATTGGATCGTAGTACACCCTAAGTAATGTCAAATATATTGCGACGACAGCGGCTATTTTCAATATGTAAGCATAAATATATTAGCAACGCATATTTACCTTGGTTTACCTAAAATGATGACATACACATAAGGATTTGCTAATTTACCACCGACAAATAATAGGGATCATTATGAAACTAAATAAACGTGTATTACTGATGGGCTTAAGTTTATCTGTATTAAGCACCATGTCATTTGCCGAACAAGCAAGTAACGCTCAAGCCGTTTTTAACGACGCGTATCAAAATTACTTAAATGCGGTTAAAACTAAGGAAAATATGCAACAAGCCGCGGAGCAGGCCTACACATTAGGTAAAGCTGTTTACGGTGATAATTCAGATAACACCGCAAACTTAGCTATTAACTATGCTAAATCAATTAATGGCTATGGTAAAAAATGGATTGAAAAACGTTTTTCACTATATCAACAAGCCTACACTATTTCAGTTAACAACCATGGTAACAAATCGTTAGAAACCGTTGATTCTTTGGTTGGTATGGCTAATTTTGCCCCCTCAGCTCAAAAAGCGGACTATTATTTAGAGCAAGTAATTGCAATAGCAAATACAGAAAATAAACCTAAATTTTTGGCCGATATGAAATTAGAAGCGGCAACCATATTAGCCAATAAATTCAGCTACGAAAAATACCGTGAAGCTAAAAACTACTTGGAAGAGGCCGATGAGTATTACCAGGCTAACTTACCTAAAAACTCGGTTGAACAAATAAAAGCTGACTTTTTAATGGCGTCGTTTGCTGAGGGTAGAAAAAGATACGACCAAGCAATTGAACGGCTTAATCGCGTAGTAAAGGTGTTTGATGAAAACTTAAGTTACGATCACAGCGCTGAGCTTACCGCACACTCAAGATTAATTGGCTTGTATGAAAAAAAAGGCAAAAGCGATGAAGCCACTAAGCACTGTATCGCGATTGCTAAAATGGTGCCGTGGAAAGAAAGCCAAGAGCAAACACCGCTATACCGCGTTAACCCTAAATACCCTAAAAACAAAGCGCGATTTAGTAAAGATGGCAGTGTAGTTATGGAGTTTCAAGTAGATGAGTCTGGCTTTGTAAAAAATCCGCAAGTAATTAGTTCTGAGGGTGGCGTGGCCTTTGAAAAATCAGCAGTAGAAGCATTAGCGCAATGGCGCTATGCTCCTAAGTTTGAGCATGGAAAAGCGGTTGCAGCAACTTCCAAAGTACAGCTCGACTTTAAAGTAAACCGTTAATAACATACCAAAGGCGCTTCAAGCGCCTTTTAATTTATCATTAATTTTAACTTAGCTAAAATGTTATCGCTGGCGGCCTCTATTAAATCAAGTACCTTTTCAAAGCCATCATCACCGCCATAGTAAGGATCGGGAATTGCGCTTTGTGCTTGCTCGCCATACTCTAAAAACAACGCAAGCTTGTACTGCAAATGTTCAGGGCAACGTGCGGTTAAATCCGACAGATTTTGTTTATCGGCTGCTAAAATAAGATCAAACTCGCTAAAATCACTACTACGCACCTTGCGCGAAAAAATACCTTTAAAACTATAACCGCGTTTTTCACCAGCCTGCATTGAGCGCCTATCTGGTTGATTACCTTCGTGATGACCAATAGTCCCTGCCGAGTCCACTAGCAGATCAATACCTAACTTTTTAGCGCGAGCTTTTAATACCGCCTCAGCCGTCGGAGATCGACAAATATTACCTAAACAAACAATCAGTACTTTTTTCACTTATGGCTCCCTAAGCTTTGCTAAAAATCGGTGATAAACATTATTTTAATGAAGCTAATATTTTTTGTTCGCCTTCAAGCATGCTCTGCATAGCGGTCCCCTGTTTTACACGGCTATGTAAAGTAGCAAGCTTAGGCCAGCGCGACTCATCAAGTTGCTCACCGCCATGCTCCATATTCATTAACTGGCAGCTCACTGCAATGTCGGCAAGAGTAAAGCTGTTACCAACAAAGAATTCGTTATTCCCTAAATAACCTTCTAAATAATCAAATAAAGGCGGTAATTTTTCATTTAATGCACTTTGCACTAAGGCTTCATCGGTTGGCTTTTGCATTGTAGGAGCAATAATACGCTGCTGAAATACCGTAAATGTTGTCAGTGGAGCCAGCTCGTAATCTGCGTATTTTTCTAGCCAGCGAACAGCTGCACGTTGCTCTATAGTATCACCGAGTAAAGCCGATGAATTAAGGTATTTTTCATCAAGATATTGGCAAATAACGCTAGAATCCGCCAAGTTTAACTCGCCATCTTTTAGCGCCGGAATACGCCCTAACGGATTAACTTCTAAAAACCAGTCAGGCTGATTAAACGGCGAGACTATTTCGAGTTTATAGTCCAGTTGCTTAAGCGCTAAACACACACGTACTTTACGCACATAAGGAGAAAGCGGGACACCATAAAGAATTATACTCATTGTTATTCCTATAAATTAAAACCACTTTAAAACTGCTTTAAAACTGCTTTAAAATTGCATCATTGTAGTCATCAGCATTTAAGGTTAAGTTGAACTTGGCCGCAACGCTATCTAACTCGGCTTGTTTAATCGCTAAATCATCCATAGTGATGGTGTTATCGTCAAGCTGCCATAATAATCGTGAGCCCGCATAACTATATTGAATCGCCAATAATGCATCGGGGTTACCTTCTCGTCCCGCCGCTTTTAGCTTAGCCATTTTACGAGTGATTTTATTAAGCGCTTTTTTAAGCTCCCACACATACACCACCTCACTCATAAAAGGATGTGTTCGGTATTTATTTAACAACCAGCCTATGCCAATACTCGTAACAATTACGCCTAATAAGTTCCAATGAAAATGACTGCCACTTTCATCGGGAAATAATGCAATTAAGGTTTGTGAAATTGCTAAACTGCCCACAGCTAAACCTGCTGCACAGCCGACAATAACGCGATTTAAATGTTTACGATAACGTGCTTTATCTATTTGAATAAGTTGCATAGCTGCCTAAAAGTAAAAAACTAAAAAATACACAGCTCCATTGTAGCTAAACCCATCACAGAGTTAAGACTCTTTTTTAATAAAATACCCGTAGTTTTTGATTTAGCGCCTGTTTTATACTGCTTTCAACATAAAACCAACCAACGATTTTATTTGCACCCACATATTAGGCATAGGATAGTAGGCAACAAATACGACTTAGTATAGGAACATCATGATAAAAACACTGATTGCCACAAGTTTAATATTTTCTTCTTTTAGTACTTTAGCCAATTTAAACACACCGCTAACCCCAGAAGAATTGCGAATTGAAAAAGCCAGCCAAGCGATGCCAGCCGTACTAAGCGCTTTTGCCAGCGAAGTTAATCAATTTGAGCAGCAATTCAAGTCACTCTCAAGCTATGCACAAGCCGTAGATGCCGTTAATGACTACTCAAAACGATTATGGTTTAGTGCAAAAAAACGCATCGCTACAACGCAAAACTTAGATGATCGCGCGCTTTATTGGGCTCGCTTACAATCAAGTAAAATAATTCGTACCACAAAACCTGCATTTTCGCTGAGCGCCGCGCAGCAAACAGTGTTATTAACATTGCTAGAAAACGGAAGCCGAGGTCGCACAGATCTAAGCTACTCACAAAACACCACTAAAAAGATACTACTAACTGGGTTTGACCCATTTTTACTTGATAGAAATATAAACCAAAGTAACCCATCAGGCGTGGCTGCGTTGCTTCTTGATGGCCAAGTAATAAACTATAAAGGGATTAGTGCTGAAATAAACACTGTAATGGTGCCTGTGCGTTATGAAGACTTTGATCAAGGCATTATAGAATCCTTACTTGCCCCTTATTACGCTCTTAATAAAGTTGATATGGTCGTTACCGTTAGCATGGGCCGCAAAGATTTTGATCTTGAACGCTTTCCAGGTAAGCGCCGCAGTGTAACAGCCCCCGACAACGCCAATATAGTGTATGGCGGTACCAAAACAGCGCCGCTCATTCCAAGCTTAAACGACCGCCCATTACCCGGTACTGAGTTTGTAGAATTTAGTTTACCTGTTAGCGCTATGCTAAAGGCAAAAGGCCCTTTTGCGATTAATGATAATCATCATGTTATTACCCTCAAAAAAGACTTTGAGCCTAGCAGTTTTGACGAATTAAAAGAGGCAACTGCAGTACGTGGCGGTGGCGGTGGTTACCTGTCTAACGAAATTTCGTATCGCAGTATTCGGCTGCGTAATCAGCTAAATTCAGATATTCCGACTGGGCATATTCACACTCCTCGAATTGCCCAGTTTGAACCCGAAACCGAAGCTAAAATAGTTAAGCAAATTCAAGCTATGTTAGAGCGCAGTTTAGTCGCGCTCTAACATCGTTTGCTTTTTTAACGTTAGAACATCAATTAAATAGTAAAGCGTAGGAGCACTTAAGTACTTCTACGCTTTATTGCTTTTAAACCGCTAAAAAAGCATGCTGCAATTACATTAAAATTAAAAGTGCTTTGTATCAGCTTTGGCTATTTTGTAATAAAAACTCATTACTTTAATTATTAACTAGATCTTCACAAATTGTGTTCTATGCTCATTTGAGGTTCAGACCTTATTACAGGGACATAGTAATGCTCACAATTAACCACTTTTTTAATTCATTAAACTTAACAAAAAAACTTATCTCCGCCTTTTTAGTTGTTGCCCTAGTGCCAATAACAATAATTATTATTGTCGCAATTAATACAGCTTCAAACTCGATGACAGAACAGGTTTATTCGCGTTTAGACGCTGTGAGTAAAGTAAAACAAAGCGCTGTTAAACGCTATTTTAACAACATTGAAAAAAAGCTTAATGCGCTGCAAGCAAATCCAGAAATGGCCAATATTGCGACAAAGTTTATAGATGGATTTAATAATACCTCCCCTTCAACCTCATCAGAGTCTCTAAATCGCTTTTATAAAGAGTCTTTTGCTCCAAAATTTAAACAGCTAAACCCAACAGATACAGTTTCTTCATCTCTATTAAAGCAAATGAATCCAAAAAGTATTGAGCTGCAATCTCGTTATCTAGCTAATAACCCAAACCCAATTGGTGAAAAACAAAAACTAACCACCACCGAGCAATCAGACTCTTACGAGCAAGCGCACCGCCAATATCATCCTTATCTACGCGATATGACTAATATAAATAAGTTCTACGATATTTTCATTATCGACCCAGCAAATGGCAATATTGTTTACTCTGTTTATAAAGAAGTAGACTTTGCAACATCGCTGCAAACAGGCCCCTACGCTAAAAGTAATTTAGCGAACCTATTTAGACAATTAAAAGATAGCAGCAACCCACAAAAAATTGCTTTTGCAGATTATAAACAGTACTCCCCTTCATATAATGCCCCTGCAAGCTTTATAGGAAAGCCTATTGCTGTTGATGGTAAAATGGTTGCTATTTTAGCTGCCCAATTATCGATTGAAGATATTAATTCAATTATGAAAGAACGCGACGGGTTGGGCGAAAGCGGAGAAACCTACCTTGTTGGCCCTGAAGGGTTAATGCGCTCTGACTCGTATATTGATCCGAAAAACCACTCTGTAGAAAGCTCATTTAGAAACCCAAATAAAGGCACTGTAAATACCTTATCTGTAATCAAAGCACTAAAAAATGAAAAAGGGCAGCATGTTATAAATGACTATAACAATGAAATGGTGCTATCTGCATTTGCACCTGTAAATGTATTTAATGTTCGCTGGGCACTTATAGCAGAAATGGACGAACAAGAAGCTTTTGAGTCAATAACCACACTTTCCCAACAACTCATTGTGATACTTTTCATCACTATTTTCATTGTTACCATTGCCGCATATTGGTTTGCGAAAACACTCACAAAACCAATACATGCACTAGCTGATACGATGAAAAAAGTTGAACAGCAAGGTGACTTTTCATTACGAGCAACAGTCTATTCAAGCGATGAAATAGGCGTTAGCACTCAAGCATTTAACACTCTTCTTGATGCGCTGCAGTTATCTATTAGTGAAACAAATCGCGTTATGAATCAAATGGCTGCGGGTAAATTTGATCAACGTATTGAAGCACCATGTCGAGGGGAGTTAGCTACGTTAAAACAAGCAACCAACGATTGCGCAAGTTCACTAAACGGGGCAATAAACGAATTAAATAACATTGCGATTGCTATGGCTGATGGTCAATTTGATATTCAAATTAATGCCTCAATGTCAGGCGAATTAGGCACCTTAAAAAGTAATATTAACCAATCGCTTTCCTCAATAAACAACACAATGAATAGTATCGTAGATATTATGGCTAACGTAGAGCAAGGTAACTTTAAAGAGCAAATTACCTATCCAGCTAAAGGAAAACTTGCCCAGCTAAAAGACAGCGTGAATAACTCAGTGAATAGCTTAAGTATTGCCATAGATGGTATTAGTGACGTTATGAGTGCATTACGACAGGGCCATTTTTCAGCGCAATTAGATGCCCCCTTAGCTGGACAGCTTGATATCTTAAAACAAGATATTAATTCCAGTATGGCTAATTTAAATAATGTAATGAATGAAATAGGTGAAGTCATGTCCTTTGTTAGTAAAGGTGACTTTAAAAAAATGATTAAAGGTGAAGCCAGCGGTCAACTTGAGCAGTTAAAAAGTAACATCAATACATCAATCACTGCTATTGATAATGCTCTAACTGAAATTTCATCAGTCATGCTAGCAATTAGTCAGGGGCGCTTTGATCATACTATTTCATCGACTATGACAGGCCAGCTAAATAGTTTAAAAACAGATATAAACCACTCGGTAACAAACCTTGAACATGTCATAAATGATCTTAATCAAGTGATGGCTGCAATGGCAAATGGCGATTTTTCTCATCAATTAAAACAACCATTGCAAGGCCAATTGGAAGATTTAAAAAATAATGTTAATGAGTCTACCTCATTAGTTTCATTAGCTATAAATGAAGTAAGTAGCGTTTTGTCAAACTTAGCTAAAGGTGACCTTACCAAAAATATAGAGGGGCAATATCAAGGCGTATTCAACACCCTAAAAAACGACACCAACGCGACCATATTTAAATTAACCAATGTCATTCAAGAAATTCAAGTATCAGCTGGCCAGGTTATGCAAAATGCAGGTGAAATAGCTTCAAGTAATACTGAAATAAGTAAACGCACAGAAGAGCAAGCAGCCAACCTTGAAGAGGCAAGCTCAAGTACTGAGCAAATGCTAGATGAGCTAACTAAAGTATCTGAACAATCAAAAAGTGCCGTGGCATTGGCTAGCAATGCAGAGCAAATTGCTGAAGAAGGAAACCAATTATCAATACAGACTGTTAGCGCGATTGATGAAGTAAATGAAGCCAGTAAAGACATTAACGAAATACTTTCGGTTATTGACAACCTCGCTTTTCAAACTAACTTGCTATCACTTAATGCCGCCGTAGAAGCAGCTAGGGCTGGCGACCACGGAAGAGGCTTTGCTGTAGTCGCTAATGAAGTCGGTGATTTAGCGGGGCGTAGTGCTAAATCAGCAAAGCAAATAAAGAGTATTATTGTAAACAGTAATCAAAAAATAGCACTTGGAACTGAATTAGCCGACACCTCAGGGAAAAAACTAAAACACATAATGCAAGCTGTTAGCGATGTTAGTAAAAATATAATACATATAGCGCACTCAACCTCCGCACAAGAGCAAGCAATTAAAGAGGTTAATCTTGTTGTACAACGGTTAACGGGGCTAACTCAGGCTAACTCAGCGATTACAGAAGAAACAATGGCGGCTGCGCGTCAAATGGCAGAACAAGCTACCGAGATGAGAGTACAACTTAATTACTTTCATCTAGAAAAGGAGCAATAATAACCTAAAGGCGCTGCTAGTGATTCTGCTAACGCTATGCCTTTTTTAACTTGAGAAACGCTATGAGCCATTATAATAATGGCTCATCATAAAGTTACGTCACTTTACCCGCTAAATTAAAACGTGGCTGGGTATATAGCTGGCTTTTAACTACCTCAGCTAAAATAGTTACTGCCTGCCAAATCTCTTCAAACGAAGTATAAAGTGGCGTAAAACCAAAGCGTAAAATATTAGGTGCACGAAAATCAGCAATAACCCCTTTTTCAATTAACGCTTGGCATATAGCAAACGCATCGGTATGCGAAAATGCTAATTGGCTACCTCTTTGGCTCGAATTTTCAGTGGAACATAAGCGCAAATCACTTAAGCATGAATGTGTTTGTACTAATTTAATAAATACGTCGGCAAGTGCAATCGACTTTTCTCTTACTTGAGAAATATCTACGTCTTGCCATACATCAAGCGCAGCATCTAAAGCACTCATCGCAATCACACTAGGTGTGCCACATAAATACTGATTTATAGTATCAGCACCTTGATATATTGCATCAAAAGCAAATGGTTTGGCATGACCCATCCAACCTGATAAGGGTTGCTTCACAGCAGCTTGGTGGCGTTTAGCCACATATAAAAATGCAGGTGAGCCTGGGCCACCGTTTAAGTATTTATAGCCACAGCCAACGGCAAAATCAGCATTACAGTTATCAAGTTCAACCGGTAAAGCTCCCGCACTATGGGCTAAATCCCATATCACCAAAATGCCTTTCTCGTGGGCTAACTGGGTGAGCTTTTGCATATCCAGCAACTGACCGGTTCTAAAGTTGACCTGCGTTAATAGCAACACAGCCACTGAATCATTAAGGTTTTGCTCAATACTTTGCTCTGCCACTAATTTAAGCTGACATAAGTCGGGGCCTAATAGCTTACTTAGCCCCTGCACCATGTATAAGTCAGTAGGAAAGTTATCCTCGGTGGATAACACCACATTTCGCTCAGGGTTTAACGATAATGCACTACTTAACAGTTTAAATAAGTTAACTGAAATCGAGTCACAACAAATCACTTGGCCTTTTGCTGCGCCAATAATCGGCGCTATTTTCTCTCCTACCAAAGTTGGTAAATCAATCCATTGGTGATCATTCCAACTTCTAATTAAATGGCTACCCCATTGCTGACTTACCACCTCAGCTACGCGCGATTTTACGGCTTTAGGCAAAGCCCCTAATGAGTTACCATCGAGATAAATAGTGTCTGCGGGTAAATCAAATTCATCACGTTTATTAGCCAGCGGATCGGCTTTATCAAGCGCTACAATCTCATTAAAATTCATTATTACTTCTCATTCAAATTTTTTATTAGTGTCTTAAATGCCTCAGAACCTGGGTGGATCCAATCAAAATGCCCCACACCATCTAGCATAACCACAGGTCGTTTAAGCTGCTCTAAATTAAAAGCTGGCACGATGGTATCTTGGTCACCTTGTAAAATAATACTCTGCGGATGAAGCGACTGCTCGCTCGGGTTCGCTTGCGTGTAAGCCTTGGGTTTATCAGTTGGCATACCTTGCATAAAATCCTTTGTCACTTTTTGACAGCTGTTATTACCGCGTGCATACGCTTTTATATCAGTAATAGGGGCTAAGCCAATAACCCCTTTGAGCTGTTCAATTTCACCACCAGCAAGCAGAGCTAAATGCCCACCAGCGGAGTGTCCTACCACAACCGAGTCAGCTAATTTAAACTCGCCATTATTATATTTACTTACCGCTAAAATTCCGGCTTTTACATCATTAAACGTTGTAGGCCAGCCACCACCGCTTGCGCCGCTTCTTCTATACTCTAAAGACCATACATTAAAACCAGCTTGTGCAAGCCCCGTACTTAACGCGTAGGTATGTTTAATATCGTATGCACTTAGCCAACAACCACCATGAAGTAAAATAACTAACGGGTTTTGCGGCTGTATTTGTTTTGCGCGCCAAAGTAATGCGAACTGCGATTCATTATCCCCATATGCTATTTTTTCATCCGCTGGGTTAAATCCCAATGAAGCCACACTTGCGTATGCCACATTATTATTTACATCAGGAAATTCAACTATCTGCGCGTTGGCATTAACCAAAAAAGGCCATACAACTAAAAATAAAACTATTAAGCTCTTCAAAATAAAATACTTCCTTTTATAACCTTAAAAGCGGTATGACCAAAAAACGCCAGCAGCCATTTATAAAATTTTTATACGACCTACCAGCGTTATTGCGTCATTATTAATAAAATAAATAGGGTATTTATTGGTGTTTAAAAATCGTGCCTTCTTTCATTACAAAATCGACATCCATTAAAGCGCTAATATCGCTAAGTGGGCTGGTGTCCAAAGCAATAATATCAGCAAACTTACCAGGCTCTATGGTGCCCAAGCGCTGGCTCATATCAATTAAATCAGCAGCATTGACGGTTGCCGATTTTAAAATATCAGCAGGAGTCATACCTGCTTGATGCATTAATACCGCTTCTTTTGCGTTAATGCCGTGCTTAGATACGCCACTGTCGGTACCAAATGCAATGTTTACCCCGGCCTTATAAGCCTTAGTAAAATTGTTGAGCATATCGCCCCCCACCCTAATTGCTTTGCTTTTAATTGGCGCAGACATAAAGTCACTGTTTTTTGCTAACCCAACTACGGTGTGCCCTGCAAGCAAAGTAGGGACTAAATAAGCCCCTGTTTCTTTAAATAATTTAATGCCTTCATCATCGGTGTAACTACCGTGCTCTATGCTATCAACGCCCGCACGTAATGCTGCATTAATACCTTGAGCGGCATGCGCATGACTAGCTACTTTTCGCCCTAAACCATGCGCTGTATCAACTACAGCTTTAAGTTCATCGTCTTGCATTTGCTGCCCTGTGCCCGTAGTAGTATCCGAAAGCACGCCACCGGTAGAAGCAACTTTAATTAAATCAGCCCCGTATTTAATTGCATAGCGAGTTTTTTTGCGGCATTCAATAGCGCCATCACACACTGTTGGCGGTGTTTTTATGGTGAGTAAATCTGGGCTCATACCATCAACATCTAAGTGTCCGCCAGTAATAGTAACGCCAGCACCAGCAATAATACGCGGCCCATCAACCCAGCCATTTTCTACGCCTTTACGTAATGCATACATTTGCTCGCTTTGACTTCCCACATCACGCACAGTAGTAAAGCCCGCCATAAGAGTTTTGTTAGCAAAATGCACACTGCGCATTGCTACATCTGCATCAGACATTTCCACCAGCTCTTTTTTATTATCAGGGCCAAGCTCACCTTGTAAATGCACATGCATATCCATAAGTCCCGGCATAACAAAGCGGGTCGATAAATCGATTAACTGAGCATCTTCGCCAAAACGAGTGATGGGTAAAAAGCCCGCTGATACCGAAACTATTTTGCCATTTTCTATTACTACGGTTTGTTTTTGTTGTGGTTTTTCTCCGGGAATAGCCAATAACTCTCCTGCATGAATTACTTTAGTATTTGCATATGCACTAGTAGCACAGAGATTAGCAGCGAAAAAAAACGAGGTAACAACACTCAATCGAAATATGCTCATTAAACTCTCCAGTGATTCGTTCTGCGTTAACAACAACGAAATAACGTTAAAATATTGTTATACAACCAATACCTTATCAGGAAAGTGATAAAAACAAACCTGAAATACACTTTTAGTAAGAATTCTGACCACTATTAAGACTGTCTTGAACTGAAAAAATAAAAGAAGGTGTCTATACTCAACCTTATTGTTGTAATACTTTTCATATGTAGGGAGCTTATGGATATTAAAGACATAAATATTGCGCTGCTAGAAAAGTGTAATTTTCTTTTAATGGTATTTGATAATAATAATCAGCTTAGTTATCTTTCTCCAAGGTGGTCAGAGCTAAATGTTGCAGCTAAAAAAGTACCCACCATTGAAAGCCTTTATGGCTGTTGTACTACTGAAAGCAAAGCTCTATTACAACAACAAATTCTCGCACTAAAATCGCAACATAATGAGTTAGACCAATTTGATATTGAACTAAAATTAGCAACCGATTACTCCATTAAACTAAATTGTTGCTTACATAGTGTGCAGCAAAACCAACACCAACATATGGTTTTAGTTTTTAACCAGCACTTTGCCCAAGTGTCGTCTGTTATTAGCAATAACGAATTACAAACCATCATAGAAAATGCCGGCGAAGTTTTAAAGGTAGGCTATTGGCAACTCGACTGTAAAACTAATCAATTATTTTGGACCGATGAAATTTATACCATCCATGGTGTTTCACCGAGTAACTATTCCCCTCAACTAGATACTGCAATAAATTTTTATCATGAAGATGACAAATCCAAAATAACAGATGCGGTCGAGCAAGCTCTTGCATGCGGACAAGAATGGAGTTGTATAAAGCTTCGTGTTGTAGATGACGATCTACAAGAGCGCACTGTAATATCAAGCGGCAATGTATCGAGAGATTTAAACGGTGAAATCACGAAGCTATATGGCATTTTTCAAGACATCTCAGGGAGTGAAAAAATAGCTCTGGAGCGGGACTTTTTAGTTACTGCACTCAAAGAAACCACAGTAGGAATGGTGATTGCCGATAAAGACAAGCGTGTTATTTGGGTAAATGGCTCATTTGAAAGAATTACAGGCTACCCACTGAATCAAGTAGAAGGTAAAAAGCTTGGCTCTATTTTACAAGGTGAAAAAACTGACACCAACACAATAGAGCAACTCAAAATTCATCTTAAAAAAGGGCTCCCCATAACTACAAGAATTTTAAACTACACAAAAAGTGGTGACCCTTATTGGAATGAACTGGCCATATCACCCATTTTTAGAGATGGAAAAGTAGCTTATTATTTTGCTGTTTAAATAGACGAACTTTATACAGAACACTCAGCGATGAGCTATTAAAAACGCAGAATAAAAATACCTATATTTCGTTATTAATGCTCGACATAGACCATTTTAAAGCAATAAATGATAACTATGGTCACGAAGCTGGCGATTTAAGCTTAAAAGAGCTTACCAATACATTACGCGCTTTAACGAGAAAACAAAATTTTGTATTTCGCCTGGGCGGTGAAGAGTTTTTAATTATTATGCCCAACACAAACAAAGCAGAAGCTAAGCAAGCCGCTGAGCGAATAAAACACGCAGTAAATGAACATAAAGTTTACTATCGCAATTTTAATATTAGCTTTACGGTAAGTATTGGGCTACTTACTCATGATGGCTCTATCAGCTTACAAAACAGCTTAAAATATGTTGATGACTATTTATACGAGGCAAAAACGAAAGGCCGTAATAGAATTGTTGATTGAGCAGTTTTAAATCAATTAGCAAAAACTGTTAAGGTCATATAAGCTAACTACTTGAGCATAATAATTTAATTGCATTTTACGCTCGCGCATCCATTATTATTTTTATTCAATTACTCATTGTTAGGCATATCAAAAACAAGGTTACATAATGATAAAAGCGTCAACACCTGAAGATGAACTATCACGGCTAAAAGACCTATATGAGTATGACGTTTTAGACACTGAAGCTGAGAAATCCTTTGACGACTTAACCCAGCTTGCATCTGATATTTGTGAAACGCCAATCTCACTAATAAGTCTTGTTGATCCCGACAGGCAATGGTTTAAATCAAAGCAAGGTATTGATGTAGACGAAACCGCACGGGATATCTCGTTTTGTTCTCACGCAATTTTAGAAAACCAAGTGTTCGAAGTTCAAAATGCACTTACTGATACCCGCTTTCACGATAATCCCTTGGTTACAAACGACCCAAATATTCGCTTTTATGCAGGTGCACCTCTTATAACTCCTAGAGGCAATGCTATTGGTACGTTATGTGTTATTAGCGATAAACCAAAAAAGCTCTCAAGCAAACAGATAAATGCACTCACGGTTTTGAGCAAAGAAGTTATTGCGCAATTAGAGCTTAGACTTAATAATAAAAAGCTAGTGATGGCATTAGAAAAACAAAAAGCACACAATAAACAACTAGAAAAGTTAAAAGAAGAAGCTGATACAGCCAATAACACAAAAAGTAAATTTTTGGCAAATATGACTCATGAGTTGAGAACCCCATTACATGGGATTTTAAATTTAGCTGAGTTTGCCATATCAGAAGGCACAACAGAGGAAAAAGATAACACCTTAAAAAGTATATTAAAGTCAGCACATTACTTATCAAATATTGTAAACGATATTTTAGACTTTTCTAAAATTGAGGCTGGTAAATTAGAGATTGAACATATCAACTTCAATCTTAATGACGTTATTAGCGATGTAATAAAACCCCAGTTACAGCAAGCGTCTGCTAAAGGTATAAAACTTATTAAGTCGGTAGATCCTAAAATAGCAGAGAATTTAAAAGGCGATCCTCTTCGGGTTTCGCAAATTTTAAATAACCTATGCTCAAATGCGATTAAATTTACCAAAACTGGTCAAGTCGAACTGAAAGTAAGTATTAAAAGCAGTACATTGCAAACACAATTACTCAAATTTGAAGTTATTGATACAGGCCTTGGCATTAATGAGACTGTTCAAGAACATTTATTTAAAGAGTTTCATCAGGCAGACTCATCAACTTCAAGAGAATATGGGGGGACAGGTTTAGGCTTATCAATTTGTGCTCGCTTGAGTGAATTAATGCAAGGGAAGCTTAGCTTTTCCAGCAAAATAGGTAAGGGCTCCACATTTACCTACGAGCAAAACTTTGAGCTTGCTTTATTACCATCAATACCAAAGCAGGACTCTGATATAACAAACCTGCAAGGTTGTACTGTGTTAATTGCCGAAGATAATAAAATAAATCAGCTTATTATCGTTAAAATGCTCAAAGCACATAATGCTAATTTAATTATCGCAGAGGATGGTAAAGAATGCGTTAAGTACTTCAAAGAGCACCCTGTCGACTTAATTTTCATGGATATACAAATGCCTGAAATGGATGGCATAAAAGCCACGCAGGCTATTAGAGCACTCCCTGCAGGTAAAACAGTTCCAATTATAGCTATGACAGCAAATACCCTAAAACAAGACATTGAGCATTATTTAGATATTGGTATGGATGGCTACTTAACTAAACCGTTTGATAAAGCTAAGCTCAATAGCTTACTCAATGTTTATAATCCTAAAAACCTTAATTTAAAAAACTTAGCAGTAAAAATTAGCGATCCTAATGTTTCTAGTGACAGGAAACTAAAGCAAATATGCAAAGAGTTAAAAGCGCTTATTCCCAATGCTAATCGAGTCAGTCTGTGGTTATTTAATAAAGATTACAGTGCATTAAATTGCTTAGCTTGCCTTGATGAAAATAATGACGTGTTAAGTGGAACTGTTCTATACACAGAAAACTCCCCTGCTTATTTCAACTATATTTTAACCAACCAAGTACTCGACGCCTCCGACGCCAGAAATAACGAAGTAACCAAGCCATTCTCTCTCTCTTACTTTGAGCCGCTCAATATTTATTCTTTACTTGATTACATTTATATACTTGATAGCAAACCATTAGGTGTTATTTGTTGTGAAAGTGTAGGCTCAAAGGTAACTTGGAGCCATGTTGATAAAGAGTCGTTAATCAAAGTCGCAGACGTTACTAACTTGTTTTTATCTAAACAAATAAAGCATGAGTAAAACAGGCCTATTTAGTGGCTAAAATTGCCACTAAATAGGGATAAAACTTATTATCAGCCCTTCATATTAAGCCTGCTCTGACTCACGCTGAGTTTGATGTTTATCTGATTTAACTGGCTTTATTTTAAAGAAAAACGTATACAAAACAGGAACAAATCCTAATGTTAAAATTGTTCCCATTGCAAGACCAAACGCAATAGTGCTTGCTTGACCATAAAACAAAACATCTTTAGATAAAATAAGTGGCATTAAGCCTATTATCGTTGTGCAAGTAGACATCAAAATAGGGCGTAAACGCCTTAAAGAAGCATTGATTACCGCCTCAAAGTTTTGTTGATTAGACTGCTCTGCGGTTTGTTGCTCTGAGTACTCTATCTGTTTACGTTCAATATTTATTCGGTCTATTAAAATCACCGCATTATTAATGATAATACCGGCAAGCGCATATAAACCTAAAATAACCATAAACCCAAAGTTTGCTTGCATAACCAACAAACCAAAAGCAGCACCAATAATAATTAGGGGTACGGTTAAAAATACAATACTGGTTGCACGGTAAGAGCGAAATTGCGCAATAATAATAAACACCATAATGGCAATACACAGCGGTAAATTAGCTAAGATAGCAGCTTGCGATTCCGCGGAGTCTCCAATCACCCCGTCGTATTCAATTTTATATCCAGGTGGTAATTTTTCTTTTATTTTAGCAAGCTTCTCTTCAAGTAAGGGCACCATACTTTGCGCCGACATAATTTGATTTTTAGCTTGTACAGTTACGGTACGAAATAAATTTTCACGCGCAATTCGCGCAAATTGCGTTTCATAGCGAATCTCGGCCACTTGCATTAAAGGAACACTGACGCCTCTAGCAGAAGAATAAATACTTACACTATTGATCCGATCTAAATCGTAACGCTCCCTGTCTTGTGCCCTTAATACAATAGGGAATATATCATCACCTTCACGAAACTCGGATATTATGCGTCCAGAAAAATAGGTTTCTAACGCTTGGGCAACATCATTTGAGCTAATTCCGGCACGACGAGCATTTTGCTGATTAACCTCAAGTTTAAGTGTCGTAATGCGGTTTTCCCAATCGCTTTTAATATCAAACGTGCCATCTACATTTCGCAACAAAGTTTTAATTTCATCGCTAACAGAATAAATATAATCACTATCAGGACCTTTAACTTGAATCTCTATTAGTGAAGAATCAGATGGCCCTAAGAACATTTTCGTAACACGCCCCATCACACCAGGGAAATCTTGAGCAAACATCTCACGCACTCTCTTTAATGTAGGATCGGCGAACTTTCGTTCACCTACATCAATCATAAAAAATGCTTTTGAAGGTTCGGGGTCGATAGGTGTAAGTGATAAAACAAACCGAGGACCACCAAATCCAGCATAGGCCGCATATTTTTCAATATGTGGAAAGTGTTCTTTATCATCCAAGTTTTTTGAAATAGCCTGCACCGTTGCGTCAGTTTTACGCATTGAAGTACCCGCTGGCATATCAAGGTACACTAAAATTTGTGCTCGATCAGAATCTGGAAAAAACTTTGCAGGCACTAGACTCATAGCCCAGCCCCCTGCCAAAAATAGTCCTAAAATAACAACAACAAACGCAATACGCGCACGCATAATTTGTCGTAATGCTTTTTCGTAAACCGGGGTGAGGCTATCAAAAAAGCGATTAATTTTACGTCGAACAATATTTTGCTTTTGCCTCGTTTCTTTTTTAACAAAGCGATGACATAAATAAGTAGTAAATGTCAGGCTTAGCGCCCAAGAAGTAAGTAATGCAATTAGCACCACCAAGGAGATCGAGCGCGTATATTCACCGGCACTACTTTGTGCCAACATAAGAGGTAAAAACACAAGAATAGTTGTTAATGATGAAGTTAAAGACGGTATCGCAAGAGTGCCGGAGGTATTACGTACAGCTGTATCACGCGTTTCGCCATCTTCGATACGCTTTTTAAAATCTTCAGCCATTATTATGCCATCATCAACCAAAAGACCAAGCGCAATAATTAAAGTAGCTAGCGACATACGCTCTAATGGAATACCCATAAAGTTCATAACTGAAAGCGTAATTAAAATCGCTGCTGGCACAATCGAGCCCACAATCAGACCAGTGCGTAAGCCTAAAAACATCACTACCACAATTGATACTATAACGATGGTTTGCAAAACACTAAAAGTCACACCAAATACTGCATCTTCAACCACATCGGCTTGGCGCGTAATATTTTTTAATTGATAGCCTGCAGGAATAGTTTGGTTAATTTGAGCTGTCATCGCTTCTATTTTAGGAGTGAACTTAAGCACATCCGCTTGTTCATCCTTAGATATGGCAAAAATAATGGCTTGGCGATTATTGTAATAACTTGTTCTTGATGGGGGATCGACCACTTTACGGCTTATTTTAGCAATATCGCGCAACAATATTGTTTCAGGCTGGTTAGGCACACTGATAAGTGTATTTCTAATATCGGCAAGGTTTTGGTAATTTCCTGAAGGTTGAATAATAAAGTTTTTGCCATTGGCGTCAATAACCCCACTAGGGCGTATAATATTTTGGTTTTTCAAAGCGGCAATTAATTGTTCAGGTGCAATACCCAGTTGAGCGAGCTTAGCATTTTCAATTTCAATAAAAATACGCTCTTGTTGAATGCCCAAAATATCAATTTTTTTAGTGCCCTCAACTTGATGCAGCATATCAGCAATGTGTTGCGCCACATCTTGGCGATCGCCCATACTGTAGGCAGGATCAGCAATAAGTGCCACTGTTAATACGGCAACATCACCAAAATCATCGTTTACTACATAAGGTAATGTCCCATTGGGTAAGTCATCACGCACTGCGTTTATTTGATCGCGCAGTTTATCCCATTGTTGATCAAACTCACTTTGCTCAACACTTTGCTTAAGCTCAGCGTGAATAATAGAACGACCAGGAATAGATACTGAGCGAATTTCGGCAATACTGGGCATTTCACGAATAGCTTCTTCGAGTGTTTTAGTGATCAACAACTCTACTTTTTTTGCGCTCATCCCCGGATAAGCTGTTGTGACAACAGCTTCGCGAATTTTTATTTTAGGGTCTTCTTGCTTTGGTAGTTGATAATAACTAAAGGCGCCAAATAACATAAGGCCAAAAACAATAGCTAACATAAGGCGATTATGGTCACGAGCAAGCTCTGAAATAGTAGGGATCTTCATTGTTTTAAATCTCCGTCACGGGTTATGGGTTAAGTCGCTTAATTTCGCCTTCGATAAGCGTTACTTTTTGCCCATCGTGTAAAAAAGCCATTCCCGCGTTAACAATTTGTTCCCCCTCTTTTAAATCTCCTTTAATTTGCGCTTTTTGCGCAAAAAATTTCATTACATCCACTGTTGTTTTTTGTAAAACGTAGTCAGCTTGCGCTGTTGTTATCAGTTTAAAAACAAAGTGTTGGTTATTTTCTTTTGCCATGATTGCACTTACAGGCACCATAAAACCATGGCTTTCTCCCTGCTGTTGTTTAAATTGCACTTCTGCACTCATACCCGTTCTGATACCTGCGATATCATTAGCTGAGATTTTTAAAATAATAGGAAAAGCATTCGCTCCTTGAGCAGCTGAGCCAATTTCTTTAATTTTAGCATTCAACGATTTATCTAAAGCTGAAATAGTTACCTTTGCCGGTTTATCAATAGTTAACGAGGAGAGAAGCCCTTCAGGCGCAAGCGCTGAGACTTCAAAACTTTCTTTACCTTGGATTAAAAGTGCCGAGATATTAGGGCTAACTTGTTGCGAAGGTTCAATATTACGTTTTGAGATAGTCCCAGCATAGGGCGCAATCAATGTAGTATCTTTTAACTTTTCTTTTGCCATCGCTAATCGCACTTGAGCAATATCGACTTTATCCTTGGCGCTCTCATATTGAGACTTTGCAGCATCGTATTGCGCGCCAGACACCGCACCATCATCAACCAGTGACGCTTTACGTTCAAAATCCTGCTTAACATTTAGCATCGTAGCCTTTGCATTAGAGACCTGTCCTTTGGCCTCTTGCACTGCCAATAAATACTTTGTTTGTTCTAGTTTGGCGAGGGGCTCACCTTTATCAAAAGCTTCACCAATATCAAAAAAAACGTCTTCAACCTTTCCGCTAACCTCAAATGTTAAGGTCGTTGTATCTGCAGGTTGAATAACACCTGACAAAATACGACTATCAAACGAGTTAGTTTTTTTTAACTCAATGGCAGAAACAGGTTTTAATTTTTGCTCAGGAACTTGCTCTTCAGAGCACCCTGACAGCATAAAAATAATAACTAAAAAAACAACTATATGATTCATAATTTCCCTTGATAAATAGTGTATTCAAACCGATTGAACTACTAAACTAACCACAATCAGTCTTCACTATGAGCCATCTAATTTAAAGTATGGCTAACATTGTTATCACCCTGAAAGCTTGGGTATAATGCATTATTCCGGCTGTATTCTTAGCCTCTAAATTGGATCTTCTCCCATGAAAAAACTATCTGCTGTGCAAGTTAAACAACAAGCACTCGTCCTCAATGTTGCTGACAAAATAGAAGAGCAAGGCCGTGCTGAAATTCCAGGTATGCTGCAGTGCTGGTTTGATGTGGAATATCATTTATTTCCGGGCTCTTTACTAATGTGTTTTCAGTTTGAAAACCAACAGGCACTAACTGCGGCAGAGCCTGAGTTATTAAAATGGCAAAAGCGCTTAAGCGGTGCAATGCTTAAAAAAGGCGTAATTTTAAAAGATATGCGTAAACATTTAGTATTTACCTTAAAAGGACCAGACGACTAAACCACTTATTTTGTAAGCGCACTCTACTTTGGTGCGCTCTCCAAATTAAACTTATTAACGTGTTCAATTAGCTCAGGAAAAAACGCTAAAAACAGTCCATCTAGCTCACTATAATGTCGGGTTATATCTTCAGCGGTGCCTGCAAAATTATTAGTAAAGCGAACCCGTTTAGCAATATTATCAAGCGCCCGCCCAACCCCATCAACGCTTTCATACTCTTTAAACCAATCGTTTTGTGTCATACTGGTTACTACACGTTGCATTCGTGTAGGCATTACAGGTATACGCTTATCCAAAAGCGCATAACTGGTTTGCTTAAAATCAATCAGTGATTGGTTATTAAACTGCTGCCAATGCTGAATCAGAAAATGATCAAACACCACATCAACAGCCACGCCTGCAAAGCGCCTGCGCTTGGGTGAAAAAAGCTGTTTAGCTTCTTTAACTAAAGGGTGTGCATCAGTAAATTTATCCACTAAATAATGGTTATCTAGCGCACTTTTAACACTTGTCGGTATGTATGTTAGCTGTCGTTGACCACCAAAATCTCCCAGTAAGTTGCCAAAATGAGAATCAGCCGTAGGCTTTGCTAAATAAAGGTGAGCTAAATAATTCATTGGTTTCCATATAGATTAATATACTAAGCTCAGATAGTTTTAAAAATCAAACGCGTAAAAAGATGGAACGCAGTTCCACCTTTATACTTTTTAGATACTTATAGTGCATCCTGAAATATTACGCTTTTGAAACCTTGCTTGCACCAGCATTATCAAGAATTTCTTCAATACTATTTTTGTTATCGCTGTTATATTTAACACCGACGAGTATTGAACCCTTCTCAATTGCGTCTTCATAATACTTAATTTCATGTTCTGGAATAAATGCGCCGATTGCTGCACCTAGAGTCCCACCAACGGCAGCACCGGCGCCACCAGCTGCAAGTGCTGAAACCAAAGGACCTGCGACTAATAAGCCTGCACCACCCGAAGCGACTGCACCAACAGCGGTAAAACCACCAATAATTGCCGCTAACACGCCACCAGATGCAGCGCCCAGCAAACCGCCCTCTGAAGCTTTGGTACCTTCATCTACAGCAAAGTCTTCCTTTGTATACGAGTCGTTAGCAACAATGCTTATATCCGCCTCACTTACACCTAAAGCTTCTAATCTATAAATGGCTAATGTTGCTTGTGATGCATTGTCGAATAACCCAGTAATAACAGTACTCATAATAACTCCTTTATTTGTTTAAGAAAGTACGCTTAGTAATTAGCAACATTCAAACCAAAGTTTTAATCCTTTAAAATCAGAAAGATAAATAAAAAAAGCAAAGTAGAACTCTACGTTTTAAAGTAAAAGTTGCTAGAAGTTGTAAAAAGTTCACACACATAGGTATAACTCAAGCGATTGAAATATGAGTAGAATTACAAAGAGATTAACGTTATTAGCTTTGTTCTTCTAAAAATATCAACAACCCACGCTCATAGCGACTTAGATACTTAGTCTTACGGGGTAGTTTGTCTAAGTTATTAAAGTCCTTTAGAGATTCTTTACCTCCTTTACACAGCTCAATCAACTTTGGATGAATATATGAATTACGAGCTATTGCTGGGGTATTCCCTAAATTACTTGAAACGCTACCTAACATATCTTTAAGCGAAAGCTGGCCGTTTGATTTATGTAAGACTTCAAATGCCAAAACACTGGCCCGCCATGTTCTAAAATGTTTTGCACTAAACTGCTCACCCATAACACTTTGAATAAACTCATTCACTTCTTTGGAGGTAACATCACAACACTCGCCTTCATCGATATATTGGAATAAGCTCTGCCCAGGCAAATCTTGCAACTGCTGTATGATAGAGCTAAGCACTTTATCTGTTATATTCACTTCTCTTTGCTTACCGGATTTTGCTTTATACTTTAAGCGAATATTTTTACCCGTTAGTTTTGCATGCCGGCTACGTAATGTCGTAGCACCAAAACTATTGTTATGTTTGGCATTTTTTTTAGAACCAACGCGCAGAGCTCCAAGGTCCATTAAACGTACAACGGCTGCAATTGTGCGCTGGCAATCAAGTTCATTACCTCGCAAATATTCCGATAGTTTTGCTCTTAACAAAGGCAGTTTATTTCCAAATAAAACACATGCTTCAAACTTTTTAAGCTCTTGCTGCTCCCTAAACTCGGGATGATAAAAGTATTGCTTGCGGTCTTTGTTGTCGTAGCCAGTAGCTAAAATATGCCCATTTTCTTCTGGGCATAACCATACATCTTTGTATGCGGGGGGAAAAGCGAGACTGTCTAACCGCTCTATTTCATCTTTATCATGTATTTTCTTTCCTGCAGGATCATAATAAACCCATTGGTTTTCATGCCTCTTTCGAGTAATACCCGGCAAGTTATCATCGACATAAATTAGTTTCATTTTATTCCTTTAAATTTTTGTAATCCTCAAATCAAACGGTGCCATCAATAACAAGGGCTAGTTCTCACTAGCCCCAATTTATGCGATTTATCGGCTCCAATACCTAAGATTACGAATTTTTGAGACAAACTCACTTGCGGAAATTTTATTTAAATCCAACCAGCCATCATCAAGCTGTCCATTTAAACCCGTAGCCTCGATTAAAGGAGTTGCTTTATCACTAAAGCCGATATACTTCATATGTGCATAAGCATCACTGACAAAATCTTTCGCCTCCGGTATTTCAGCAAACTTTTTAGCGCCTTCATTAGTGGTAAGCAGAACTATTGCGTCGTAAAGCACCGAAGGACCGCCATTAATCACTTGATCGGCCTCAACAACCTCGCCATTACTGTTTTTAGCACCACCAACTTGAGCCGCAATAACTTCATGACTTGCACCTTCCTCTTTAAGGCTTTGTGTTAATAAATTAAAGGTTTCAGCATCAAAACCATCACTTACTAATATACCAAGCTTCCTGCCTTTAAATGTATTTGGCGCATTTTTTAAAATACTTAGCGCATCAGATACTGGTAAATCTTGACGGGTATCAAGCGCAGCTTCTGCGGCATCTGGCATAGTTTGTAAACCTAAACCCAATGCAACTTGCTCAGCAAGCTTGTTATCAATGTTTAACAGATGAGAAACCACGCGTTCTCTGATACGTAAATGCTCTACTTTAGATAACTCAAAAATCAAAGCATCTTGAATATGCGTTTGCTCAATGTCAGTTTGACTTAAATAGAATTGGCGCGCTTGGCTATAGTGATCACTAAATGTTTCTGAGCGATAGCGTAATTTACCCCCGTCAGTTTCAGATTCTGAGCTTTTGAATCCGTGTACAGGGCACTCTCGCGGGTTGTTTTCACCCCCGCTGAATGAATTAGGTTCGTAATTAACCCGGCCTTTGGGGTTCTGCATTGCCATGTGGCCATCTTGAAGAAAATGTCTCATCGGGCATTTTGGTGCATTAATAGGAATTTGTGTGAAATTAGGCCCACCTAGGCGTTTGGTTTGTGTATCTAGGTAAGAAAAATTACGGCCTTGCAATAAAGGATCGGGAGTAAAATCAAGCCCAGGCACTATATTTTGAGTACAAAATGCAACCTGTTCGGTTTCTGCGAAGAAGTTGTCTACGACTCGATTGAGTACCATTTTACCAATAACTTTAACTGGTACTTGCTCTTCGGGTATCAGTTTAGTGGCATCAAAAACATCGAACTCGAACTCTTCAGCAAATTTTTGATCAAATACTTGAATGCCCAGCTCCCATTCCGGATAGTCACCATTATTAATTGATTCCCACATATCACGACGATGAAAATCAGGATCAGCGCCATTTA
The DNA here is from genome assembly GCF_048401115.1 of Pseudoalteromonas sp. US3C1013. Classification (GTDB taxonomy): domain Bacteria; phylum Pseudomonadota; class Gammaproteobacteria; order Enterobacterales; family Alteromonadaceae; genus Pseudoalteromonas; species Pseudoalteromonas undina. The sequence goes on along the minus strand of NZ_CP183075.1, from coordinate 451,665 downwards.
ATTTCAATGCCTCATTCCAAACCACTGACTGCATACCGCCTTTAGGTTTCCAGTGGAACTTAACAAATTTTTCTTCACCTTGTGCATTAATAAACTTAAAAGTATGAACGCCAAACCCTTCCATAAACCTTAATGAGCGCGGGATAGCTCTATCTGACATTGCCCACATAACCATGTGCATGGATTCTGGCGACAAACTTACAAAATCCCAAAAATTATCGTGGGCTGTTTGCGCTTGTGGAAAACCACGATCTGGTTCTGCTTTTGCGCTATGTATAAGGTCGGGAAACTTCATCGCGTCTTGAATGAAAAAAACTGGGATATTATTGCCTACCAGATCCCAATTACCTTCCTGCGTATAAAACTTAACGGCAAAACCTCGCACATCACGTGCTAAATCAGGCGAGCCCTGATTACCCGCCACTGTTGAAAAGCGTGCAAAAACAGGTGTTTTTTCACCTTTACGTTGAAAAATATCAACAGAAGTCAAATCATCTAAAGCATCATACGTTTCAAAGTAACCATGTGCACCATACCCTCTTGCGTGAACAACTCGCTCAGGAATTCGCTCGTGATCAAAGTGAAACAACTTTTCTCGTAACACATGATCTTCCAATAGTCCTGGTCCGCGTTGACCTGCTTTTAATGAATTTTGATTGTCACTGATAGGGCAACCTTGTGCGGTTGTCATTACGGGATGGTCTTTATTAGCTTTTTGATGAAGCTCTCCTGCATGTCCTTTATTATTTGCATACTTAAATGACTCTGCCATAACTTTTCTTCCTTAAATAATTTTTTGATTGCTATATTTTTATAGGGTTAAAAAACAATAACCAAGCAAAATAAAGACCACCTATAAATAGTTTTAAAATCAATAAGTAAGAAAGAAATGAAAATATTTCACCAATACAAACTATAAAAATTACACAACAAATGTAAGCTTTCCTCAGAGCATCATTTTATTAAATTACTAAGCAATCAGCTTGTTCTGATTTTCATTATTACTGTATTTTTACAATGATAGATTTAGTGAGAACTTTGTCTGTATTGAGGGTTAAGAAAGGTTTGAACGCAAGATGCTACTCAGCTTTTTTCTTGTTTAAAATAGCGTTCTGCTTTTGCACATGTAAGTTTAGATAATGAAAATTTACTCCCTTTATCTGGGCATAGTTTCTTTAAAAGACTTACTGCATAACGCCCACAACTTGGCAAAGTAAATAACTCTTATTCCTCAGTAACACCTAGCGCAGATTGATAACTCAACTGATAAAACACCTTAAGTAATAACATCTGTCTCTGCGGATGAGTGATAGATTTGACCTAGTAATTATTAGATATGACAATATAAAAGATTTTTAAAAAATGATAAAAACATCTTTATTCCTTTAAAAACCTATTTAATTATAATTATTCAGTCAATTACCTAACTCAGTTATTGGCTGCCTTAATATTAAAATATTGATGCTAATATTCTTCAAAACTATCTAACCAATTACAATTGTATTTTGATAATTCAGTAAAGAGTCAGGCCAACTTTGTTATCACTGTTGCTGCATTTTTTCGGTGCTGCTTGAGTCGTAAAACGCCTTGCTTAGCCTTTAATACTAAATGCTATTTTCTATTGCAACCAAGGCTACTCACGCATTATGACAACGACTTTTTTAAGTAAGCCACAGCAAGTCGCGCTGCAACAAGCACTGTTTAGCAGTAAGCTGTTAAACAGTGAGATAGTAACAAGTGATAACCCACCATCACAAAAGCAACAAGCCTATGGGCGTATAGCTGTAATGCTCTATCGCTTTAATTTACAAAAAATAAAATGGCCATCTTTTTTAAAAACAGCAATAACCGCAGCAGCCGAAGAATGTTCATGGTTAGCCAACGAACTTAACAGATGCCAGCAGAGCTACCAAGCCCAACCTAATGACGCCTTAATATTTGAACAATCCGCATTCTTTAGTGGTATTTTTAGCGAAGAACTCGCTTATATTGACACTTTGCTTTGGACTGAAGAATAAGTTGAATAAAGACTCAATTCCAAGACACAGAAATACATAATGTAATCTATGCATTGTCACTTTTACCCGAATAACTAATAATTACTTTAACTACCTAAATAAGTTATGGTTATTTAACAGCTAAACTAGTGTTTTTGTAAAATTAAAAACAACTTTTTTATTATTAATGGACACCTTATATCATTTTAATTAACGTATAATCCGACTTATTTAGAAACAACTTAACTAACAAATTAATCTGTCAGCCTAACGTATTAACTTAATATCAATACTCTAAATTTAAATACGCCAAGAGACTATTTTGCTAAAAATAGTCTCTATAATTTAATCAACGTTATTATTTCATGCCTGCTAGGGTCATCAAAAAGCGGATCACTAGGGACACTAAAAATAATGAAGTAACACTCAATACCCAAATGATAAGCAACCATTTAAATTGATACAGCTTCTTTTTCATATATCCTCCGCAAAGTCTTCTCTTAATATTGCAATTAGCAATTAATGATATCCCTCGGTATCAATAACCTTGCCACGAAACACATAATAAGACCAAAACGTATAAGCCAATATAAATGGCACAATGATAACAACACCAACTAACGTGAATTTTAAACTTGATTCTGGTGCTGCTGCTTCATAGATAGACACGCTCGGCGGAATAATATTGGGCCAAAGGCTAATACATAACCCTAAATACCCCATAAACAGCATACACAGTGTATAAATAAATGGCCGATAATGCTTAGCTGAATTTACCGAGCCAAGTAATAACAAAACAAAAATACCAGTAATAATGGGCAAAGGAGCAAGGTATGCAATATTCGACCAATTAAACCACATTGCTTTGACGTCAGGATTGATCATTGGTGTGTAGATGCTAATACCTAACATACACAATGCTAGTAAAATGGTTAATGGCTTAATAAGTTTACGCATTTGTTTATATAAATTATGCTCTGTTTTGACCACTAACCATGTGGCACCCAATAAGCCATAAGCAAACAATAAACTACACCCTGTAAATAAGCTAAATGGTGTTAACCAGTCCAACGTATCACCAGCAAACTCACCATTTACAACGGGAAAGCCAATAATAACTGCGCCCATTGCGGTTCCTTGAGCAAAGGTTGCCATAAACGAACCTACAAAAAATAGCTTGTCCCATAATGGACGATGAGGTTCTGTTGCTTTAAAACGAAATTCAAACGCAACGCCTCGCAATATTAAGCCAAATAACATCACTAAAATCGGTCCATACAAGGCTGATAATATAACTGAATAAGCCATAGGAAACGCGGTTAACAAACCAGCCCCACCAAGTACTAACCAAGTTTCGTTACCATCCCAAACGGGAGCAACAGAGTTAACCATAATATCTCTTTCATGGTTATTTTTAACCAGAGGAAAAAGTAGGCCAATCCCTAAGTCAAAACCATCTAAAAACACATACATCATTAAACCAAAGCCAATAATGAGTGCCCAAATACTAGGTAAGTTAAAATCCATCATTTAATCTCCTAAAGCTCAATACCATCAGCCGCTGATAATGGACGAGCCGGACGTTTGTTTAGATCGTCTTTATTATCATTGCTAGGCACTTTTTCAGGGCCTTTTTTGATAAGTGCTAACATATAACGTACACCTACCCCGAATACACATACATATAAAACAACAAAAGTAAGTAATGAATAACTCATTGCCGTCATCGAATGAGCAGAGCTTGCATCAACCGTTCTTTGCAACCCATAGACAACCCAGGGTTGTCGTCCAACTTCAGTAACAAACCACCCGGTAAGCATTGCAATCAAACCCGTAGGTCCCATTACTACACAGTATCTCAAGAACCATTTATTCTCGTATATGCGCCTTTTTTTACGTAATACTAACCCAGTAATTCCTAACAAAATCATTAGTAAACCTAAAGCAATCATGATTCTAAAACTAAAAAAAACAATCGGTACATTGGGGCGGTCTTGTGCAGGAACTGATGTTAATGGGGCAATCGTACCATCAACACTATGGGTTAAAATTAGGCTAGCTAGATGTGGGATCTCTATCGCGTAATCGTTACGTTCCTGCTCCATATTTGGCCAGGCAAATAAAACTAAGGGGACACCTTCGCCGGGTTCTGATTCATGCCAATGCCCTTCCATTGCAGCCACTTTAATCGGTTGATACTCAAGTGTATTTAGTCCGTGTATATCTCCTACAAAAGCCTGCATTGGGGCAGTAAACAACAACATCCACATTGCCATCGACAGCATCTTTTTTGCCGCCTGAGTGTGTGAGTTTTTTAATAAATGCCATGCACCAGAGCCACCGACTAATAGTGCAGTCGCTAAAAAAGCTGCTAAGCCCATATGAGCTAAACGATAAGGAAATGAGGGGTTAAATATAATCTCAAACCAATCAACAGGAACCGCTCGGCCGTCAATAATTTCATAGCCTTGAGGTGTTTGCATCCAACTATTAGACGCTAAAATCCAAGTCATCGAAATTAACGTACCGATTGCTACTAAACAGGTGGATGTAAAATGAAGTTTTTCGCCAACTTTATTCCAACCAAAAAGCATAACGCCAAGAAAGCCTGCTTCTAAGAAAAATGCGGTTAGCACCTCATAACTCAATAGTGGCCCAGTAATAGCCCCTGAAAAATTAGAAAACTGACTCCAATTAGTACCAAACTGGTAAGCCATTACAATGCCGGAAACCACACCCATCGCAAAATTGACCGCAAATATTTTCATCCAAAAACGACAAAGCGTCATATATATTGGTTTTCGGGTGTATAACCAAAGCCCTTCAAGTACCGCAAGGAAGCTTGCTAAACCAATGGTTATTGCAGGAAATATAATATGAAAAGAGACTGTAAATGCAAACTGAATACGAGCTAAATCAATAGCTGTTAAATCGATCATAGCGCTAACCTACTCCTAGTTAATTACAGAGCAAACATTAAACTCGTTAGCTATAGTAATATCTTTATTTTTGCAGTACAGGCACAGAAAAATAATTTACAATAGGGACAGATTGTCACCATGAGTGATTTTATGAAGCAGTTAAAATATATAGAGCTTGAGGCTACATTAAAAAAGAGAATATTAGCTCACGGCTTTATGCCAACAGGAAAACTCCCCTCAGTGAGAGAGCTTTGTAAACTACAAAACCTTTCAAAAGCAACCGTTTTACATGCACTACATCGTTTGGAGTCACAAGGGTTTATTTATGTAAAACCTAAGTCAGGTTATTTTGTAACTCAAACAAAGCCAGTCAAAAGAGCGATACCCAAGCAAATAGCAACGCCGTTAACACCGCAAAATGTGTCTGTACCCACTATTTTAAAAGATATAATGACGCGCAGTGCAGCCTTTGATATTTTACCTAGTGCAGGTATACCCAGTGACGCGGCACATTTAACCATTCTTAATCGACATATAACTAAAGCGTTTCGCACTTCTTCGGATCAAAAAGCTTTTTACTATAATAATTCTGATGGTAATTTAGCTTTGAAATATGCATTACTTAGTCACTATCACACACTAAAGCAAAAACCGGATGAGCTTTGCATTACTAATGGCTGCCAGCATAGTTTATTTATTTCACTGATGGCCACTTGTTCACCAGGCGACACTGTGGCTGTTGAATCCCCAACTTTTTACGGGGTGTTGCAAATATTAGAGCAACTTGATCTGAAAATATTAGAAATAGAATGCGATCCAGAGCACGGCTTGAGTATTGTCGATCTGACAAAAAAAATAACCCAGTGGCCAATAAAGGCATGCGTGGTCTCACCTAACTACTCAACACCAACAGGTGCATACATGCCCCAAAATGCAAGAGAAGCACTGCTAAAATTGGCAATTCAACGTAACTTTTGCATTATTGAAGACGACATCTACGGCGATTTATCTTTTCCTCCTTTTTACAGTGAGCCTTTAAAAAGTCTCGACACCCGAGGAGACGTTATTTTATGTAGTTCGTTTTCAAAAAGCTTATCAAGAGATTTACGTATAGGTTGGGTTTTCGGAGGAAAATGGCATGAAAAAATCACTCAACTTAAACTCGTTACACAACTTTCTTCATGTGAATCCATTCAACAAGGATTAGCAAGCTTTATAGAAGGCGGCCACTATCGGCGCTACCTAAATAAACATGTATGTGCAATTAAACAGCAGCAACAACAACTTATTAATTTTTTACAAAGTCATTGGCCAGAAGAAATTCGATTTACACAAGCTCATGGCGGCATATCAATGTGGGTCGAGTTAGATGAGTCAATTGACACCCAAAAAAGCTATAATGAGATACTGCAGCAAGGTATCGTTATGACACCTGGCTCACTTTTTTCAGCATCAGGGCAATATAAAAACTTTTTACGACTAAGTTATATTCACCCTTTCACTAAAAAAAGAGAAGTAGCAATCAAAAAACTATTTTGCACGCTATTTGCTAAAAAAACACAGAATGTGTAGCGAATTTAATCCCACTATATTTTAATAATAAGAATACTTCACATTAGCGACTTTAATAGTAAAGGCAATTATCTGAGCAAGTAAATATACGAAATAGATCAGTAAAAATATAAACAGCTATAGCCGCAGTTCTACAAAACTGCAGCTAAATAGGCTTTTTAAGAGAAATTAAAAGCTATATTTTAAGCTCAGTTTATAATTGACTGGCTCACCTGGTTGAGTCCAAATTGCAGAGTAAGAATTTGAGTAATATTCTTTATCCAGCACGTTATTAATGTTCAGTTGTACAATCACATCTTCATTAACGTTGTAAGTTGCGAACAGGTTCACCAGTGTATACGAAGGTAAGTAGTACGTAGGGTCTATGGTTTCACCTAAGCGTTCCCCCTCATACTGAACAGCTATACCAACGCTTGCATTTAAATCGATTAAATCATTCAATTCTCTTTTAATACGTGCATTTGCACTGTGTTTAGGAATATTGAGTAAAGGGCTACCTTTTGGTAATTTTACCCACCAATCTGTATTAACCGTGTCGTTTGCTGTTTTTGCATCGGTGTAGGTATAGGCCAAATCAAATGAGGTGCGCTCTGTAATATAACCGTGTAAATCAAACTCAACGCCTTCGCTAGTTACCTCGCCTAACGCCGTCGACACGCCTGCTTGCAAATCTGTGGTCAACATATTGCTTTTTTCGGCGCTAAATACAGTAAAGCTACCATTTAGGGTATCGGTGCTAAATTTAACACCCGCCTCAATAGAGGTTGTTGATTCTGGCTCAAATGCATCACCATTTATATCGTAACCACTGTTTGGCCTAAAACCTTCAGAGTAACTGCTGTAATACTGTATGTCGTCTGAGAAAGCATACACTAAGCCTACTCGTGGGCTGAATGTACTCTGATTGCTTTTAGACTGACTTTGATTAATATGATTATCTATTTGCTGATCAAACCAATCATAACGACCGCCTACTTGTACTTTCCACTGCTCAGTGACGTCGATTTGATCTTGAATATAAATCCCGTAGCTATGCTGTACTTCAGTGCTGTTGAATAAAAGTGAGCCTTCGGGTGCTGTTTGCCCATACACAGGGTTATACATATTAATGGCATAGCGCGTATCTTCAAGCGTAGGGCGATATCTATACCAAAGTTTATCAAAATCAAACTTGCTGGCATCGGCACCTATTAATAAATGATGGGTAAACCCAGCAGCAGTAACGCTGCCACTTAGCTCAGTGCGGGCTGAAATATTTTTAGTTTGAAAATCACGCTCGTTATGTTGCCGACTTAAAGTTTCGCCATCAGTAAAATAAACCTGCCTGCTAGGGGCGAGTTCAGCATCACTCGATTCGCTTATAAATTTAGAATCGCTATAGCTAAGCCCATTTAAAAGTGACCATTCCCCTATTTGATGCTCAAAAGTCAGTTGATGAGAAATCGCATCAACCTCTGTTGGTTTATCGCTTGGCTCACCTAAAAACGTTTCAATAGGTAATGCGTCTATCTTCCCGTCTAGGGCAACAATGCCACGGTCAAACGTCACACTCTGATCAACATACTCTAGTTCATAATTTAATTTTGTTGTGTCGGATATTAACCAAAGAATTGAAGGTGTGATCACCGTTTTTTTATTTTCGTGGTAGTCTCTAAAACCCTCACCGTCTTCAATTGCACCATTTACTCTAAAAGCGAGTTCATTGGTAATAGCATTAGTGTAGTCACCTTCAGCGCGATAACTCTGCCAACTCCCTGCAGATACTTTCAAAGAGCCTTGTTCTTCAAACTGTGGCTTTTTAGTGATGATATTAATAGTACCGCCAGGCTCAGAGCGACCATAAAGAGCAGAGCCAGGCCCTTTCATCACTTCTACATAATCAATATTACTGGTATCGCGGGTACCGCTAAAACTTCGACCCGATGAAAAACCATTAATTAAAAAGCCTGAAGGAATATTCTCATCGCCTACTAAGCCACGTACTGCAAAGCTTTCCCACAATCCACCAAAATCATTTTGTTCAGAAATACTCGGCGTTAAATCAAATATATCGGTGAGTGTAGTCACTCCTGCGTCATCGAGGTTTTCTGCTGATATAAACTCAATACTTTGCGGTTGCTCGCTTAAGGGCACATCGCCACGAAAAGCTTGTCTAACACCCGTAACCGCTATTTTCTCTATGTTAGCTGACGCTGAAGCTGCGTATACAGAAGGCGCTAAAATGGTACTTATAGCAATTGATATGGCAGATATTTGGTATCGATTTATTAAGTTCATTCTATCTCTTAGATATCATGCAAGCTTAATCGGTTAAGTTTTTACTAAAATTTTTTTAGTAAAGCCGATTAAATAAACATGAAATACAAATGGTAATTATTGTTATTTGCAATAATATACAAATAGAATAAAAAGAGCTACCCTACAGCAACAAATTTTACAAAGTTATTAGAGGCTGTTTTTTCTTTTTGAATTAAACGTATTCAACATCGAAAAATAAATACCTCCTAAAATTTAGAGAAAAAAATGAAAATATTACCTTTCGCCTGCATGGCATTAGTCACATCAATATCAAGCGCATACAGCGAACAAACACAGGCTCATGCAATATGGTTTGCAGAGCGCTCATCACAGTTGGCCTTTATATATGGCGAAGGCGCACAAGATTTAGATACCGTAAAACGACAAAATAAAATTAAAAGCATTACTGGCTATAACAAAAACTGGCAACAACAAAACGTAAAGCTTGTTGAGTCAGGGCCTATGATGCTGCTAAATGATAAAACCGTTTATGCGGTTACTGGCATGCTCGATAATGGGTTGTGGAGTAAAACAAAGGAAGGTAAATGGTTTGCTAAAGGTCGAGATGCAATCCCCAATGCACTATTAAGCGAACATACTAAAAAGTACGCAGTACATTTACGTGGCCCGCTTGCCCAAGTACCTGCGCTTAAAAATCAGCAATTGCAAATTCTTCCTGTAGGCGAAGAATTTTCAGATCAAAAAGGAGCTATGGTTAGTTACCGCATAACTTTCAATAGTAAAGCTGTTCAAGGTGCTAAAGTAATCAATGATTTAGTAAACGATCCAGATCAAGAAGCAATAGTTAGTAATGATGACGGCTTGGTCACATTGCCATTGCGTAACCAAGGCTTAAACGTAATAGCCGCGATCTACGACGAAAAAAGCACGAATTTAAATGTATTTGATAAAACCGAGCATTTAGCCACACTCTCATTTGTTTTACCCCATGCCGCAGAGTAAACTTTAAATACAGTCAAGTCAGCTCAATTCCTTACTCGCTGGCTGACTTTTCATTCTCAATTATCACTGTTTAGCCCTAAGCGGTGATAATTTAAAAAGTAGCCTTGAAAACCTAACTATTTAATAAAAAAGAAAAAACACCCCAAAACATCACACTTTTATTTATAAAATATTAATCATTAAAGTCGGGGAATTATAATAAATAAAGTTCATAACGCTCACGTCTATCAAAAATAACACAATTAACCTGATTAAAAACCAACCTTTATTTATTAAATTTTTGCTCTACAGTTTATTAATTAGTGGTGCTACAACGAACCTGTTATTTTTCAAAGATACAAGTCGATAAATGGACTGCCAAAAGGAATTTAAAAATGATCTCAAATTTAAATCAAATTGGTTTCACTTCAATTAAAGCAAAATTATTAGCGAGTTTTAGTCTAATAATCATCATGCTAATTGTTACTGCTGGGATTGGTATATATAACCTTTCCATAATGAATGATCAGATGAGTAAAATAATTAATGTTTCAGCTGAAAAAGTAAAACTGGCAGCTAGAGTCAATCAAGGCGCTTTAGCTGTATCTCGAGCTGAAAAAAATATAATTTTGGCAGACTCAAAAGCAGCCATGGATGAATACGCCGACTTCATAGCTCAAACGCGAGATGAAATGCTAGAGCGACGTGCAACTCTTCGCAATTTAGTCAATGACAACGGCAAACGTTTACTCGATGAATTTGCCGCGACATGGGATGAATATATTGAGGTAAATCTTCAAATTCGAGACCTAGCAAGAGCTGATTTAAACGACAAAGCAATAGCCTTATCTAAAAATGAAGGCAGGAGACTAAACGATTTAGCCATTTCTCAAATGGCTAATTTAGTAAATGCAATCGAACAAGATATGGCAAATGACGAGTTAGAAGCTCAAGCACGGCACTCCTCTGCATATAGCTTAATGCTTGTAATTACCCTTGTAGGCTTAATCGCAGGTATTGTTATTGCCATTTTTATCTCTTCGAGAATTACCGGCGCACTTAATCGCCTTTCACATAGAATGAACGATATTGCCGATGGCGAAGGTGATTTAACCGTAACAGTCGACGATTCATCAAAAGATGAAACCGGCGACGTTGCCCGCGCATTTAATAAATTTGTTGCTAAAATTCGCACCACAATAACCTCAGTGGCATCTGAAACCACTCAGGTTGCATCAACTTCCGAAGAGCTTTCAATAGTTAGTAACACCACAAGTGCAGCAGTTAAAAAGCTGCATGATGAAACGCAACAAGTTGCCACCGCTATGACGCAAATGAATGCAACAATTCAAGACGTTGCCAATAGCGCAGAAAATGCAGCCAGTTCAGCAAGTGATTCAAATAATAATGCTAAAGCCGGTGAAAGCATGGTGAACGAAACAGTTCACGCGGTTGATAACCTTACTAAAGAAATTAATCAATCCGCCTCTGCAATTGAAAAGCTACAAGCCGACAGCGAAAATATAAGTACCATATTAGATGTTATTAAAGGCGTATCTGAACAAACAAACTTATTGGCATTAAATGCCGCCATTGAAGCCGCAAGAGCGGGTGAGCAAGGCAGAGGTTTTGCAGTTGTTGCTGATGAAGTACGAACCTTAGCACAACGAACTAAAGAGTCGGCCACCAACATAGAACAAATGATCGATAAGTTTCAATCCGGAATATTAACCGCCATTGAGGTAATGACCAAAAGCCAACAACAAACAGACTTAGTTGTTGAAAAAGTCAGTAAAACAGGTGAAACCCTGCGAACAATCAATGACTACAGCAGCGCAATTAATGATATGAACGCGCAAATAGCCTCAGCCGCTGAACAACAGGCCGTGGTCGCAGATGAGATCAGCCGCAACGTTGTTAATATTAAACAAGTGACAGAGCAATCATCAGCTGCAACTGAGCAAACATCAACAGCAAGTAACGAAATGGCAATACTAGGCAATAACTTATTAAAACTGGTACAACAGTTTAAAGTGTAAGTTCTGGGCTTCTCATGCTTTCAAGCTGAGTAGTGTTCGGCAGCAGGTTTAGCAGTACAAACCACTAAAAGCATAGGTAATAAAAGGAGCTCAAATTGCAGGCATGAATGACTTGTGGTCACCTGCAAACGAGCCCTTTTGACTGCTGCCGGTGAAGAGGTAAAAACTTAAACAAGATTTTACCTCTCTTAAATTAAACTTTTAATTAGATTAGCTGCCCAACAAAGTTAACACTATTATGGGCTAAAATAGGAAACACCAAACTCCCTGTGCGCTCTCTTAGCCAAAGTAAAATAAAGCCGTAGCCGCCTGTTAATAAAATAGCGGGGAAAGAAAAGTGCCACTCTCCACCATTAAACATAACCCCATGAACTAGTCCAAATAACACCACTAAGAGCAACCCTGCAATGTTAATTGACGCACCACCTAAATTATAGCGTTCTGATATGATTGCCAAAGATATACAAAATAAAAGAATCCCTCTAAACATTGGCTCCTCATCAAAGCCTGGCATTGTTGCCTGATAAAGTAAGGTTTCTAAATCGTAATTAGGTTCACCACTCCAAAAAAGTGATACAACTATCTGTAAAATGATAAACAAGCACATAACTGTAAAAGCTGGCTTTATAGAACTTTCATTTTGCCTAAAAGTAAAACCTGCATCCGCAATACGAAAGTTAGCTTTAAATTTAACTAAAGCTAGTAGTACGACTAACCAAAGGATTATTGCCGCTACTTTTCCAGACCAATTCCACGACATATCAGGAAAAAGCATATCCAAGGGGATAACCTTTCCACCTTTAAACAAAGCAAAAAAGTAGCAAACTAAAATACCTAACGAAATCAAAGACCACATTAGATTTAAATCAACTTTTTTAAGTGCTTTTAATATCAAAACTAAAACTAATATAACGCCGACATTTGCAAATAAACCTATAAATAGATCTTCCATGAATACCTCTTTTTTAAAGGCTATTTCTAGCACTTATTTTATTATTGTTTTAAGTAGTACCGAATACTAATCCTAAATTAGATACTATTAAACAATTAGTTATAAAAGAGGTAAGCACTCTAGGTGCAAACAGGATGTTTATAGCAATTAATACTTATATGTAGTTTTGGGGTGGGTATATTTAAAACCAAATGGGTGACCCCTTTCGTTCCTTTTATTCCTAAAACAAGAGGTATAACCCTTTGGTTTTTAAAACTAATCGAAAATAAAACCTTAAAAAATATTCTAAATTAATTTGTAATGTAGTTTTATTAAATTTGTTTTTTATTTAAAGATACTGCTTTGCCTTTGTACATGTAAGCTTAGGTAATGGAAGTTTACTCACTTTGTCTGAGCATAACTTATTTAAAAAATTGACTGCAAAGCGTTCGCACCTTGACAAAGTATACAACTCATATTCCTCAGTAACACCAAGCGCAGATTGATAACTCAACTGATCAAAGTATTCATTAGTACCTAAAGCAATAACATCTTTCTCAGTCTCTGCAGATGAGTGATAGATTTTACCTAGTAAATCATTGGTAAAATCAACAATCGTATTACTTTCAGATAAATCATTCTTAAGTGAACAAACACTAAGATAAGGTGTAGCTTTGCCTACATCAAAATATAAATCATTTCCTGCCGCAAATTGACTAAAAAATATAGTGCTCAAAAAACAAAAAGGTTTAACCAATTCCACCTTACATTTCTCCATGTATTATGTAGATTATATATTCTCAAAAATTCACAGCGACTAATAATCTAATATTTGCTGATTCTGTTGGAGATTATGATTTAAAGCTGGCTTTTTAAGTATTCCACTTGCTTTTTCTGCCGTCTTTTAAGCCTTTTAATAACATTAACACTCACCTTTAAATACTTACTTTTAAAAAGTAGCAATATAAATGAATTAAAAATCATAAATAAAAATGAAAGTTCTAAACCATTAAATAAACGTTCATTTTTTTGCTCAAATATTAAACCTAAAATATAAACTAGAGACACAGCTATAGAGCACCCAGCAACTAAGCGGTAAACTTTAATAACCCAGCTTCTACCTGTAGATATGAGCGCCCCAAGAAAGATAAACACACATATGCCAATAAAAAAACCGATAACCCTAGGCCCAAGCTCATTTATAGCATCGTAAGGCCAAAGCATGACTAACATTGTAAATGCTAATGATGAGTAGCTAATAACGCTTGATACAATGGCTAAAGCACAGACTAAGCTGTATTTTAGTTTTAATATTGAATTACTCTGTAAGCTAGTAGCTCTCACTTCACTGACCATCACCTAAAACCATTATTCAAATAATACAGATGAAAACATTAGTAGTGCGCAAAGCATAAAAATTACAAAATACACTTTAAATAATCTCGAGACGTGAGCTGGTACCTTGTCTCTATCACTTAATAAATTATACCGTTTTGCATACCAATCAAATAAAAATACACTGCTATAATGAAGTAAACCATGAAGCGCCATAAAAATATTTAGGGAATAGTAGCGATTTCCATGCTCTAAAATATCTTCAACCGTTCTGAGATTTTTTGCTTTTAAATAAAAAGCTAAAGGTAAAAGAATGATAAAAATAACACTTAAGCCAACACCAAAAAATATCAAATCCATTATTTAATCAACAAAAAAGAAAAGCAGTTAATCTAAAAAAAAGTACGCCATGAGGCATGCTAATAAAAACATAAGGCTAAATGTTATAAACAAAATATAATAAAGCTTAAACCACATCTGCAAATTTTTGGGTACTTTTTCTCTCTCCTCTATTACCTTATAACGTCTAGCATACCAATCGAATAGAAATATAGAACCGTAGTGCAATGCTCCGCTACCAGCAGTTATGATATTTAATGAGTAAAAACGATTTCCATCATCTAGAACATCCTCTACCAACCGTGTTTTTTATCTTTTATAGCTATTAACATTGGTAATATTATAAAAAAGAAAAGACCCGCAGATGTAAGAAACAGAGTTAAAAACCACAACTTAATAGGCTCCATTACTTTTCAATAACCTCATATATTAACTCGCCTGCAACCCCTCCAGAATAACCTCCACTAACGCCTAATCCAGCACCTTTGGCTTTGTCTCAACATACTTAGCCTTGGTACAAGTTTGCTCATTTCCTTCTGTGTATGCTTTTACAATCTTTGTATTGGCCTAAACACCTGTCAGCGAAGTTCCAATATGGCCCAGACCTTTTTAGGTTTTGGGGCATGTTAAATTGAGTTTAAAAAATAGGGAGGCTTGGCTTTTTGAATAAAAATATTAAGAAATCAAAGTGCCCTGTTTGACCAGTAGTTTCTAATGGGTGACTCATTTCGTTTTTTAGTTCTTCATGGAGATCATTCTAAAGATTAAGACCAGATCTCCATATTAAAAAAGAAAAATTTATAAAGTTAATTAAGATTCACTTATGGTTTTAAGCTCTTTTATGAAACTTTCATCATCTTTTAATAAAAAGCATTTTGCCAGTTGTATATCAACTTCATGCTTGGTTTTCAATTGAGGTGAGTAATTTTTAACCAACAACGCAACCTGCTGAAACTTATTAGCCGAATAGCTACTCATTTCAACAATTCCACCTGTTATTTTACTAATATCATTAGTAGGAATATTATTATCTTTGAAGTACCAAAAAAAGCAATTTGCACTAGCAAAATCCATCAGTGGTTCTTTACTCTTCTCTGGCATAGATGAGCATGAAAAGCTCAAGGTGAATAATAAAAAAACTCCTATTACCTTAAACTTCGACATCACGATGCTTCCCAAAATAAAACGTTATTTGACTGGCTACCATAACCTTTATAAACGCATTTACTTCCATCCCATAAATCTGCATGTCCAGTAGCGTCAGACCAGCCATTTACTTCGTAAATAATAATACCTTTACGACCGTTTAGCTCTTTTTCATGTATTGCTGGTTTATACATATCTGGATTACCGTACTTCTCTGTTAAATACTTAATCAGTATTTTTACTCGAAAAATATACCAGTTTTTATTTTTTCCAGAAGAAACCTGCCCTTCAAATTTTCCATTGGGACCGATAGCTTTGTAGTAAGGAATCTTATGAGTAGAGTCTGCACTATTTAAAGCGAGAGAGATTCGTGTTGCGCATGCGTTATTAAAAACACCAATATCATGATTTAATTCCACTTTACCGCCTATTTTTTTAAAAACAGCTGGCGCAGGCAGTGCAGGATAGTTTTTCTGTAGAGTATTCCATGTAGGTAGATTTATCATAGTTAATTCCTTTTAATTTAGTCTATGTTGTACCTAAATTATATTTTACGAGCTTAAAAAGCAAGCTAAAATACATAACTTTAGAATTGAGCTAATGTAAATCTAATGGGTAAGTAATCTGGTTTTAAATGATCAAAAACTAATATCAGCTACAATAAACATAACAGTATGCATGAGGGCACTGACTATATAAGCCCCTATAAAAAATGCAGCGAATGCTGAAACGGCTCCACCTCCTGTATATCCGGCCTTAGCTTTTTCTATCATTAAAACATAGATGCTCAGCCCTATACTCACTTTAAACCACAGCCAGTAATCGTTACTAAATAACGGTATTGCTGCAAAAGCAATGATCGGTACTAGAATTTTACCTTCTTCGTTTTTGTGTAAAAAATAAAAAGCCATAACAGCAATATATAAAAATGGCGTTACATCACTCATATAAACAACTTCCTTGTAAATATAAAATTAAAATAAATAAATTTTAGCTATTGTACTTATTAATCAGTACTAAGCACTTAAAAACGTCATTAATTGTGTTTACTTTTTAGCTGTGCAATATTAACTCACTATAAAGCGCTAGGAACGCCTGCTCATTAGCAAACTTGATATAAAAATTAAAGGATGAACATGATTAAGCCATTTTACACAAGCTGCTTATTAGCTCTTACTCTATTAATACCCAACCAAGCTAAAGCAGAGCCTGCAGCTTTACAGTACCAGCAAATCCTTAATGATACCCTTTCAGCCAGTGAGCCTGGTGTGTCAGTAATAATAAGTAAAAATGGAAAAACTGTTTTTAAAGGAACCCGAGGGCTTGCCAACCTTGAACACAACATTGTACTAACCAATCAAAGTGTTTTGCGGTTAGGTTCTATTTCAAAACAGTTTACCGCTGCTGCAATTATGATGCTGCAAGAGCAAGGTAAATTATTAACCTCTGACGATATTCATAAGTATGTTCCAAGCTTTCCTACTGAGGGCAACCTCGTCACAATAGAAAACTTACTGACCCACACATCGGGAATAGCAAATTATACCGATGACGACGACCTGTTCGATAAAGAAATACAAGTACCTGCAAGTGTTGATGATACGCTAGCACGTTTTGCCAAGCACCCCATGGTTTTTAAACCAGGCGAAGCAATGGCTTATTCAAATACAGGTTATTCACTACTTGGTAAAATAGTGGAAGTAGCAAGTGGGCAATCTTATAAGGAGTTCGTTGAACAATATATTTTTAAAAAACTGGGGATGACACAAAGTAGCTACGAAGGGCAAGAGCTTGTTCCTCACCGCGCAGCTGGATATGAACAAACAGAGCAAGGCTTTATAAACACAAGTTATATTAATATGGATTGGCCCTATGCCGCAGGGGCGCTTATATCTACTCCAACTGACTTAAATATTTGGTTTAGTGCATTATCATCTGGCAAGCTTATTAGTAAAGCAAGTTATGAGAAGATGGTCAGCCCTTTTAAACTCAACGACGGCAGTTTTTCACCCTACGGTTACGGCCTAGTTATTAAGCCTTTTAATGACTATACGGTAATTAAACACACCGGTGGAATAAATGGCTTTTTAGCACATGCACGCTATATACCCGAGCAAAAACTAT
This sequence comes from Pseudoalteromonas sp. US3C1013, assembly GCF_048401115.1. GTDB lineage: Bacteria > Pseudomonadota > Gammaproteobacteria > Enterobacterales > Alteromonadaceae > Pseudoalteromonas > Pseudoalteromonas undina. The sequence continues at coordinate 434,021 of NZ_CP183075.1, read as the reverse complement.
ACGTAGCTGTACTCGCTAATTCAAACCATATAAACCCTATTTTTATAAACGAAAAACTCACAGCTAAAGTACTAGGTATAGAACTACCAAAATTTAAAAGCGTAAATGTAACAGCGCAGCAACTATCACCCGTTTTAGGCGATTACCGTATTAATAAAAATACTTCTCGCAGCCTAATTTATGAAAATGACGTTTTATATTCTCAGCGCACAGGTGGAAATAAAATAAAGCTAATCCCTATGTCTAAAAATAGTTTTTATTACCCTAATTCAAATAACTATTTAGTCATTGAAAAAAACAGCCAAGGGAAATTAATAATGAAATATTTTAGTGGGTTATCAACCACACCAACTGAGGCAATTAAAATTTAAGATAATTATAATGACACCTATTCTGATTTATCTATTTTTAATGTCTGAAGTCAAGATTTGACCCCTTGCTCTTCTTTGACCCCTTGCTCTTCTTTAATCAATAAGTAGAAAACTATAAATCTAGACCTTTGATGTCTGAAGTCAAGATTTGACCCTTTTGGTTTCATGATAAAATGCGTTCTCGTACTCTATTCGCAGCGGTCTAGACATAATAATTCACTCAATGAGTAGTAAACTATAAATCTAGACCTTTGATGTCTGAAGTCAAGATTTGACCCCTTTGGTTTTATTGAAATTGTAATGTTAATTTTTTAACGACTGACAGTTTTTAGTAACCTATTTTTCTTACTGAGAGTTTGTATAACATTATCACTAAGATTTTCAGGGTATTTCTTAACACCAGTAGATAAAATGATCTGAAAATCGTCATTTCCATTTATCTCTGCAACAGTGCTTAACATCGTATTCAAATTATCGAGATCAATCCCATGAGTTTCTGGAGTATCAATCAAAAGAAAACGTGGAAATGGAATATCCTTGTCTAAAGATAACTTTAACAGCGTCAAATAATAAAAAAATCTTTTAGGAACTCTTGCACTTGCTTCTTTATATTCACCATCATTAACCGAAGGAATATAGTTTCCAGAATCGATTTCCGCATTCCTACAACCTTCTAAGCAATTGACCATGTAATTATTATAAATCTCGTTGAACTCAGAGATTCGTTCTAATAATTCATTTGCAGCAATCGCTTGCATCTTTTGCTCATGTAATTTAGCTTTTTCTAAACTTGTTTTAGCTGCACTGACGTTACTTTGATGACGGGCAAGTTTAGTTTCTAATTTAAGCGCTTGTTTTAAATCATTAACAGATGATTTCAAGTCAAAAATTTTGTCATCTAGTTCCTCTACAACATCTTGATTATTAATCACTTCTATGTTTTCGATTCGATGATATATTTTTTGTTCTAGTCCTGAAATCGTATCTACTAATTCACTAATCGTGCTATTGTGTTCAACTAAATCGTCATCAATATCGGACATCGCTAGTTTAATAGTTTCTATTGACTTTATTTTGGATGACAGCAGCTCGTAATATTCAGAAGGTTCGTAAAAATATCGTTGATATTGCCCTTCTTCTATATCGGAACCACAAATGCACTTGTTTTTTGCCCTTTGGACTGTAGTCAAACAATACGGACAGGTATCGCTAGAGAACAGACTTAATTGCTTATGTGTGTGTAGAATTTTTTCTATTCTTGAAATGTCCTCTACTGTTTTGTCGTATACACTTTTAACATCTAACTTTTCTTTAAATAACTCTTTCTTGGCTCTTTCTTCCCGCTTTAATGATTGCTCTAAGCTAATTAATTGCCTTTTGTCCTTATCTATTAACTCCATACCTGAAGGGTATACAACTTTTGAGCTATAGTGCTCTAGTTTAAGTTTGTTGAGCCTTTCAATATCTTCTTGAGTATCCTCAATTTTCTTTCTTAAATGATGTTCATTTATTACTTCTTTGAATCCATTTTGATCCAAAATTTCAGAGACAATAGACTTATATTCGTTCAAAATTATGCGCTTAGAATCATAATCGCTTTGTTTGCTTTTAGTATCTCCAATAGCTGCATATAAGTCCCTTAAGTTCTTTCCAACTAATATCTCAAAAATAGCATTTCTAACTTGTACCGAGTCAGATACAAAACTATTTTTGTCGTTAGGCTTATAAATTCTTGTCCTATCTGGCTCTTGAGAGTGATAAATTAATCTAGCCAAATCATAAAACCCTAACTTAAAAGACTTACCAGCGCTAAATAACTCCATCACTGGAATATCCAATTTATCCAAAAGCCAATCAGAAAAAATATAAGTTTCCGAGTTACTTCTGTTTACAGGTAAAGAAGCAGCCTTGGGATATTCTTCACCATTAATGATGAATGCCTCGTTAGCTAAAATTTTAATTTTGTTTTCTTTAAAATCACGCAGTAAGTTAAATTTCTGACCAGATAATTTAACGTCAAGTTCTACATAATTATTGTTGTCATAAACTATCTCTTTATGTTCTTCGTCACTACCTGCTATAAACTCATCAACTTTTCCACCTAAAGCGAAATAAATTAAATTAAGTAGAGTAGATTTTCCTGTTCCATTTGGACCTTCGATAACGCTAATTGCTCGGTCAAATTTTGGAGAAACATAGCTATAGTTATTACCAAAATAGCTTACTTGATTAATTCTTATTGAACCCATACACGAAGTCCCTTATTGGTGTATACCTTTTCCACAAATGTCTTTAGTCCAACCACAGAGACTCTAGCCAAAAACTTTTTTAACCCATTAATATTGTTTAGTTCTTCTTCAAAAACTTTCTTATCAAAAAATTCTTTAGGGATGCTTTTGTTTAAAACTTTGACATTTAGCACCTCTGGTGATTTAGTTTTTATGAGTTCAACAAAACCCTTAATTTCAAGAGTTAACAATAGCTTATATACATCTTTTGCGTGAATTGTTCCATTAGTGTATGAGGTGTATAACAAATCCTTGTCTCGTACATTAGCAATATGCGATTCAGGATTTTCATTTAAAATGCTAACTATTGAGTTAGAAGAAATAATATGTATCAAATACGATAATTTTCGGTGATCATTGAACAAGCGGCTCTTCTTTGCCGAAAACTGATCCAAACAAAGAATTAACAAATAAGTCATGTAGTAGTAGTCTTCACCAGAAAGGTGACTAAGCTTTCTTACTTTTTTAGTATCCATCTTCAAAGCCTATACAATATCGTCAAAAGCTAAAAAACAATCGTCAAATAAAGATAAAACGATACCTTTTAGACTATGACGATCATTGATGCGAATTTTGTACGTTTTTTTCCAGTCACTTATTTGTTTTTCAGTAATACTAACTATTTCTTCAACTATCTGATCTAGCTCTTCTTCCGAGTATTTCTTCGTATGATCCAGTGATAGCAGCTCTATAAATTCTTCACCGATTTCGAAAACTTTATATCTTAGCGATACATATTCTCTTCCAAATTCAGCACCAGTAATGCGTTTTGAATTTGTGGCCTGCCGACTTAATCGTTTTAAAGTTTTTTTGGTGATTACATCAGAAACTGCTTTGTATTTATCTTTCAAATTCCGAAAATCTTCATTCTCTAAAGTGTCAAATGCTTTCCAAGCAGGGTCTGTAGGTTTATCACCTTCAATATTACTGCCAACTTTTAAGAAAATATTTTCAATATCAGAGGGGTTAATAAAGCGACCCATTTTACTTTTACTAAATTGCCTTTTTTCAAGAAGCCCTCTACATGCCTGCAATATTAATTCTTCTTTTCCCTTATGATGTGTTATTGAATAATAACTTTGACATTCTTTAATTTTATCAACAGCTACGCTATCTAAATACTCATCAGATTCATCAAATACCCATTCTATTTGTGACAAAAATGACTGAAATCGCTCATCGCTCCATTTCGAGACTTTTGAATAAAAACCTGAGTATCCCTCAATATCACCATTTTCATCCAAAACCTTATATTGGTTACGGTATTCCTCTAAAAAAAGTGCTTTTGAAACTTTTATTTCTTCGTCAGTCAACTCACGATCGTTAACTATTCTTTGTAAAATAGAAAATTCTTTTTCTTTTTTCACACTAGTTACATCAATACCAGATTCAGATAAAAACTCTTTTTTAATTTTTTCTTTTCCTATTTTAGCGCAACAATAAACGGAAAATTTGAGTGCTCTTTCATCCTCTAGAAACTTTAAGTGCTGATCTACAAAAGCAACAAGTGTATTTTTGATCGCGTGGCTATTGAAGCTAATAGCTTTAGAATAAGACTTATTTTCCTCTAACTTATATTCCGCTCCATTAGAGGACTCATGAATTAGTAAAGAATCTTCTATAAACTCTACGGCACAGTATACTGGCTCACCACGGAATTCTTTTATGTAGTCAAGTATACGAATTACAGCACGATTCTTTTGAAAATAAAGGCCCTTCCCTGAGGTATTAACAGCCTCTCTGTTTGTTGTTTCTACCATAACATCCATTTATTCTTATATTTGTAGCTACTACAGGCGATAATTGAGCGATTCCCATTGGCAATAACCCTAAAACAAAAAAGTAAGACTTTAACTTACCATATTTTTAATTATTTATTAATTGGATAAAGTAACTAAAATTCAAACTCCGACTTAAATTCAAAGCAAACCACTACCGCCCTCAGCAGAAGGATGCGTTGCTTCATAAACTTCGGATAGTTCTTTACGACTAACATGCGTGTAAAGTTGTGTTATGAGGATACTGGTATGACCCAGCATTTGAATGTGGCGTAAATCAGCGCCATTACACAAAGTATGCGTTACAATGTTTAAACACACACAAAAAAGCCGTTGCATTGCTGCAACGGCTTTTATTATTTCGATAAATCACACTCTACAGTGGAACTTACTACCCATTAAAGTTCAAAAATTAGTCGCGGTATGTCTCAATCGGAGGACATGCACATACTAAATTACGGTCGCCATATACGTCATCGATACGCGTAACCGTTGGCCAGAACTTGTCTTTAGCTACTGCTGGTACTGGGAAGGCAGCGTAAAAACGATCATACGCGCGGTCCCATTCATTACCTAACACATCAGCTTGTGTGTGCGGTGCAAATACCAATGGGTTGTTTTCGATAGACCATTCACCAGAAATGATTTTATCAATTTCACCTTTAATCGATACCATCGCTTCGATAAAACGGTCAATCTCGCCCTTAGACTCAGATTCAGTTGGCTCAATCATTAATGTGCCCGCTACTGGGAACGACATTGTTGGTGAGTGGAAACCATAATCTTGTAAGCGCTTAGCAACGTCCATTTCAGTAATGCCTGAGGCTTCTTTTAATGGGCGTAGGTCAATAATACATTCGTGAGCAACGCGATTGTTACGGCCACGGTATAAAATTGGGAAGTGCTTGCTAAGCTCATTGCTTAGGTAGTTAGCATTTACAATCGCCATTTCTGTCGCTTGCTTTAAGCCCTCAGAGCCCATCATGGCAATGTAAGCCCATGAAATAGGTAAAATAGCTGCAGAGCCGTAAGGCGCTGCCGATACTGCACCATTTCCTTCATTAGTACCTGGTACGTTAATTACGCTGTGGTTTGGCATAAATGGCGCAAGGTGCGATTTAACACCAATTGGGCCAACACCTGGGCCACCGCCGCCGTGTGGAATACAGAAGGTTTTGTGTAAGTTTAAGTGCGATACGTCTGAGCCAATAAAGCCTGGGCTAGTAACACCTACTTGCGCGTTCATGTTTGCGCCATCCATGTAAACTTGGCCACCATGCTGGTGAACAATTTCACATAACTCACGAATCGTTTCTTCGTATACACCGTGGGTAGATGGGTACGTTACCATGGCACATGATAGATTTTCAGAGACTTCTTCAGCTTTCGCTTTTAGGTCTTCCATGTCGATGTTGCCGTTTTTATCACAGTTAACAACCACAATTTTCATGCTGGCCATTTGTGCCGACGCTGGGTTAGTACCGTGTGCAGAACTTGGAATTAAACATACGTTACGGTGTGCATCCCCTCGTGATTCGTGGTATTTACGAATAGCGATTAAGCCTGCGTATTCACCTTGTGCACCTGAATTTGGTTGCAATGAAACCGCGTCGTAACCGGTAATGTTAACTAGCCAATCGTGTAGTTCGTTAATCATTACTTGATAACCTTCTGCTTGGTCTAGCGGGCAGAATGGGTGAAGGTTTGCAAATTCAGGCCAGGTAACTGGGATCATTTCAGCGGTCGCGTTTAGTTTCATGGTACATGAGCCTAACGAGATCATAGAATGATTAAGCGCTAAATCTTTGTTTTCAAGGCGCTTAATATAGCGAAGCATGTCTGTTTCGCTGTGGTAGCTGTTAAAGTTTGGATGCGTTAGTATTTCATCATCACGCACTAGGCTTGCAGGAATAGAGTCACTGCCATTTGCTTCAACATCAGCGGCAATCGCATCTACACTTAGGCCATGGCCTTCGCCTAAAATAATATCAAATAACTCAGCAACGTCTGCACGGGTTGTGGTTTCTGATACTGAAATTGAATATTCATCCGCATGGTTAGTAGCAAAGTTAACACCTTTAGCTACAGCACGCGCAATCACGTCGGCTTTGTTTTCATCAACCACTGTTAATGTGTCAAACCAAGTAGTGTGCTTAAGTGCCACACCTTTTGCTTTTAAGCCAGTTGCTAAAATATCAGCAAAACGGTGAATGCGTTGTGCAATGGTTTTTAAGCCTTGCGGGCCATGGTATACCGCGTAAAACGCAGCCATGTTCGCTAGCAATACTTGCGCAGTACAAATGTTTGAGTTGGCTTTGTCGCGGCGAATATGTTGCTCGCGGGTTTGCATTGCCATACGTAATGCATCGTTACCTAAACGGTCTTTTGATACACCAATAATACGACCTGGTAATGAACGTTTGTATGCATCACGTGTTGCAAAAAATGCGGCATGAGGACCGCCGTAACCCATAGGTACACCAAAACGTTGTGCTGAACCCAGTACTACGTCGGCGCCTAATTTACCTGGTGCTTTTAATAGTAATAAGCTCATGATATCGGCAGCTACACAGGCAATCGCTTTTTTGCTTTGTACGCCAGCTATTAGGTCTGTTATGTCAACAATTTCGCCTGATGTTGACGGGTATTGGAATAACGCACCAAAAATATCGTGGTTCACAGCATCGGCGGCTTTACCTACAATAATTTCAAAACCAAATTGCTCTGCACGGGTGCTCACTACGTCAATGGTTTGCGTGTGTACGTCGTCGGCAATAAAGAACGCATTGGCTTTTTTAGCTTTAGATACACGTTTTGCAAGGCCCATAGCCTCGGCTGCAGCAGTTGATTCGTCAAGCAGTGAGGCACTTGCTAAATCTAGGCCAGTAATATCTAGGGTCATAGTCTGGAAATTTAATAATGACTCTAAACGCCCTTGTGCAATCTCTGGCTGATACGGTGTGTACGCTGTATACCAACCCGGGTTTTCAAGTACGTTACGTAAAATTACGTGCGGTACGTGAGTTGGGTGGTAGCCTTGGCCAATATACGATTTGAAAACTTTATTTTTGCTTGCTACTGATTTTAAGTAGCTTAGTGTTTCAACTTCGGTGCGGCTTTCGCCGATATTAAGACCTTGCTCAAGACGAATACCAGCAGGTACAGTTTGACCGATCAGCTCTTCAACGCTCGATACTTCAAGAGCGCTAAGCATGTCGTTTACTTGCGCTGGGCTTGGCCCAATATGGCGGCGAATAAAATCTTGCTTTTGCTCTAATTGTTCAAGAGATTTGGCGTTTGACATGTGTCCAGATTCCTATGATCCAAATACTAATGGGTAACTAGTATTGATTAAAATATGTGATGATTTAGCTGCTTACTTTGTATGGAAAAATAAGCGCTTTAATCATAAAAGCCCCAATGTTTTAACATAGAGGGGCTTTTATTAATTAACGATTAGTCTTCGTCAATTGTATGCGCGTAACCTTCAGCGTCTAATAAGTTATCTAACTCAGACTCTTCTGACGCTTTAATGCGGAATAACCAACCGTCGCCGTATGCGTCGTTGTTTACTGTTTCAGGCGCATCTTCTAGCTCTTCGTTAATAGCAACAATTTCACCACTGATTGGCGCGTAAATGTCTGATGCCGCTTTTACTGACTCTGCTACTGCACAGTCTTCGCCAGCATCTACTTCGTCGCCTACTTCTGGTAATTCAACAAATACCATGTCGCCAAGCAGCTCTTGCGCATGCTCAGAAATACCAACAGTGTAAGTGCCGTCGCCTTCGTTACGAACCCACTCATGTGAAGGTGCGTATTTTAACTCGCTAGGGATATTGCTCATTTTTTTCATCCTTTGGTTTAGATTGGGAGAATACCAATAAATGAGGGTGACCTATTTATTGGTATAACCAAATTATTTAGATTATTGATTTACCGTTACGTACAAAGCCCGACTTAACTACTTTTACGTTAACTAATTTTTTACGCATTTCTACTTGAGCTGTGTCGCCGGTTGAACGTGGCACACGTGCTAATGCAACACTATAGCCCAATGTTGGTGAGAATGTGCCAGATGTAATAACACCTTCGCCACCATCAACAATTACTTTAGAACCACTGCGTAGTACGCCTTTTTCTTCAAGAATAAGACCTACTTGCTTGTGAGTACTTTTTTCTGCACGTTGTTTTACCAAAACATCACGACCAATAAAGTCACGATCTTCTGGTTCCCATGCAATAGTCCATGCCATGTTAGCTGCCAGTGGTGATACGCTTTCGTCCATATCTAGGCCGTAAAGGTTCATACCTGCTTCTAAACGTAGTGTGTCGCGCGCGCCTAAGCCCGCAGGCGCCACACCGGCATCAAGCAGTTGCTGCCATAAATCGGCTGCTTGCTCGTTTGGTACTACAATTTCGTAACCGTCTTCGCCAGTATAACCTGTTGTAGCAATAAATAAATCACCGGCTTGAACACCAAAAAATGGCTTCATGCCTTCTACTGCAGCTTGCTGGTCTGCGTTTAATACCTGGGCTGTTTTAGCACGTGCATTAGGGCCTTGAACCGCAATCATGGCGTATTCTGGTCTCTCAGTAACCGTTACAGCAAAATCACTCGACACCTTAGCTAAATGTGCTAAATCTTTTTCACGGGTCGCTGAGTTAACCACTAAGCGATAAAATGTTTCGCTAAAGTAGTAAATAATTAAGTCGTCGATTACGCCGCCTTGCTCGTTAAGCATGCCAGTGTAAAGCGCTTTGCCTGGTACGGTTAACTTAGCAACATCATTAGCCACTAGCTTGCGTAAAAACGCTTGTGCTTGCTCACCTTGAATATCAACAATGGTCATGTGTGATACGTCGAACATACCAGCATCGTTACGTACGGCGTTGTGTTCTTCTATTTGTGAGCCGTAGTTAATTGGCATTTCCCAGCCATGAAAATCAACCATTTTTGCGCCGGCTTCAAGGTGCTTTGCATGTAATACTGTTTTAGAAGTCATAATATTCCTTCACTTTTAAATTAACCCATGTGTGTGGGCGTGGCCTCAATTAAATGAGGGGGAATAACATGGTAGCCATTAATAAGCCTACCAAATTGTAATCTTTAACTTTTTACCCGTTAGGCTGCTTGAGTGTTGGTAACACTAAAGCCCTGTTGCTGCATATACTGTTGCCACTTATCAAGCGTGGCCGTTTTAGCAATAACAATAAACTGCTGTTCGTTGTTTTGATCTACTGCAGTAACAAACACGTCTCCACTTTGCGCGCCATAGCAAAGCTGCGCGTCAGCAAGGCGTAACCCTGGGGTTAGTTTAAATGCCTCAACTAAGGTATCAAATGCATTGTCGCCTTTTAAAGTAAAGGTCGCTAAGTCGGTGCGTACCACAAAGTCTATATCGTATCTAAGCTGTTGCTCGTTAATGAGCGCTTGTAATTGCAGGCTAGCATTAACTGGAAGTACAAATCGAAAGGCGGTTTCGCTAAAGTAGTAAACGGCGTAGCTAAAATCAGAATTTAAATCGCCATCCAGTGTGCCTTTAAAGCCAAAGCCACTAGCGGTAAGTTTGGTGAGGTCATGACCTAAAATAGCACTTAAAAATACCGATGCTTCACTACCACTAAAGTCAATAACAACGTGACTGCTATCGGCTTGTAAGGCATTAATAACCGCGCTGTTAGCGTTGCTATGGCGGGCAAACATAATCGGGTTAAAAGTCATAACAAATACCTATCAATCTTTAATAGCAAAAGTATATTGCGCAAGCCTTACAACAACAAATTGTAATTACTTATCAATTGATAAATAATACTTATATATATAGCCATATAAATAGTAATTTTAAATATGAAAAATATTTCAACCGACAGTTTACGAACTTTTGTTATGGTGGTTGAGGTTGGTGGATTTGCCAAAGCAGGCGATTTACTTGGCCTTTCGCAACCTGCGGTGAGCTTACAAGTAAAACGCTTAGAAGACTTACTCGGCTATAAATTATTTAAAAAGCAGGGGCAACGACAAGTGCTCAACCAATATGGCGAGTTATTACTGCCGATGGCAAAGCAAATGGTGCAGCATAACGATGCCATTTTGCAGTTGTTCACCTCAGAAAGTGTAACCGGTAAAGTGCGCTTGGGGATCCCTAGCGAATTTGCCGCGCGTATTTTGCCCTCCATTATTGGCGATTTTGTGGCGCTCTACCCCGAGGTATCACTTGAAGTAAAATCACGTTTAAGTAAACACCTACTCTCTGATGAGCGCCAAGATCAATTTGATTTAGTGTTAGCGCTTAACGAGCAACTTGACTCAGAAAAATTCCCTATTTTTATTCAAGACCAATTAGTGTGGGTGGGCGACCTATCACTGGCACAAAATGAAACGGTAACCTTAGTGACCGCGCCTGAGGGCTGTATTTACCGACGCAGAGCAACTCAGGCGCTTGAAAAAGCAGGCATTAAATATCGTATTGTTTACAGTAATGCCGATTTAACCGGTTTAATTGCCGCATTAAAAGAAGGCTTAGGTATAACAGTGCTCGCAAAAAGTACCGTACCTAACGATTTAGCCTATCACTTACACACTAAACATTTACCTGCGCTTGGTAGCATAGGTATTAGTTTAGTAAAAACCGCCAGCGAACCTGAAAACGCGGTATTTAAACTCGCCGAATTTATTAAGCTGCGCTTAGGCTATCCCACTGCTTAAATAACCTGAACTCTGGATAATAAATCTATCCCACACAGAGTTCAGGTTAAATTAACCGCCACCAGCCAATACATTATCCTAGTTTTATAAGATTAGAATAAACACTTAGTTAAAAATGTTATAAAAATAGCGTGTTTTTACGGCAAATGTAAATATAACTAAAACTTAATAATATTGATTCTCATTCGTTAACATGTTTAAATTACGCCAATTTTAGTAGTTGAACTATTTTTAGGGTAATCAATGTCACATAAATTTTTAGTTTCCTCGTTAACTGCAGCCGTAGCGCTGTCTTTAAGTGCTACAGCAATGGCAAAAGATGCCGGCGGCGTTGAACGCAACTTTGAACAAATTACCGTTATTGGCTCACAAGCAGCAATTAACGATATTCCAGGATCGGCTACATTTATCTCTGATGAAGAATTGCAAAAATTCGAATTTACCGATATTTCTCGCGTATTAGCATCTGTACCAGGTGTATACGTTCAAGAAGAAGATGGCTATGGTCTGCGTCCTAACATTGGTATGCGTGGCACAGGTACTGGCCGTAACGATAAAATTTCAGTAATGGAAGACGGCGTACTCGTTGCACCGGCTCCTTATTCTGCACCATCGGCTTATTACTTCCCAACTATGGGTCGTATGGAATCAATTGAAGTATTAAAAGGTGCTGCCTCAGTTAAATATGGCCCGCGCACTACCGGTGGTGTATTAAATTTACTTTCTCGCAGCTTACCAACTGAAGCAAATAGCTCTATGGGTATGGTTGACGCGGCACTTGGTAGCGATGGTTACTATAAAGGTCACGCTTACTTCGCTAAAGAAAAAAATAACACAGCGGGCTTAATTGAAGTGTTTTCTTACGGCGCTGATGGTTTTAAAGAATTACCAGTAGGCGATGACAATACTGGTTTTGAAAAAAATGACGTACTGGTAAAATTTGGCCATACCTTTGGTGAAAACGATGCCCACAACATTGAGTTTAAAGCTAAGTACTCTGAAGAAACATCAGACGAAACGTACATGGGCTTAACTAACGCCGATTACCAAGAAAATCCTAACCGTCGTTATGCGGCATCGCAAAATGATGAGATGAACACCCGTCATAATGCATACCAAGTAAACTATGCATACCGCTTTGGTGAAGGTTACGAATTTTTAGCAACCGCTTATCTAAATGACTTCCACCGTAACTGGTACAAAGCCAGTAAAGTAAGCGAAAGCTACCTTGAGCAATACAGTGAATTTGAAGCAAACCCAACGGCTGAAGGCATCGAAAACATAGGTGTTAAAGCTAATAACCGCGACTACCAAGCCAAAGGCGTGCAGTCTGAATTACACATTCCAGCGGGCGATCACTACATTACGGTTGGCGTACGTTACCACGAAGATGAAATGGATCGTTTCCAGTGGGAAGACAAATACACGCTTAATCAAGATTTAAGCATGACTCTTACTTCGCAAGGCGCACCTGGCTCTAATAGCAATCGCTTAGACAGCGCAAAAGCAAGCACCCTATTTATTCAAGACGAATGGACAATGGATGCATTAGTTGTGAGTGCAGGTCTGCGTTATGAAGACATTACTATTACCCGTGAAGAATGGGCTAAATCAGATCCAACTCGTAGCCAAGGCTTAACGAAAGATATTTCAAACGATACTGAAATTTTAGTACCGTCTTTAGGTGCTACTTACACACTTAACGACAACGTAACGTTACTTGCAGGCATTCAAAAAGGTTATGCACCCGCAGCGCCAGGCAATGCTGACCAAGACGAAGAAGAAAGCGTCAACATTGAGTTTGGTTCTCGTTTTAATGCAAACGGCTTTAACGGTGAAGTGATTGCATTCTACTCTGATTACGACAACATGCATGGTAACTGTACCGCATCAGTAGGTTGTAGCGACGACAACATTGGCGACCAATACAACTACGGTGAAGTAGAAGTATCAGGCTTTGAATTTAGCGCTGGTCGTACGTTTAATACTGCATCAGTAGCGTTCCCAGTTAAACTGACTTACACCTACACTGATTCAGAGTTTAAAAACACATTTGATTCAGAAATTTGGGGCTCTGTAGAAAAAGGCGATGCAATGCCTTACGTACCAGAAAACCAAGTTGCTTTATCGTTTGGTGCCGAAGTGAATAACTTTGTTGTTAACAGCCAAATACGTTACGTATCGGATGCACATGCTGACCTTTCTGACTCAGGCTTAAATGCGATTGATAGCCGTGTTGTATGGGATTTAGCTGCTAAGTACTTAATTGATGAAAATCAAAAAGTATACCTAAGCGTTGATAACTTATTTGATAAAACCTACATTGCTAATCGCGCAAATGGCGGTATTCAACCTGGTAAGCCACGCTCAGTACAAATGGGTTACTCTTACAGCTTTTAATAAAGCGCTAACTTAAAAGTACAAAAAAGCCGAGATTGATAATCAATCTCGGCTTTTTAATGCCTATGTGATTAGCTTAGGCTTAATTTGTTTCTGCGCGCTGGCGTAACACTTCAAATAAACAAATGCCGGTTGCTACCGATACATTTAAACTTGAAACCGTGCCTGCCATTGGGATTTTAACGAGCACATCACAATGCTCACGCGTTAAGCGGCGCATGCCCTCGCCTTCAGCACCCATCACAATCGCCATTGGGCCTGTTAAGCTGGCATCAAATACATGTGTGTCGGTTTCACCGGCAGTACCTACAACCCAAACACCCGCGTCTTTTATTTCACGCAATGTACGTGCAAGGTTAGTTACCTGAATAAGCGGTACCGTTTCTGCTGCGCCACAGGCTACTTTACGTGCTGTGCCATTAAGCTTTGCTGATTTGTCTTTAGGAACAATCACCGCATGTACGCCCGCTGCATCGGCACTACGTAAGCAAGCACCTAAATTATGCGGATCGGTAATGCCATCAAGCACCAGTAAAAATGGCGTGTCTTCGCGTTCAATGATCTCATCGAGATCTTTCTCATTAAACACTCGCGCCGCTTTTACGTTGGCAATAATGCCTTGATGCTGTTCATCTTTCGCTTTGTTATCAAGCGCTTTTCGTTGCATAAACTGTACTGAAATACCAAACTGACGCGCTTGCTCAATCACAGGCGATAAACGCTTATCATCACGTCCCTTAAGGGCGTATATTTCTATAAAGCGCTCTGGCTCTTTTGCTAAAATTGCTTCAACAGAGTGAAAGCCAAAAATTAATTCATTACTCACGAATTGTTTGCTCCTGGGCTACTACGTTTACGGGCATTTTTACCTGGTCTTTTAGGCTTTTTGACCGCTTTCTTTTTGGTTTTTTTCTTCGCGGTGGTGTCATCCGCTTTTACTTTAGACTTACCCGCTGCCTTAGTTTTACTTGCAGGCTTTTTTCCACCTTTTGGTTTTTTACTGTCGCTTGCTGACTTTTTACCCGGTATTTTACCGGCTTTAAGTTGCGAGCGAACGCTTGCTGGGGCATTCTTTTTTGGCGCACGACGACGCGCATAACGATCTTGAGCCACATCGCCTTTAAGCGTTAAGTTAATTCGGCGATCATCTAAGCTTACCGAGGCAACTTGTACAGTTACTTTATCGCCTAAACGATAAACCGTATGTGTGTGTTCACCCACCAAGCAATGTTTAGCCGCATCATGTTGGAAGTATTCATCACCTAAATTGGTAACATGAATTAATCCATCAATTTGCAAATCATCTAAACGAATAAATAAACCAAAATTAGTAACCGATGAAATAACCCCGTTAAACTCCGTGCCTACATGATCTTGCATGTATTCACATTTTAGCCAATCAGCTACTTCACGGGTGGCATCGTCTGCACGGCGCTCAGTGGTAGAACACTGCTCACCAAGTTGATCGACTTCATCATCGCTGTAAGCGTATTCACCTGAGGTTTGTTGACCTTGCGCTTTTAATACCGCTTTAATTGCACGGTGTACCACTAAATCTGGGTAACGGCGAATTGGCGAGGTAAAGTGTGCGTAGGCCGATAATGCTAAACCAAAGTGACCTATGTTATCTGGCTGATATACCGCTTGCTTCATTGAGCGCAGTAGCATAGTTTGAATAAGCTCAGCTTCAGGACGGTCCCCTAAGCGAGCCAACACATGAGTGATTTCTTTCGGGGTGGGTTCATCGCTTAGCGTGCTCTCAATACCCAACTCAGTTAAAAACTGAGTAAAGTTACCCAGTTTTTCGCTATCAGGTTCATCATGCACCCTAAATAACGCACTTGCTTCGTGTTTCTCAAGTAATTTAGCCGCCGATACATTGGCTAAAATCATACATTCTTCAATCAGCTTGTGCGCATCGTTACGAATAACTGGCACAATAGATTCTATTTTACGCTGTGCGTTAAATACAAAACGGGTTTCGAGTGTTTCAAATTCAATTGCACCACGCTCTTGGCGTGCTGCTTTTAATGCCATGTACATTTGCTGTAAGTCAGTTAAATGTGGCACTACAGCTGCGTATTCTTTACGGAGCTTTTCGTCATTTTGTAAAATGGCATTTACTTTGGTGTAGGTTAAACGAGCATGCGAATTCATTAGTGCTTCGTAAAACTTATAGCCCGACAGCTTACCCTCTTGCGATACGGTCATTTCTGCAACCATACACAGGCGATCAACCTCAGGGTTAAGCGAACACAAACCGTTAGACAATACTTTTGGCAGCATTGGAATAACTTGCTCAGGGAAATACACTGAATTACCGCGCTCTATCGCTTCTTTGTTAAGCGGCGTGTTCATACCTACATAATGGGATACATCGGCAATGGCTACCCATAAACGCCAGCCACCTGATTTTTTAGGTTCACAATAAACAGCGTCATCAAAGTCGCGAGCGTCTTCGCCATCAATAGTGACAAGTGGTAAGCCGCGTAAATCAACACGGCCTTGCTTATCGGCTTCTTCAACAAATTCACCTAAGTGGGCAACTTGCTGCTCAACTTCTTCAGGCCACACGTGTGGAATATCGTGATTACGCAGCGCAACTTCAATTTCCATACCCGGCGCTAAATGCTCGCCCAGTACGTCAATCACTTTACCTACCGCATTCATATTGCGGCTTGGATTTTGAGTTATTTGCACTTGCACCATTTGGTTGTGGCGTGCGCCTTTTTCGTTACCCGGTAAAATAATAATATCTTGGGTAATGCGCGGATCTTCAGCAACCACCACAGCAATACCATGCTCAACAAAATAGCGGCCAACAATAGGCGCTCGCTCATTAGTAAGCACTTTAATAATACGGGCATCGCATTTTGAGCCTGAACCACGCTTAGTGCCTTTCGCAAGAACAATGTCGCCATGTAGCACCATATTCATTTGATGCTTGGCAATAAACCAGTCTTTGCTCTCGCCTTCAACTTCTAAAAAGCCAAAACCGTCTCTGTGACCGACAACTTTGCCTTTGGTTAAACCGGCTTCGTCAATCAGGGCATAACATTTAAATTTATTAAAATACAATTGCCCGTCGCGCTCCATGGCACGAAGTCGGCGCTTAAATGCTATTTGTCGTTCTTCATCATTGACTGCGAGTTCTTCACATAACTGTGTGTAGTTAGCAGGTTTTGAACGCTCTTGAAGGTGAGTAAGTATAAACTCACGACTAGGGACTGGGTTTTCGTACTTTTCTTGTTCTCGACTGAGATTTGGATCTTGGTTTGACATTCACTATCTTGTTAGTTGGTTATGTAAGCATTTTAACTCATATACTCGAAATGAGACAGGTAAAAGCCATTAAACTTTTAATAAAGCGTTATTAGCTTTTGCATTTTGTAGCAATGTAGCTAAATAACACTTAACACCTACTTAATTAATGCACATGAAAGTGAGTAAATTAACTGTAGTTATGTTTACTCACTTTTATAAAAACAGCTTACTTTTGCTGTAGTTTCTTCCACAATAGCGTGCTGATGTTTTCAATAAAAGCCGAGTCTTGTGCAGCCATAACATCGAGTATTGGTTTGTTCATTTGGGTTTTGTTTTGAGCGTATATCCAACGATTTTTATTAAAGCTTTGCGCAAACTCTAACACACCCGCTTGCAAGGCTTGCTCATCAGCAAAAATCGCTTCTACCACATTTTGTTGTAGCAGTTTATGCGCATCAACACGCTCGCCGGTCATAGCTAAGCGGTTAAAAAATTGCGGATTAATCGCTTTATTAATAATCGGAAACATAGACGGTACAAACGGTACCAGTACATCAACTTCAGGAAAGCAGAAAAAGCCTTTGTCCGATTTCATAAACCGAAAATCACAGGCACATGCTAACACCGAGCCATTACCATAAGTGTGACCGTTTAATGCAGCAATGATAGGCATAGGAAATGTCACTATACGTTTAAATAACTGCCCTATCGAATTCATAAAATCAGCAATAACTGTAGGCGTGTTATCTGAACTGGCCATCCACTGTAAATCAATTCCCAATGACCAGCTTTTATCGCTGCTTGAGGTTAATACTACGGCGTTAATATCGCCATTGGCTTCTATGCTATCTAAGTGTTGATTAAGTTCAGCTATAAAACTAGGGTTATGGCGGTTTTCAGCGGTATTCATGGTAAGTATTGCCACGTTTTGCTCAGTGGTAATCTTTATTAATGCGGTCATTCGAGCCTCTTTGAGTGCATTTAGCTGCGCTTTTAGCACTTTTCGTTACTTTTATAGTTATAAACAGCATAGTAACGCGTAGTTTTGATTTTACAATCGCTATTACACTTAAAAAATTAATCCCCTAAATAATTGCATATTAATTATTAAGGCTTTTAAAAATTTCATCTTAAGTAATTAATAGTAATGTTAAACTGCATTAAAAGCAGCGCAAGGAAACGTCATGCAGTCCCAACAACAAAGCTTAATTTACTTACACATTGCCGTCCTTTTATTTGGCGGTACCGCCTTATTCGCAAAGCTAATTGGTTTAAATGCATTAGATATTACCGCTTATCGCGCGGCTATTGCTGGGGTGGCAATTTGTGTGCTACTAATTTTGCAAAAAAAACCAATTAAGCTGCATCACGCCAAAGATTATATGATTGCCATTTTATTAGGCGTTGCCGTAGGTATTCACTGGGTAACCTACTTTGCAGGCATGCAATTGGCGGGAATTACCGTGGGCATGTTAGCTTTTTTTACCTATCCCGTGATCACGGTATTTTTAGAGCCTCTATTTAATAAAAGTAAGCCCAAAACAAAAGATATAATAAGCGCTATAGTGGTGATTATTGGCATTTATTTATTGATCCCTAACGTTAATTTAGGCGATGACATCACTTTAGGCGTTGTGACGGGGGTGGTATCAGCATTGTTTTTTGCTATTCGTAATATTACCCATAAACGCTACTTTAGCGAGTATGGTGGACCGCAAACCATGTTTTATCAAACGTTAGTGGCAAGCCTGATGCTATGTGCTTTTATTGAAGTACCCATAACACAAATTAATGATACTGATTTAATATTGCTGCTTATCGCCGGTGTGGTGTTTACTGCGATGCCGCATTCGTTATTTGCAGCGAGTTTAAAAAATTTATCAGCAGCGACCGCTGGATTGATTTCTTGCTTACAGCCCCTTTATGGCACAATACTGGCTATAATTATTTTGCACGAACGCCCCTCAGTGATGACCCTGATTGGTGGTGCACTGATTGTTAGTGCTGCGTGCTTTGAAACTTGGTCAATCTCACGGAAAAAGCAGCCATGAAAATATTTGCTCATAGAGGCACAAGCACACACTTTCCTGAAAATACACATAGCGCCATTATGGCGGCGTTAAAAGCAAATGTAGATGGCATTGAGGTTGATGTACAAAGCGCACTTGATGACTACGTGATTATTCATGATACCTATCTAGATAGAACTACTAATGGTAAAGGTAAAGTGTGCGACCTAAACGCTCAGCAAATTCAACAATTTGATGCGGGAAACGGTGAGCAAGTGCCTACCTTACAACAACTAATTGACTGGAATAGCAACCAAACCTTACTTAATTTAGAGCTAAAACATACTTTTGAACTAGAAAAGTTTGCTGCGCAACTAGAAATGAATATTACTGCAAATAAGATATCAGCAGACAATATTTTAGTTTCATCATTTAATCATCATCAACTACACTGGCTAAAGAACCGCTTGCCTTGGCTTAAAATTGGCGCACTTACTGCATCAATTCCATTGCAGTATGCGAAGTTTGCTGAAGACTTACAGGCCTTTAGCATTCATGTTGACAAAAACTTTATGAACAAGTCGTTTGTTGACGATGCCAAACTGCGCGGCTTACAGGTGTTTGCCTACACCGTAGATGAAGTTGAAGATATTAAACTGATGCTTGCCTGTGGTGTTGATGGCATTTTTACTAACGACCCTGAACGAACTAAGCATTTTTTGGCGCAATTAAATGAACTATAACTAATTATTTAATTGCTATTTATGCTATAAAAACAATAATTTAGTAGGTCACTATTTAATGAGTAGCTACATGCGTATTTATAATTTTTTAGAACAAACTCTATTTTTTACTTTAACCCGAAAAATAGTGGGTAATTTAAGCTTTGTATTTTTATTTCAAGCTATTACATTATTTTGGTTACACAGTAGCCTCTCTGAAAATCAACAAAGCACAGGGCTATTTTGGGCATTAACCCTGCTGATTGTTGCCGGTTTTATATTTACTATTTTTTATATGCGCTTTTTAATTGTGCGCCCGGTAAAAGCCATGCGCGATACGTTGATTAATATTAATCAACAAGATGCCAACTTAGCTGCCAAACTTCCTCATTTTACTTTTGATGAATTTAGAGATTTAAGTGAACAATATAATCAGTTTACTACGCATTTAAACAGCTTATTAAGTACGACCTACAGCAGCGCTCAAGAAAGCGTGCAAAGTAATAGCCAAGTAACGCAATCAATGCAGCACACAGAGCAGCTAAGCGAACAGCAAATTAACTTAAGCCACACCATAATTAATGCCAGCAACCAAATTACCCAAAGCCTACAAGATATAGTAAGTAACACTGATAGCGTACATCAGGTAAATAATGAACATCTTAGTTTTGTTAAGCTCTCTGCGAGCGAACTGTCAAAACTGGTTGAACAGGTGAGACTTATTAATGAAATGCTGGGTAGTTTTTCTAAAACGATTGCAGGCTTAAAAGAGAATAGTGAAAACATTCGTAGCATTTTAAAAATGGTAGAAGAGTTTTCTGATCAAACTAATTTATTAGCGCTTAATGCGGCAATTGAAGCAGCGCGCGCCGGAGAAGCTGGGCGAGGTTTTGCCGTGGTTGCCGATGAAGTTCGCACCCTATCGGTTAAAGTAAGTGATGCAACCCGCCAAATTAGTGATTTTATTACTCAAATGAATGAGCTGGTTAATGAAACCAATAAAGAGTCTCAGCAGTTAATTAGTCACTCTAATAACGCACAAGCTGCAATCAACGATACCTCAGAAGGTTTTGGAAAAATGCTCAATGAATTTGAGCATAATCAGCAGCAATTACAGCAAATAGCTAACGCAGTTCATTTACTTGAAGATACACAAAATCAAACCCATGAATCGGTTGAACAAATTGTGGCGCTTGGCGAACAAGCAAAACAACAAATAGACACCGCATTGCATGACTCTGAGCAATCACAAAAACTAAGTCAACAAACCCAACAACAGTTAAAGCGTTTTGTAGGCTAGGGTCTGCTGATCTTTCAAGGTTAAATTTGCAGCAGTCTGTTTGGTATTTAGGCAAGGCAGGGCCTATGTGGTGTGGTTATTCCCCATAAATAGGCGATAACGCAGCATCAATGCCAAACAGGCGCTGCCCGAAGGGTTCTGCCTAGGGGCAATTAACTCTTTGTTGCTCGGTTTTTACTTAGCCCACTAGGTTACAAACCTCGCGCCGCGATTAAATCGCCCCTAGTTTGAACAAATTTCAATCCGCAAAGGTCAACAGACCCTAGTTTTACCCAAGCCGCGATTATGCTAAATTACGCGGCTTATAATATAACTGTGTGAAGCATGTGAGCGACGTCAATCTAAATTATGAACAGCTAGCCCAGCAAATAAAGCTATGGGGTCAAGAACTTGGCTTTAGTGAAGTGGGTATTACTGACATTGATTTAACTAAGCATGAAGCACAGCTGCAGCGATGGCTTGATGCGGGTTTTCATGGCTCAATGGATTATATGGCAGCCCATGGTATGAAGCGTGCTCGCCCTAATGAGCTAGTACCCGGAACACAGCGGGTTATTTCAGTTAAAATGAATTACCTCCCACCTGATTCAGGCTTTGCCAAAAACCTTAAAAATACCGAAAAAGCCTATATCAGCCGATATGCCCTTGGCCGTGACTATCATAAGTTGATGCGCAACCGAATCAAACAGTTAGGTAAAAAAATTGAACAACATGTGGGTGACTATAGCTTTAGGCCTTTTGTTGATTCAGCCCCTGTACTTGAACGTCAACTCGCTGAAAAAGCGGGATTAGGCTGGCGCGGAAAGCATTCTTTATTAATAAATAAAGAGGCGGGTTCTTGGTTCTTTTTAGGTGAGCTTTTTGTCGACTTACCTTTACCTATTGATAACGAAAACACTTTTGAGGGCTGCGGCAAATGCGTTGCCTGCATAACACTATGCCCCACTGGTGCTATTGTAGAACCTTATGTGGTTGATGCGCGTAAGTGCATTTCGTATTTAACTATAGAGCATCAAGGTGCTATTCCTGAGCAATACAGAACATTAATGGGAAATCGCATTTATGGCTGTGACGATTGCCAATTGGTATGCCCATGGAACCGCTACGGAAAAATTACTGATGAGGCTGACTTTCATCCTCGTACACAATTAAAAAACAAAGATTTACTCGAGTTATTTGCTTGGGATGAAACTACCTTTTTAAAAAATACCGAGGGCAGTCCAATCCGCCGCATTGGCCATGAACGTTGGCTACGAAATATAGCCGTTGGCTTAGGTAACGCAGATTTTAGCCCGGCAATTATTGCTGCACTCGAAGATAAGCGCCAAGCTGTAAGTGACTTGGTGGGTGAACATATAAATTGGGCACTCGCCCAGCAACACGATAAACAAAGACAAAAGTTGCGTAAAACGGCACGGCTAATTCGTATTGTTGAAAAAGGCTTACCCAGAGACGCATAAGCCTTTTACCTTTTTATGTAATCACTTTCTCTGTGAACTATTAGCTCTCTTTGCGCATAATTTACTAACATCTAATTTAACACAGAGAAGAGAATGAGGAGTAAATGAGAAACCACTATTAAAGTACAGCTCTTAGTTAACCTGTTACTCATACCTTTCGTTTTTAACCTTTAAAAGACGCGACATAAAGTCGCTGCTACAAGTTCTTTGCCTAATCGTAGTAAGGAATTTACCCCCCGTCTCGCAGCCCGTAGCCCGCACCTTTAGCCTTTCAACAATAAAGCGAGATCTTGCTCTATCTCTGCGAACGCTTTTTTAACCTGATCAACAGATTCTTGGCGTGCCACCGAATTTTGAATCGTTTCGTCGACCTTTTTGTAAATAAACACTTCCTGGTCTTCATCGAGTCCCATGGTTGGGATCCGCTCTTCTAACTCCTCTTGAAGTTGTTTAAATACTTTTTCGTTATTTATCCGGCTGTCGTTGAGCAATCCAATTAAACTATGAAATTTACTGTGAACAGTACTCGCCACTTTGTTTAATCGCTCTTGCTGCGAAACCAACATTTTCTTAGTAGTAATAGCGCGCAATTGCTGTTCGGTTACACTTACAATAAAACAAATATGATCACGTATACGCCCATGCTTCTGCTCATCTTGTTCTGGCATATTCAAAATCAATAAACTGACAAACTCGTAATTAACCAAAATACGATGAGAAAACTCATGTAACCTACCTTTGTTTTTAAGCATTTCAAATAACTCAATCACAATCGGCGAACACACACCGTTTAAAGCAAAGTGCGATTTGGTGTCGTTACATCTAAATTCAATATTACTTTGTAGACCAAATGTCTGTAAGCACTCCACTAATGCCTTACCTAACTCCTCTACATCGTTGATAAAACCGATATTTTCAATATAGTTAACTATCTGACCCATTTCACTGCTATTTGCCATAGCATTAAAAGCGGTTGAGGTTGCTTCTTTTACTTGCTTTTCAAGCTGTTGTTTTTCTATTAATACTTGATTTAACTTATTCAGCTTTTGCTTAAGCTCATCGTGCCCAAACGGTTTTACAATATAGTCTTCAGCACCTACTGAATAACCTTCCATACGTTCCTCAACGGTCCCCCTTGCCGATACAAACATCACTATAATATCTTGTGTTTTAGGGTTGGCTTTGAGCTCTTTACATACTTCGTAACCATTCATTTTTGGCATGCTTACATCAAGTAAGATAACCTGCGGCATATACTCTTCAACCATGCTCAAGCATTCCGGGCCACTCGAAGCCAGCTTAAGTTCAAAATCTAATTCCTCTAGGATTTCTTCTATTATTTCGAGGTTAAATGGTTCATCGTCGACTGCAAGAATTTTAGTTAAAGCCATAATTTTTCGTCCATATAAATCGTGTTCATTAAAACAATTCGGTTATTAGCTACTATTTTTCACTAATTGCTCATCGGCTAAATATTCATCGAGGTTTATTTCCAAAGGAACCTGAATGCTAATGGTTGCCCCACCAAGTTCGTTATTACAGGCTTTTATAGTTCCTTGATGTAAAGAAACAAATTCACGGCACAGCGTAAGTCCTAATCCTGTTCCCCCTGCGCCACTATTTGTTTTGCTACTTTGCACAAATTTTTGAAAAACAGTTTCAAGCTCGTCTTCTGGTATGCCTATTCCGCTATCTATTACTTCAATATTTGCACACCCACTGTCTGTTTCCAATGCAACTTCGATAGTGCTATGTTCTTCGCTAAATTTTAATGCATTACTCAATACGTTTCTAAGTACCTGATTAATTTGCTCTTCATCGCATTGCGCTATAACAGGCGGCTTATCTGATTTAAATGCAATTTTAATATCTTTTTCTATGGCAATTCCGGACACATCATCAATACTTGTTTTAACAATAGTCGTTAAATCGCATGCTCGCGGGTTAAATGGGAATTTACCTACATCTAATTTCGACAAATCGAGTAAATTGTTAAGTAAAGAAAGCAGCCTTTGTCCACTTGATTCAATTCGGGTTAAGTATTTTAAAAGTTTATCTTTACTAAAATCATCATCTTGAAGCTTACTGAGACCAAAGCGTGCAAAACTTAGTATAGAATGCATAGGGGTTCTAAGCTCATGTGACATATTAGCTAAAAACTCTGATTTACTTAAATTAGCTGCTTCAGCAATGTTTTTCGCATGCTCAAGTTGCGAAGTCCGCGCTCTTACCTGCTCTTCTAGAAGGTCTTTGGCCTCAAGTAATAAATCTTCTTTTTGTTTTAAATGGGTTACGTTTTTAAAAATAACCGCTAATGCTATCTCACCATGATGATCAATTTCATTAAATGAGCCGACAAGTGGAATTTTACTGCCATCTTTATTGACTAGGTGTAAGTCGCAACTAAATTGCCGATTACTGTTTAAAGTCGATATTTTATCTTTTATTGCCTTTACTGAATCGTCATCTAAAAAGTGAAATAACGAGTGAGCAATGAGCTTTTTAAACGGTAAATTAAACAGCTTTAAGCACGCGTCGTTAGCCTCTACTATTTTGCCTTTACGTTCAAAAAGTAAGATTGGATCGGGAGTATTTTTAAAAATCACTTGCAGCAAACTGTCTTTTTCAATAAGTACATCGACTGTATCTTGTAGCCTTTCAACTAGCTCTGCGTTATGACGTTTTAGCAATTCGGTTTGCCACAACTTATGTACTGCTTGTAATAAAACGTTGTCATCGAGTGGCTTAATTAAAACGTCTTCAACACCTTGGCGAATTGCTTCAATCATAGAAACCTGAGCAGGACGCGAGGTTAATAATAAGCAGCGGCTATGCGGCTGTATCTGCTTAAGGCTGGTAAATATATCTAAGCCAAGCCCTTCTTTTAAACTAAAATCACTAATTAAAATATCAATCATTCTGAGTTTAGCAATATTAAGTGCCTCATCATGATTCGTAGCTGTGTATACCTCTATATGTGCACCCACTAAACTACTTTTTAGCATTTCTAAACGCTCACTAACATGATCAACCAACAAAATTGTAGGCAGTTTAAAAATATGATCAGGTCCTATTTCTAATAGCTCTTCAATAAATGAAGTGATTTCTTTATTAGAAAAAAATGGATAAATAATAGTGGCATCTGGAACAAGCTCGTTTAATTTACCAAATGCATCAAGCAATTCACCACTTTCAGCCTTGGGAGCTAAAAGTAAAAATGATTGTCGGGTCGCTTGTTTTACCAACGAAGCAACCAGATTTGTTGGTGTCCCTTGTGAAAAGGCAAGCATATCGTACGCATCTATGTTGCTGCTTTGATCAAACATAGAATAATGAACTAATTCAACTTCACAACCAATTAGCTCAAGCAGTACTTTTAAGCGCATAGCAATCATGCTACTGCTATCAATAATAAGTATTTTTTGCGCCATTTATGTACACTTTTAAGAATTAATTAAACACCTTTTCAGCATAGTATAGAATTTTTGGTTTGGCATAATCGTCTACATAAATGTAATTTTTGCTTGCCTATGGTTATGGGATTACATTAAATGCTTACCAAAAATAGTCAGGCTGTACAGCTGGTTATCCATCCTTGCAACATTGGGCAACTCTCCCCATACTGCAAAATCAAAATGCTTAAATAATTTAATGCTTGGTTCGTTATGGCTAAAAATAAACCCGAGTAACACTTCAATATCGAGCTTTTGTGCTTGTTGTTGTGCAAATTGCATCAACTTTTTACCCAACCCTTTTCCTTGGGCTGCTGATGTAATGTAGATGCTTAGTTCAACGGTGCCATCGTAAGCTGGGCGCCCATAAAACGATTTATAACTTACCCACGCTAGTACTTGGTCATTTTCGCAGTAAACAAAAATAGGTCTTTGAGCTGTATGGCTATCAAACCAAGGTTGTTTGTCAGCAACGGTTACTTCTTCGGTATCGGCGGTCACCATTCGACTAGGGATAGTTTCATTGTAAATGGCAACAATAGCAGTTAAATCATCAGGTTTTGCTAAACGTATAGTCATAGAAAATAAGTAAAATTGATCAATTTTGTCTATAGTAGCGTATGATAAGTTACATAAACACCCATCGAATCGCATTCAAGGTAACCGCATGATAAGAAAATTAATATTCGGATTAACACTGGCTCTCGGCTGTGTATCTGTAACCACCAATGCAGCAGACACTAATAGCCCTTCAGCAAAGACAGATACCTGCGATGACTTCACAAATGTGTCACTGAGAAAGCTTCGTTCAACCGAAACGCTTAATCTATGTGAATTTAAAAATAAGCCACTGTTGATTGTTAACACTGCCAGCAATTGCGGCTTTACTTCTCAGTTTGAAGGGCTAGAAACGCTATACAAAAAATATAAAGAGCAAGGCTTAGTGGTGCTCGGTTTTCCATCTGACGATTTTTTTCAAGAAGAAAATGACGAAAAAGATACGGCTAAAGTCTGTTATGTGAATTACGGCGTTACTTTCCCTATGTTAGCCACCAGCGCAGTGCGTGGCAGCGATGCCAACCCTATTTTCAAGCACTTAAATGCAAAAACTAGTTCACCTAACTGGAATTTTTATAAATACGTGGTTTCGGCAGATCGTCAATCAGTGACTCGCTTTAACAGCCGCGTCAAACCCGATTCAGCAAAATTAGAAAGCGCCATCAAAAGTGCATTTTAATTTTGTGTTTTCAGTTTAACCTTACTAAGATGTTGCTTAGTAGATAGAAAACTAAACTTATAAATAGGAGATTTTATGGCAGTAGCAAGTGCAAGGCACATACTCGTAGACAGTGAAGCACAATGTTTAGACCTTAAAGATAAAATTGAGCAAGGCGAAGACTTTGCTGAGCTAGCTAAATTGCACTCTAATTGCCCTTCAGGTCAAGATGGTGGCGCATTAGGTGAGTTTGGACCTGGTATGATGGTTCCTGAGTTTGATAAGGTGGTTTTTTCAGCGCCACTTAACCAAGTACAAGGTCCTGTTCAAACACAGTTTGGTTACCATTTATTAGAAGTAACCAGCCGCTCAGAGTAAGCAAATCGATTTATTAATAAAGCCGCATTAGCGGCTTTTTATTTATGTGGAGTTGGCAAAAGCCCCAATATGCAATTACTTGGCTCTATTTCTTCCCCTTATGTTCGCCGTGTCAGAATTTGGGCACAACAAAATAACTGTGAGCTTGAGTTTATAAATCTCGACATTTTTTCAAGCGATGACCGCTCTTTAATGATGTCGCACAACCCGGCAGCTAAAATCCCTATCTTAATTGATGGCTCGCTTAACTTAAGCGACTCAAACAATATACTGCGTTACTTACTTGAAAAAACACAGCAGAACCCGCTAACTTGGCCGCAAGAGCATTTTTTAACTAGCATCAACGCCTGTAACGATTCATTGGTTGAGTTATTGATATGTCAGCGCTCTGGGTTTGACACGCAAGCTGATAAACTATTTTTTAATCTGCAAAATGAGCGAATTGCGCAAACTTTAGACTATTTAAATGATCATTTAAACGATGATGAATTTAAAAGCTGTGAATGCCTCAACATCAGTTTATACTGCTTGCTAGATTGGATCTGCTTTCGTGAACTCACTGATTTTAGCGCGCAGCCGCAGTTAGTTAAGTTTTATGAAGCGTTTAGTCAGCGTCAAGCGGCTAAAAATACCAACCCTCGACTCAAATTTTAAAAGGTGAACACATGAGCGATATCGAAATTGAATCACAACTAGTTAGCTTTGTAGAAAAAGTACGTGTTAGTGAGCAGATCTGGGCACTAGGTGCACAAGATGGTGGCTTTGTTGTATGTGAATCAAATCAGTTTGACGACACCGATGTACTTTTACTGTGGGAATCAGAAGACGCAGCAAAAGAGCAATGTAAAGAAGAGTGGAAAGACTACAGTCCGGTAGAAATCAACCTAGATGAATTTTTAGATGATTGGGTTGAAGACCTTAAATCGGATGATGCTCTGGTTGGTTTAAATTGGAATGACGATCAAGTGTGCGTAGAAATTGAACCAGTTGGTTTAGCTCGCGCTTTAAGTGAATAAGTTTTAACTGTTTATTTGCTGGCACTACCCCAATTAACAACAACGATTAGTTGGGGTATAAAATAATAAAAACTGTCAAGGTACTGCGTTGAAAACCCATCTTGGTCGTCGTCCATTCTCAGCTATGGAGCTGCATACGCTCTATACCGGATATATTTATAGTGATACTCGGCTTGCCCGCGAACAAGCTAAGCACTGGCACTTTTGGCTGCCTTTAATTGCGTACTACAGTGGCGCTTACAGTGATGAAATTGGCTATTTAACCCTAGATGACTTGGTGGTTGAAAATAGCATTCTCTGCTTTAGCTTTCATACTCATGGTAAAATTAAACCCCGTTTAATTCCTGTACATAACGCCCTTATTAAGGCCGGACTTAATGATTATTTAGCCTACGTAAAAGCGCAAAAACACACACGTTTACTGTTTGACCTCCCAGCAAAAACAGGACGCTACAGTGAAAAAGTACGCATTTGGTTTTCAGGCGAGGGCGAACGTGCGGGGTATTTGCAAAAATGTGCAATTCCTTCCGTGGATCAACTCGGAATGAAAACCGCGATTAGTAGTTTGCGGCTTAACTTTGAACAGCAAATTCGTATTTATGCCCTGCAAGCAGGCTCTAAAGACTGCTTCAATTACTTAATGGGCTTTAATGATTACCCCGATGATAACTTTAACGATATAGCCTTGTTAAATAAGGTGCTGCAACAGCTCCGGGTTATTAATTCCCACATTCATTGGCAGCGGTTTTTAGCACGAGATAGCCACTGACAAACTTTGTTACTCTTTTCCTTATTGTTGTTCGCTTACTCTAGCAAAAAAAGCTGTTAGGATGGAATGTACTCACTCTTCTAACAACAAAAATCTAGGGATAACTATGTTTTTTAAAAGCCTCTTAACCGTGAGCGTTGCGCTTGCGATAAATGCTGCTAACGCTAATGAGTTCGTCATTGAAAAGCTCGCAAAGCCAAGTTCACAAAAAGTCGCTTTAACGCTCGACCCAAGTCAGGATACTTTTACAGGAATGACTGAAATCAGTTTGGAGGTACTTAAACCAACACGCTACATTGAACTTAATGGTGTTGATTACGCAACCAAAATGGTTCAACTATTGGGTGAGCAAAACTGCGACTTAAACAGCGAAATGCTTAAAACCGGTAAAGTTAAATTTAGCTGCGAAGAGCAAATTCAGCCGGGTAAATACACTTTAAAAATTGATTTCTCAGCGCCATATAATCGCCAAAGTGTGGGGCTATATAAAACCCTAGATCAAGGCGTTCCTTATCTTTTCACCCAATTTGAAATGAGCGATGCCCGTCGAGCGTTTCCTGTATTTGACGAACCAAGCTATAAAATTCCATTTCAGTTAACTATTACCGCCCCCACTTCACAAAAAGTGTATTCAAATACACCTGAGTTAAAAACGACAGTGAATGGCGATATGACTACCCATTACTTTGATAAAACGCCACCAATTCCATCATACTTAGTAGCTATGGCTGTAGGCCCGTTTGAAGAGCTAGAGATTAAGGGTATGCCAATTCCTGGCCGTGTAATTACTCCACAGGGTAAAATTCATTTAGCACAGTATGCAAAAGAGAATATGCCTAAAGTACTGGGCGCACTTGAAGAGTACTTTGGTATTCCTTACGTATATAAAAAGTTAGATTCAGTGGCTGTTCCAGAGTTTCCGTTTGGGGCAATGGAAAACTCAGGTTTAGTGACTTACCGCGAAGATATTCTTCTGGTTGATTTAGAAGCTGCAACACGTAGTAAAAAGCAACGTAATGTCTCTATTATTGCCCATGAATTAGCTCACCAATGGTACGGTAACTTAGTGACTATGAAGTGGTGGAACGACTTATGGTTAAACGAAGCGTTTGCTAGCTGGATGGCAGCAAAAATTACTAAGCAACTTAACCCTGAGTTTGAATCACACCTAGATTTACCACAAAACAATGTAATGGCGTTAGATGCTCGCTTAAGCACTAAGCCAATTCGTAAACCAATTAAAACTGAAGCCGATATTATGGACGGTTTAGGCCTTGCATACAGCAAAGGCAGCTCAGTACTGGCGATGGTTGAAAATTGGATTGGTGAAGACGCATTTCAAGCTGGTATTCAAAATTACTTAAAAGAGTTCTCTTATAAAAATGCCGAAGCCGCCGATTTATGGGAAGCACTCGGTAAGGCTTCAAATAAAGATGTGGCGAGTGTTTTAAAATCATTTATTGAACAATCATCATTTCCTTTAATCAAGGTTGATCAGCAAGGTAAAACTATCACTATTTCGCAAAGCCGTTTTGCTAATGCCGGTGTTGATGCTCCAGCCCAACTTTGGAATGTACCCGTTGCCATTAAGTACGGTAAAGGCGATAAAGTAAAAACTGCCAGTGTATTACTTAATAAACAAAACCAAACGCTAGAGTTAGATTTTGAGCCAGAGTGGATATATCCAGACCAAGGTGCGCTAGGTTACTACCGCTGGGTCATGGACGATGCGCAATTTAACGCACTAATTGATAATGCAGCAAGCGTATTAAACGACCGCGAGCGCCTTGCATTGTTATCAGCTACTGACGCCTTACTTGACGCAGGTGTAATTTCTGCGGCTAAGCTGATGCAAACGCTTGAAGTATTTGCCAGTGATAGTCATCCACGCGTAGCTAACACTGCTTTAGGCTATTTAGCGTCTCAGCAGCGTACCTTTAAAGACGATAGCAATAAAGATTTATGGCCTACATTTATTCAAAATGCAGTCATGCCTGCCGCTAAAAAATATGGCCTAGAAGCAAAAATGGGTGAGGATGGCGCTGTTGCTCAACTGCGAGCTGCGGTGGTATCACGCTTAGGCTTTGATGGTGAAGATAAAAATGTGATCAATAAAGCTAAGCAGCAAACAGCCGCTTACTTAAAAGATCCGCAAAAAGTAGACCCTTATTTAGCGGGTACTTACTTACGTCTTGCGGCTTTTCATGGTGATAAAGCGCTGCTTGATCAGTTTATGGCAACCTTTAAAACCACTAAAGATCCACAAGTTCGTACCAATATGTTGGCAGCAATGGGTTATTTTGGTAAACCTGAACTCCAAAAAGCAGTGCTTGCATATAGCTTAACCGATGAAGTAACCGCTTCTGATATGCGTACTATTTTATCGGGGCAAAGTTACACCGATGAACGCCAAGCACTCTTTATTGATTGGATATATAGCAACTACGATAAAGTAACAGCAAGTTTGCCACCATTTTTTGTGCCTAACTTACCTTACTTTACTACTGCTAGCTGTGATGCTGAAAGTTTAGCGAAAACGCAAACGTTCTTTGACGCTAAACTTGATGACGTACCTGGCTATGCGCGCACATTAAGTAAGCTTGCAGAAAGTACGAATGACTGTATTGCACTTAAAAACCGTGAACTCAAATCAGTAAATAGCTTTTTGAATAGTAAATAAGTTAAAGTTCAAAGGATGGCTGGCTGCGGGCGACGGGTAACGGGCCGAAAACCTCAAACTCGGGCTAATGGCTGATGTTTTCTCATTGCCTTCTCTTTGTGTATAAAATCTTAAAAAGTTTATTCACAAAGAGATTAAGAGGCGCAGCCCTTTTAGAGCTAGTGATTAAAGACAAAGATTAAGGGTTATAAAGGTTAAAGGTTGAAGATTTTATCTTGCACCTTTTGCCTTTAGCCCTGCACCATTCTATTAACCACCAATAATCATGGTTAGCTTAGCTATAAACTCTTTTGCCGCTTGTTCAGAGTTAATTTTAAAAGCGACACCATAATGAATAGGCTGTGCGCTTTTATAAATACGAGTGGGAAAACGGGTCATTTCACTGCTATGAAAATAGCCTTGAGTACGCACAACCCCATCAATATCAGTAAAGTCATCACTAAACACTTCAAATGCGGGGCGGATCACAATTTTACCTTTCCCCGTTTCGGCATGGGTGTAAAACGCTTCTTTAGAGTTTGCTAGCATATACTCAGCAATGTTTTTTATTTTAAAGTTACTTCTACACTCTAGTTTTATCAGCTGCTCTGTTAACTCGTCTGCGCTAAATGCCACGTGACTTTCCTTTTTATTTAATAGGGGGTCAGACTAACTCATGCATGAGTGAAAGTCCGAAATTTATTATTTAGTGTTTATTTAACACTACATACAAACGCTAATTGCTGATTTCTATAACTCAACCGACTAATTTCAGTATCGCAATATTGGCTTAAATCGAGCCATTGAGATATATCAGATCCAGCTGTTAATTTTCGTTGATAAATACGGTTTTTAACTGCGTAAGCAATAGTATTTTCATCTTTTAAGATGAAGTCTTGTACTTGGTTTGGCAGCCTAAGGATGTTGCTTACCTGCTTGGTTTGAGGGTCAAAACGGGCTAACTGGTGCTGGCCATTTTTACTATGACTAAATAAAAATTCACTTTGCGATTTATTGTAAATAAGTGTGCGACCAATGTTATTTGCAACAACTTCACCTTTAGCCGCAACAACCGAGGTATATTGTAATGTATGTGGCTCACCTAAAATAAACATCACTAAATCGTTGTTATTACCCCAAGCGTGGTAGCCCACAGGCTCAATCCAATCAAAAATACGACTTGGCGCCTGCTCTGTGCTCAGCCGATATTGCCATAACTTTTGTTTACCATCTTCTTCAACCACGATAGCAGATAAACTATCACCACTCGGTGTTACTGTTGGCGAATACTCACTTACAGCTGTATTTGTGATCATAGAGGTTTGTTTTGATGATAAATCGTAAAGCGCAATATCAGTTTGGCTCTGATTATTACTGATTACCTCACGCGTATAATAAAGGCCCGTATCGGTTAAGTGAGGCTGATTGTTGTAGCTGGTTTTATCACTAATAATGCTTACGCGTATGCCATGCGGAGTATTTAAATCGGCAAGCAGTATTTGACTTTTAGGCATATTTGCTTGGGCAACGCCCAATGTTAAAGCATTAATTGTTATTAGCCCTAACAACGGTTTGATCAGTTTCATGCTTTCTCTCGTTTTAATTTTAAGCACCTCATGATAACGTTATTTACTGATGACGTCACTTGACCTAGCTTAGTAAGGTCTTTATAACTAACGGGTCATAAAAAAGAGAACAAACATGTCAGCTAAACACCCTATTATTGCAATCACCGGCTCATCTGGAGCAGGCACTACAACCACCACCAATGCCGTGAAGCATATTTTCCGCAGCCTCGATATCAATGCTGCATTTATTGAAGGTGATAGCTTTCATCGTTACACACGTCCTGAAATGGACAAAAAAATTCGAGAAGCCCAACAAGAAAGTAAACACATAAGTTATTTTGGCCGAGAAGCCAATGACTTTGGTGCATTAGAAGACTTATTTACCAAGTATGGTGAAACAGGCGAAGGTAAACTGCGCCGTTATTTACATACCTTTGATGAGGCCGTGCCTTATAACCAGTTACCTGGAACATTTACTCCTTGGCAAGAGCTTGAGCAAAATACAGATTTAATGTTTTACGAAGGCTTACATGGCGGCGTGGTCGACGAAGATCATGATGTTGCTAAGCATGTTGATTTACTCATAGGCATGGTGCCAATTATTAACCTTGAGTGGATCCAAAAGCTTATTCGCGATACCTCAGAACGCGGCCATTCTCGTGAAAAAGTAATGGACTCGATTGTACGCAGTATGGATGACTACATTAATCATATAACGCCGCAGTTTTCTCGTACTCATATTAACTTTCAGCGAGTACCCACCGTTGATACCTCCAATCCATTTAGCGCAAAAGATATCCCCTCCCTTGATGAAAGCTTTGTTGTTATTCGCTTTAGGGGCATTGATGACGTTGATTTCCCGTATTATTTACGCATGATTGAAGGCAGCTTTATGTCGCGGATCAATACGCTTGTAGTACCCGGTGGCAAAATGGGACTCGCTATGGAGCTAGTGCTTACGCCACTGATCAAAGATATTATTTTGAAAAAACGCGCCTTAGCAAAATTAGCCCCACCTGAAATTCCTATTTAAGTGTATCGATAATCTGTTAGAGGCTTTTTGGTTTAGAAGATCTAATAACATACGATGATCTTATAGAACTGATCATTTCTTTTATCAAGTGATCGCAAATACATTCTGCTCTTTTTTGTTTAGTCTAACTCACGTACACTGCTGATTTTAAGTATGATGAGAGTAGTATGTCGCAAGCCATTAAAATTGTTGTCGGGTCTAAAAACCCAGTAAAAGTAAATGCCGCTAAACACATTTTTGCGATGTATTTCCCTGAGCATATAATTGAATGTAGTGGCGTTCACGCCCCCTCTGATGTACCCGATCAGCCTATAGGCGAAGAACAAACGTGTTTGGGAGCGCAAAACCGAGTTAACTACTGTAAAGCACAGCATCAAGCAGACTACTACATAGCGATGGAAGGCGGCGCAGCGCAATTTAGCTATGGTGCAGCAACCTTTGCCTATGTCGTTATTGATGACGGCGCACAGCAAGTTACAGGCCGAAGCAGTAACTTACCTTTGCCTTCAGTTTTTTATAATGCATTGCTGCAAGGTGAAGAACTTGGAGATGTGATGGATAAGGCTTTTAATACCACCAATATTAAGCAGCAAGGTGGTGCTATTGGTTTATTAACTGATCATCATGCAACACGAGAAAGTACCTATACTCAAGCGCTGACTCTCGCCATGGCCCCTTTTCTTAATCCCACTTTATATAATCAATAACGGATGTTTTAATGAAGTATAACTACGTATTATTTGATGCCGACGAAACCTTATTTAGCTTTAATGCCTTTGCTGGCTTACAAAAAATGTTGGCTGCTTATGACATGGATTTTACCAAAGCAGATTATGACCATTACCAAAACACCAATAAGCCACTATGGATTGCCTATCAAAATAACGAAATTACCGCAAACCATCTGCAAGTAACTCGTTTTAGTGAGCTGGCAAATAAACTTGATTTACCAGCCCAGCAGCTCAATGATGATTTTTTATCGGCAATGGCTGAAATTTGCATGCCTTTACCCGGTGCGGTTGAATTATTAAACGCCCTTAAACCTCATGCCAAGTTAGGTATTATCACTAATGGCTTTTCTCAGCTGCAAGCGCGTCGTTTAGCGCATACTGGGCTGCAAGATATGTTCGATTGGCTGGTAATTTCTGAAAAAGTAGGTATTGCTAAACCTGCAAAAGAGATATTTGAGCACACCTTTAATTTAATGGGGAATCCACCTAAAGAGCAAATTTTAATGGTAGGTGATACCGCCAGCAGTGATATTCTTGGTGGACAAAATGCAGGCATAGACACCTGCTGGTTACAGCACCCTGGGGTAATCTTACCTGAAGGTATTAAGCCAACGCACCAAGTCACTGAGTTAAAACAGTTACAAACTATTTTAGGTCTGTAATACCTGACTGGTTGTGGTTACAAACAGCCAAAAAAAATGACGCTAATAAGCGTCATTTTTTATAACTGTATGTAAGCGATTAACTGATTAGGCGTTTGCTAATTCAAGGCCGGGTGCAGGCATCGAAACAGGCGTTTCAAAGGTTGCCCACTCCCATGCTGACTCGGTTGCCATAATTTTGCGTAGTAACTTGTTATTTAAATCATGACCTGATTTAAATGCAGTTACTTTACCCAAAAGGTTATGACCTGTCATAAACATGTCACCTACACAGTCTAGTATCTTATGCTTGACGAACTCGTCTGGGTAACGCAGACCGTTTGGATTTAAAACTTTAAATTCATCAAGTACCACTGCACTATCCATGCTACCACCTAGTGCAAGGTTATTAGCATGCATGTATTCAATATCTTTCATAAAGCCAAAAGTACGCGCACGGCTAATTTCTTCAGTGAAGCTTTGTGCGGTAATATCTAAGCCAATGCGTTGGCGGCTTTCATTAATTGCAGGGTGATCAAAGGCAATTTCAAAGTCGATATGGAATCCGTCGTAAGGTTCTACTTCGGCCCATTTGTCGCCTTCTTCAATACGTACTTTTTCTTTAATACGAATGAAACGTTTTGCAACATTTTGCTCTTCAATGCCGCCTTTTTGTAATAAATAAATGAATGGCAATGCACTACCATCCATTATTGGAACTTCTGAGCTGTCAAGTTCAACAATCAGATTGTCGATACCCATGGCCGCAACAGCTGCAATTAAATGCTCAGTAGTTGATAAGCGAACACCATCTTTGTTGATTAAACAGGTACACAATTGCGTATCACCAACGGCTTCAGGTGTTGTTTCAAAATCAACAACCGGATCAAGGTCGACACGACGAAATACAATCCCAGTATTTGCGCTCGCAGGTCGGAGAGTTATTGTGACCTTCTCACCTTTATGAAGTCCAATTCCTATGGCTTTGACTACTTGTGCAATCGTACGCTGTTTAATCATAGGTTCGCTCACTTTAAGTATATATTACAGTTAGACGGCGGAGTGTAACATAAATACGGTATAACTACAATATTTGTTCACATTTCGCACAAAAGTACTGTTTTTAATTAGTCTGCTTGTTTACGTAAAAAAGCAGGAATGTCGAAATAATCGCCACCCTCAGACTTATCTGTTTTATTAGCACTACTTGACGACGTATTCGTTGCTGAACTTGAAGAGCTAGTCGATGTGCTGCTTTGCTCTTTTGATTCAGTTTGCGATGTCGTTGCAGGCTCTTCAGTCGTACTTGTGCCTTGGCTTGCAAAGCTAGGTACGTACATACTGCTGCTTGTTTGTGTGCTTGAGCTAGTTACATCAGAGCCTGACGCTTTTTTGAAACCGTTATCTACAATACCAAACTGTGGACGACGATCGCCGCCTAAGCCGGTTGCAACCACGGTTACACGTAGCTCATCCGTCATTTCTGGGTCAATTACCGCGCCAACAACAACCGTTGCGTTTTCAGACGCTAGCGCCTTAACGTGATTACCCACAATTTCAAATTCTTCAATCGCGATATCCATACCCGCAGTAATGTTAACCAAAATGCCTTTAGCACCGGTTAAATCTACGTCTTCTAAAAGAGGGCTTGAAATAGCAGCTTCTGCTGCTTCTTGTGCACGATCAGGACCCGACGCAGATGCAGTGCCCATCATCGCTGTGCCCATTGCAGACATAACTGTACGTACGTCGGCGAAATCCACGTTAATTAGACCCGAGCGAGTAATTAACTCAGCAATACCTTGTACCGCACCAAACAATACGTCATTTGCTTTAGCAAATGCATCCAGTAAAGTTGTTCCTTTACCCAATACTTTTAGTAACTTGTTATTTGGAATAGTGATTAACGAGTCCACAATTTCAGATAATTCGCTAATACCTTGCTCTGCAGCAGCGGCACGCTTTTTACCTTCAAAATCAAACGGACGGGTTACCACAGCAACAGTTAAAATACCCAGCTCTTTAGCAATTTTAGCCACGACTGGCGCAGCACCGGTACCTGTACCGCCGCCCATACCTGCCGCAATAAACACCATATCAGCGCCTTCAAGGCTAGCACGAATGGTTTCGGCGTCTTCTTCAGCCGACTCACGACCTACTTCAGGGTTAGCCCCTGCACCTAACCCAGAGGTTATTTGCGTGCCTAATTGTACTGTTACATCAGCGGCTGAATTACGTAATGCTTGCGCATCCGTATTGGCTGCGATAAAACGAACGCCTTCTATTTGTTGTTTTACCATGTGCTCAACTGCGTTACCGCCGCCACCGCCTACACCGATTACTTTTATTACAGCTTCTTCGCTGTGTTGTTCCATTATATCAAACATATTTACTCTCCGACTTGAGTACTAAAACTCGCCTTGAAACCATTTTGTGATGCGGTTCCACCAATTATTATTATCATCCGCTTTCGACTTTTGTGCATTCATCGACTGCATAGTACGCCCGTA
Source organism: Pseudoalteromonas sp. US3C1013 (assembly GCF_048401115.1). Lineage (GTDB taxonomy): Bacteria > Pseudomonadota > Gammaproteobacteria > Enterobacterales > Alteromonadaceae > Pseudoalteromonas > Pseudoalteromonas undina. The sequence continues at coordinate 395,748 of NZ_CP183075.1, read as the reverse complement.
TTGTAACAAACCTACAGCGGTTGCGTACGATGGATCATCAACATAATCAGTTAAACCTACTACACCAATTGGTTTACCTATTCTTACTGGCATCTGAAAAATATCTTCAGCCACTTCCATTGCGCCAGTCATTTTAGCAGTTCCGCCAGTAATGACGAGACCTGCTGCAATTTGGTCTTCTAATCCTGAGCGACGAATTTCTTCCATCGCCAGTTCAAATAATTCTCTAAAACGTGGCTCAACCACTTCAGACAACGTATGCCTAGACATCAGTCTTGCTGGTCGCCCACCTACGCTTGGCACTTCAATCGTGTCTTCGCTGCTCGCCATTTGGCTACTTGCACAGGCATATTGTACTTTGAGTGACTCTGCATGTGATATAGGTGTGCGAAATATTTTTGCAATATCACCGGTTACTTGGTTGCCCGCCACCGGAATCACCGCAGAATGACGCAGTGCACCATTAATATAAATAGTGATATCCATAGTACCACCACCGATATCTAGCACCGCAACACCTAGCTCTTTTTCATCGTCCGTCAGTACGGAGTAACACGAGGCAAGCGCAGTAAATATAAGTTGGTCAACTTCAAGCCCACAACGTTCAACACATTTTTCTATATTTTTAGCCATGTCATTGGAGCAGGTAATGATGTGCGCGCGTGCTTCCATACGCACACCACTCATGCCAAGTGGGTTTTTAATCCCCTCTTGCATGTCAATGCTGTACTCTTGTGGCAAGGCATGCAACATTTTGCGTTCAGCTGAAATTGGTACTGAGCGAGCAATATGGATTACATTTTCAATGTCTTCATCGGTTACTTCAGTGTTATTAATAGCGACAACACCGCTTTCGTTCTGACATTGAATATGTTTGCCAGAAATACCCAAATAAACCGAGCTAATACGACAATCAGCCATCAATTCAGCTTCATCAATTGCGCGGCGAATAGACTCAGACACTAAATTTAAATCGTTGACGCCGCCTTTATCCATTCCATAAGATACTTGGCTCCCCACGCCAACAATGCTGAGCTTGTTATCTGTGGTGATTTCACCTACCGTGGCCACTACTTTCGAAGTGCCTACGTCTAATCCAATCACTAGGTTTCTTTCTGCTGACTTAGTCATGCCTTACTCTTTATTATAATTGCTGTTCTTGCATTGGCTTATAGCTCACTGCAAGGCCGGTATCGTAGCGTAAATCAATTGCATCTATCTGTGCATCAGCACGTTGTTCTATGCGTGAATAAACGTCTATAAAACGCTGTACACGCTTGGCTTTATCCTTGCGCCCTAAATTTAAACGCACGCCATTATCTAACCAAAGTTGCCACGAAAAACGCTCAGATAGCGCAAGGCTAGTGAGCGTTAGTGCATTTACTTTAAGCATTTCATCAAACTGTTTAAACGCTACCCATGCTTCTTTTTCACTGCCTTCTGGCCCATATAACTGGGGTAATTTGGCACTTAATTTATCACTTTTAGCCTCAAACGCATCGCCGCTTTGGTTAATCAATAAATCACTGTTCCAGTGAGCGACCGCTTGATGCTCTACCACGTAAACTTGGATAGTATCAGGCCATTGCTTTCTTACCGATACCGTTGCGACCCAAGGTAGTTCTTGCACTAAATGCTGAACATGCTTTACGTTTAACTCAAAAAAGCTACTTAAATCCGCTTTTTTTATCGCGGTAGTTATTGCTTTTTCATCGGTGTATTTGGGGCTCCCCAACACCGTTAGATGCTTAATTTGCGCATCTTTATTTGCAACTAACCAATGGGAAACCCCATTGGTTATTTCAATTAACCCAATCACCACAGCCAGAAAAAAGCTCACTCCAAAAATCAGCGACCAGTTAAGTTGCTGTTTTAGTTGCTGCGCTTTCTCTAAAAAGGGATGCATATTAAAGGGTTTGCTCCAAAATGCGAACAACTAATTGCTCAAAACTTGCCCCATTGGCTTTTGCAGCCATTGGCACTAATGATTTTTCTGTCATGCCTGGCACTGTATTTACTTCCAACAAGTAAAATTGGCCTTGCTGATCTTGCATTGCATCGACGCGACCCCAGCCACTTGCACCCACTAAATCAAACGCATCGAGTGCCATTGCTTGTAGTTTTTGGGTATCCGGTTGTGATAAATCAGCAGGACAATGATATTGTGTCGTACTTGACTGATATTTAGCTTGGTAGTCATAAAAACCATTTGGCGTGCTCATTTCAATCACAGGTTGTACTTCATCACCAAGCACCGTAATTGTAAATTCGCGCCCCGAGATCCACTGCTCTACCAATACTTGGCTGTCGAACTTAAATGCATTGCTGAGCGCATCTTCAAGCTCTTCTGCAGAGCTTGCTTGTGCCATACCAATACTTGAGCCTTCGTGCGATGGTTTTACCATCACTTTTTTAAACTCATCGATAATTGCTTTAGCATCAAAGCCTTTTTTAGCATCAACTACCGCATAAGGTGCTGTGCTTAAGCCTGCCGATTTAAACAAGTGCTTACAACGAATTTTATCCATTGCCAATGCTGAACCCAATACATTACTGCCGGTGTAAGGCAAGTTCATAAACTCTAAAGCACCTTGTACTGTGCCATCTTCACCACCTCGGCCATGCAGCGCAATAAAAACGCGATCAACGTTTAAGTCTTTTAATTCCCACAATGAACGATTTTGAGGGTCAAACGCAATCGCATCAATGCCACAGGCAAGAAGTGCATTAAGGACTGCTTGACCAGATTTTAATGACACGTCGCGCTCTGCTGAGTTTCCACCTAGCAGCACCGCTACTTTACCAAACTGGGAACTTACCTGTGTCATACTTCACCTTGCTTTAATTTTTCTATCGACATATTTGTTGCTGCTAAGTTTTTAACTAACTGACCTATGTTACCTGCACCTTGCGTAAGTACTAAATCATTATTTTGCAGGCAGTTAGCAAGTACACCTGCAAGCTCTGAGCTTGAAGCTACATGCAATGGCTCTTTGCCACGCTGGCGTAAACTGCGGCATAAACTCTTACTATCAGCGCCCACTATCGGCTCTTCGCCTGCACTGTAAACATCAAGCAATAGCAACTGATCAACCTCGGCGAGTACTTTCACAAAATCTTCGTATAAATCGCGAGTACGAGTATAGCGATGCGGCTGATAAACCATCACTAAACGCTTATCAGGCCAGCCTTCTCTCGCTGCGGTGATGGTAGCTGCCACTTCTGATGGGTGATGACCATAGTCATCTACTAACATCACATTACCGCATTCGTTTTCAAATTCACCATAATGCTGAAAACGACGGCCAATGCCTTCAAAAGTATCTAATGCCGCTAAAATTGCATGATTAGCTATGTTTTGATCTTTTGCCACCGCAATCGCTGCGGTTGCATTTAGGGCATTGTGTTTACCTGGCATATTTAACTTAGCGGTTAAACTCTCGCCTTGTTTATTAGTAACAGTAAATTGGCATGTATTGGCTGTTTGGCTAAATTCACTCATTCGATAGTCAGCATCTTGCGATTCACCATAAGTGATCACCGGACGACCAAAGCGAGGTATTAATTCTGCGGCAACGTCTGAATCTATACACACTACAGCTAGCCCGTAAAACGGCAGGTTATGAATGAATTCAACATAAGTATCTTTCATTTTTTCTAAGCTGCCGCCGTAAGTTTCCATGTGATCTTCTTCAATATTAGTGATCACCGATACCATTGGCTGTAAATGCAAAAATGAAGCATCGCTTTCATCCGCTTCAGCGATTAAAAAGTCGCTTTTGCCTACTTTAGCATTGCTGCCAGCACTGTTAAGCAAACCACCAATAATAAAGGTTGGATCGAGCCCTGCTTGTGCATAAATGCTGGCAATTAAACTAGTTGTTGTGGTTTTACCATGGGTACCGGCAATGGCAATACCATGACGAAAACGCATCAGCTCAGCTAACATTTCTGCACGGCGAACCACCGGAATACGCGCAGCTTGCGCGGCTTGAATTTCAGGGTTTGTTTTATCAATTGCACTTGAAACCACCACCACATTAGCGTCTTTTACATTATTTTCATGATGGCCAATAAATACTTCAGCGCCCGCTTGAATTAAACGCTCGGTCATGGCGCTATGCGCTATATCCGAGCCGGTAATACGGTAACCTTCAAAAGCCAATACTTCTGCAATACCGCCCATACCTGCACCACCTATTCCTACAAAGTGAATAGTTTCAATGCGGCGCATCGCAGGGCGTGTATATTTTTCTTTTGCTAATGTCTGTTTCACTTATATTCTCTTATTTGTTACTTGCTCACAGTGCATAGCGACGCTGGCTGTGGCATCTAAAATAGCCTGCTGCTTTGCTTTAGCAGCCATTTTAGTTATTAATAAAGGTTCGGCTAAATAGGGACTTAAAAGTTCAACAATGCTGCGCTGATTAAATTGCCCCTGTGGCATTAATAATGCCCCTTCTGCCATTACTAAATACTGTGCATTTGCTGTTTGGTGATCATCAACCGCATGTGGAAACGGTACAAATACCGCCATTTTACCTGCTGCAGCAATTTCACTAACCGTTAGCGCTCCGGCGCGACAAATCACAATATCGGCCCAGCTATAAGCGGTATCCATATCATCAATAAATTCAGCAACGGTCACTTGCTCATTGCCCATTTGTTGCTGCTGGTAACTTTCGCTCACACTAGCAAAATGGCCTTTACCAGTTTGGTGCCAAACATTAATGGCACAGGTATCATTTAAGCGCTTAAATGCTTCAGGCAGTGTTTGGTTAAGTACTTGCGCACCTAGTGAGCCACCCACTACAAGCATATTAATTGGACTTGATATTTCCCGCTTAGGTATATCAACTACACTCTGACGCACAGGGTTACCCACCAGCTCAGCTTTACCACTGGCAAAAGCACTTGGAAATGCAGCTAATACGCGATTCGCAAATTTCGCTAGCCATTTATTGCTCATACCAGCTACGGCGTTTTGCTCATGAATTACCAAAGGGATACCGAGACTTTTTGCCGCAATACCCGTAGGGCCTGTCACGTAGCCGCCCATAGCTAAAACCACGTCAGGGCGTTGTTGTTTTAATACTTTACGCGCCTGCAATATTGCATTAATAACCATGAATGGCGCTTTAATGAGGCGTTTTAAACCATTACCTCGCACGCCTTTTACATCAATAAAATCAATTTCTATGTTGTGCTTGGGCACGACACTGGCTTCCATTCTATCAGGAGTGCCTATCCAGCTAACTTGCCAACCTTGCTGTTTGAGATAATCAGCAACCGCAATCCCCGGGAAAATATGTCCACCTGTGCCCCCTGCTACAACGACTATTTTTTTACTCATCGTTTAGCTCCCCCCGACGTGGCCTGTTTAGTTGCCATCTTCGTTTCAAAATCTACCCGTAATAAAATACCAGTGGCTATGGTCATCATTAATAAACTTGAGCCACCATAGGAAATAAACGGTAGGGTTAGTCCTTTGGTTGGTAATATACCGGCACTGGCGCCTACATTAACCATAGTTTGAAATGCAAACCAAATACCGATAGCTAAAGCTAAATAGCCTTCATATTCTTTACCGTTTTTAAGCGCATTTTGGCCAATTAGTAGCGCTCTAAATACTAATGTCCCTAATACCATTAAAATACTCAATACGCCCATAAAACCAAGTTCTTCAGCAATCACGGCAAAAATAAAATCGGTGTGAGCTTCCGGTAAATATTGTAATTTTTGTACGCTATTACCTAAGCCTTGGCCAAACCAATCACCTTGGCTATAAGCCATCAGTGATTGTACTAATTGATAACCTTTACCAAAAGGGTCATCCCAAGGTTCTAAAAAACCCACCACACGCGCCATACGATAGGGCTCAAACACAATCAACCCAACCACCAGCGCAATACCGGTTAAAATAAGTGCAAAAAATTGCCAAAGCTTAGCACCAGCTAAAAACAATAAACCAACCGTAGTAACAAACATCACCACCACGGTTCCTAAATCGGGCTGCATTAAAATAAGTGCCGCATAAACTGCAAATACCGCTATGGGTTTAGCAAAGCCTTTTATGTTTTCTTGTACTTCACTGCGCTTACGTACTAAATAGCCAGCGATATAACTAAAAAAGAATAACTTAGCGAGCTCGGAAGCCTGAATATTAAATGGCCCTATAGGTATCCAGCGGGTAGAACCATTCACTTCACGACCGACAATAAGCACTACCAATAACAACACTAAGCCGATTAGTAATAAGTAGGGATTAGCTTTTTTCCACCACGACATAGGTACTTGAGTACTAATGCAAAATAAACAAAACGAGAGCCCTAAAAAAATACCGTGGCGGATAGTAAAATGATAAATATTGCCAAACAGCCTATCGGCCGTCGGCATTGAAGCACTAGTTACCATCACAAAGCCCACCCCTATTAGCATTAACATGCAATAAAGGAGCGGCACATCATAAAGCTGCGCCGAAGGTTTAGGAGTAAATGCCTCTTTAATATCCGCAAAAGCTATCATGGCAGCTCCTGCAATACACAATGCACAAAATCATCGCCGCGCTGCATATAGTTGTTATACATATCTATACTGGCGCAGGCTGGGGCTAATAAAACCGTATCGCCTGACGTACTTAATTGTTTAGCAAGCGCCACAGCTTCAGACATGTTAGTGGTTAAATGACCTTTAGCAGTTAGTGCCATTAACTCTTTTGCATCTTTACCAAAGCAAATGAGGGCTTTAACGTGTTGCTCAACATAAGGTTTAAGTGCCTCTAAATCAGCGCCTTTGGCATCGCCACCAGCAATAACCACTAAGTTTTGTTGCTTACCCGCTAAACTATCAATAGCGGTAATTGTTGCGCCTACATTGGTGGCTTTAGAATCATTAAAATACTTAACGCTATTAAACTCACCCACAAACTGGCAACGATGTGCCAAGCCATTAAATTGAGCTAACGCAGTTTTATAATGCGCTTTAGTTATTTCAAACGGGCTGAGTAACGCCATTACTGCCAGTGTATTTAAATAATTATGCTTACCCACAACGGCTAAGGTACTTACTGGCAAATAAGCTTCGCCCTTTACCATAAAGTGCGCTTCGTTATTATGCTGTGCTAAGTGGTAATCACCTTGTGTTTCTCCAAAACTAACTTGTGGTGCTAACGTGCGACTCACTGGGTGGGTTTGTCTATCGTCAGCATTAATAACTAAAAGTTCAGCGCCGTTATAAATACTTAACTTTGAATCTATATAAGCTTGATAGCTATCATAGCGATCGAGATGATCTTCTGAAATATTAAGCACAGTTGCACTGCTGGCTTTTAAGCTGTCAGTGGTATCAAGCTGAAAACTCGATAGTTCCAGTACAAATACATCAAAGTCACCGTCAAGTAAATCCAGTACAGCTGTGCCAATATTGCCGCCCAGTGCTACTTTATAACCTGCGGTTTTTAATACTTCGTAAGCAAGGGTTACTACCGTTGATTTACCGTTTGAACCTGTTACCGCAACAACTGGTTTAGTGTTAATGCGGGCAAATAACTCAACATCACCAATTATTTCTACACCTGCATTCATTGCCTGTGCAACCGCAGAGGTTTTTAAACTTAGTCCAGGACTAATAATGATCATATCGCAAGCACTGAGCGCCGCGTTATTTAAATCACCAAAGTGAGTATTTAGATTAGCGGCATGTTGCTTGAGCCAATCAACACCGGGAGGATTTTCTCGGCTATCGACTACATTGGGCTGTATTCCTTGAGATAATAAAAAGCGCACAATGCCCAGGCCAGTTACACCGAGCCCGAGCACTGTTATTTGTTTATTTTTTATCTCTTTTAAATACTGCATTTATCGGATCTTTAATGTCGCAAGGCCAGCGAGCACCAGCACAATAGAAATTATCCAAAAGCGCACAATAACGCGTGGCTCTGGCCATCCTTTAAGTTCATAATGGTGGTGAATCGGCGCCATTTTAAAAATACGTTGGCCGCGTAATTTATAAGAGCCAACTTGTAAAATTACCGACAGCGCTTCCATTACAAACACGCCCCCCATAATAATAAGTAATAACTCTTGGCGAACCAGCACAGCAATAATACCTAATGCACCACCTAGAGCTAACGAGCCTACATCGCCCATAAACACTTGTGCTGGGTAGGTGTTAAACCATAAAAAGCCTAACCCTGCACCCACAATAGCGGTACACACCACTACCAATTCACTGGCAAGTGGCAAATGCGGAATATGTAAATAAGCTGAAAAGTTAATATTACCGGTTAAATAAGCAATAATAGCCAGCGCTGCAGCCACTAAAATTGTTGGCACAATAGCTAAGCCATCTAGTCCGTCGGTTAAGTTTACCGCGTTTGAGGTGCCCACTAATGCAAAATACGTGATTACGATATAAAACAGTCCTAGCTGTGGCAGTACATCTTTAAAAAATGGTACAACAAGAGATGTCTCTGTCGCTTGGGTACTGGTCATGTAAAGTGCAGTTGCTACAACCAATGCAATTACTGATTGCCAAAAATACTTCCACTTAGCAATCAGTCCTTTAGGATCTTTGCGGATCACTTTGCGGTAATCGTCAATAAAGCCAACAATCCCCAATGAACCAATCACAAATAATGTGGCCCATACGTATTTATTAGACAAATCAGCCCACAATAAAGTGCTGGTGAATATTGCCGCTAAAATAAGTAAGCCACCCATGGTCGGCGTACCCGATTTAGACAAATGCGATTGCGGACCATCATCACGTACTGTTTGTCCAATTTGCATGCGCTGTAAACCACGAATTAACTTTGGCCCCAAATAAAGCGACATAATTAATGCGGTCAAAATACCTAAAATGGCACGAAGAGTTAAATACGAAAAAACATTAAAGCCACTATAATATTGAGTTAAATACTCAGCCAGCCAAACTAACATTATGATACTCCATTGATGGCTTGTTGCTGGCCATTAACTAAATCGGTTACTAAAAGCTCCATGCGAGAACTGCGTGATCCTTTCACGACAAGGGTAATTTTTTTATCTACTTTGCTAATACTGTTTTGAATTTGCTGCAGCATTTGCTCACGATTTGAAAAGTGACGATTAGGCAGCTCAAATACATCACTTGCTGACTTACTTAATACACCGAGTGTAAATAGCTCATCAATGCCTTGCGCTAATGCATATTCGCCCACTTCTTGATGATACTTACGAGCATCTTCACCAAGCTCCCCCATATCACCGAGAGCCAAAATACGATGACCTTGAATATCGCTAAGTAAATCAATCGCCGCTTTTACCGATTTAACGTTGGCATTATAAGTATCATCTATAATGGTGAGTGAATCACTAGCTTCAATCAGGTTAACCCGCCCTTTAACTTCACCCATGGTCGCTAAGGCGCTGGCAATTTCATCAAGTGACACGTCAAACTCACTGGTTAATGCCGCAGCAATAAGCGCGTTGCTAATATTATGCTTGCCTGGCAATGCTAACGTTACCGGTACTCTGTGTTGTTTGGTACATAACATAAAGCTTGCGCGAGCTTGTGCATCTAGGCTGATGTCCTCAGCCCAAATATCCAGTTTTTCACTGCTAGAAAAACATTTAACCTTTCGCGCTGCTAATTTATCAAGCCAATACTGACTAAACTCGCTATCGCAATTAACAATGGCAATGCCATCGTCTTTTAAACCATCGTAAATTTCGCCTTTGGCTTGTGCTACCCCTTGCAGGCTACCAAAACCTTCTAAATGCGCCGCCGCAACATTACATACCACGGCAACATCTGGTTTGGTCATGGCGGTAGTGTAGGCAATTTCACCAATATGGTTTGCACCGAGCTCAATAACCGCATAACGGTGCTGTGGCTCTAATCTTAATAAGGTAAGAGGCACGCCAATATCATTATTGAAGTTGCCTTTAGTCGCTAAAACATCCCCTTTACTTGATAAAATAGCGGCACACATTTCTTTAACTGTGGTTTTACCTACACTGCCAGTAATAGCGATAGTTTTAGGTGCAACTTGCGCCATAACCGCTGTACCAATTGTGCCTAATGCAATACGGGTATCGGCAACTACAAATTGAGCAATGTCGGTATCAACAGCGTGATCGACAATGACTCCAATAGCCCCTTTTTGTTTTGCTTGCTCAATAAACTTATGACCATCAAAGTTAGGGCCTTTAAGTGCCAAAAACACTTCACCATCACACAAAGTACGGGTATCGGTGTTTATATTTATTACTTGACGATTATCACCTTGATAATCGGTTGCCAGCACATTTGCTAGCCAATCAAAATCCATTGGGATCATGCTTGAGACCCTCTTACTGCTTTTTTTAATTGTTGTTGTACAAATTGGCGATCGCAAAAATCGATGCGTTTGTTACCTATAATTTGATAGTCTTCATGCCCTTTACCGGCAATTAAAATAACCTCACCGGCTTTTGCGTTATCGATAGCAAATTGTATCGCAACACCACGGTCGGCCTCTAAATGGGCGTTTTGTGGGTGTGTTAACCCTGCCGCTACGTCATTAATAATTTCATTAGGATCTTCAGAGCGCGGGTTGTCACTGGTAATGAGCACTTTGTCTGCAAACTGCTCAGCGGCTTGTGCCATTAATACACGTTTGCCTTTATCTCTGTCGCCGCCGCAACCAAATACACAACTTACACCACCTGGTACATGTTGCTGCAGCGCTTGTAACGCTAAAGCCAGTGCATCTGGCGTATGTGCATAATCAACCACGCAAGTAGGCATATTTGGCGCTGTAAATGCTTGCATTCTACCTGCTACAGGTTGCAAATACTCACACCCTGCCACTAATTGCGTTAATGGGTAACCTAGCGCTAATAATGTGGCTAAAGCAGCGGTTAAATTGTATAGATTAAATTCACCATATAACGGTGATTTTATGGCAATATCACCCCAACTTGTAGTTAATTGCGCCGAAATACCGGTTGCTGAATAGCTAACATCAGAAAAATACACAAACTGAGCGTTTTTAGGGGCTAAGTTTTTACGGCCATAACAAATTAGTTTATTAAAGCTATATTTCTCAATCCATTGCTCTGCTTGTCCGTCATCTTGGTTAAGAATGACATTGGCAGCATCAAAATCACGAAACAGCATCAATTTGGCATCACCGTAACTATCCATGTCACCATGATAATCTAGATGATCACGAGATAGGTTAGTAAATACCGCCGCTTTGAAATGGCACTGATCAACACGGTGCTGCACTAGACCATGTGATGATACTTCCATCGCTACTAAGCGATGTTGCTGCTCTTTTAAGTCACTTAAAATATGCTGTAAATCAACCGTTGATGGTGTGGTGTTTTGTAGCGGTGTTAAATTATCTGGATGGCCATAACCGAGCGTGCCTATAATTGCGGCTTTGGTACGACAAAACTGTGCTAAATGAGCAATCATTGCTGTAGTAGTCGACTTACCATTAGTACCTGTTACACCAATTAAGTCTAACTCTAGGCTCGGTTGCTGGTAAAATTTACTCGCTAAAACAGGCAATTTTTTATTTAATTCTGAGACTAAATAAAGCGGCTCAAAATCACTTTCAAACTCACACAGTCTGTCGGCAATAATTGCACTGGCACCATTCTCAATTGCTTTATCAATAAACTGTCCGCCATCAAGCTGATGACCTTTTATTGCCACAAACACATCACCCGGTTTTACATCGCGGCTGTCTAAACGCAACTCGTTTACCATTAAACGTGCTGCATCTATTTCTAAACATTTTAAAATTGTGTGTAAATCACGCACCATCATCTTTGCCCTTCACGTATGCCACCGAGTCTTTATCTGGGGCAACGTTTAAAATTCTTAATGAATTAGAGATTATTTCTGCAAACGCCGGACCTGCCGTTGCGCCACCGTAATAAACATCTCCACCGGGCTCGTTGATTAATACCACAACGGCTAATCGCGGATTACTCGCAGGGGCAATGCCCGCAAAATAACCTACATATTCGTCACCATAACCACCTGCAGCGGCCTTTTTAGAAGTACCCGTTTTACCAGCTGCACGGTAGCCATCAACTTTAATACGGCGTGCGGTTCCACCTTCTTCAAATACGCTTTCCATCATATGAACTACAGCTTCAACATCTTGTTGCTGAAAAACACGTTCACCTTCAGGTATAGAGTCTTGCTTTAGTACAGTGAGTGGGCGGTTAACCCCACCTGCGCCTAACATGGCGTAAAAACGAGCCATTTGCGCGGTACTCACGGCAATATTGTAACCAAACGAAAGTGCGGCAATTTCGTGATCTGACCAACGACGGTTTGGGTAAAATAAACCACTGCTTTCCCCGACCATGCCGGTACCACTATCACTACCAAAACCCACCTTTTGGTAAAGACCTACAAAGTAGTCTTTGGGCACGGTTTGGCTTATTTTCGTTACGCCCATATTACTGGAGTACTTTAAAATTTCGCGCAGCGTCATTTCACCATGATTACGGGTATCTTGTACTAAGCTGCCCCCTAAACGCATCCAGCCTGGGTAGGTATCAACTTTGTCATCCGGTTGGATTGTGCCGTAGTCTAATCCAGCTAAAATGGCTAGAGGCTTAACGGTTGAGCCGGGTTCAAACAAATCGGTAATTGCACGGTTACGACGCTTATGAGGAGCCGCACCGCTTAAATTGTTAGGATTAAATGAAGGACTATTTACCATAGCCAAAACTTCACCAGTTTTAACATCAACCACCATGGCTGAACCTGAAGTGGCCTTGTAAGTTAATACCGCTGATTTAACCGCTTTGTAGGCAATCGCCTGAATACGCTGATCAATACTCAGTTGAATACTCTCAGGCTCCACTCGCTCGCGCTCATCAAGCACTTCAACTTCACGACCTTGAGCATCTTTTCGAATCGTACGTCGGCCTTCTTCACCTGTGAGTGCATTTTCGTAAAGCTTTTCTATGCCTTCAATGCCTTTGCCATCGATATTAGTAAAACCAATGATATGCGCACTGACCTCACCGGCAGGGTAATAGCGTTTTGATTCATCTAATAAATGAATACCTGGTAGGCGTAAATCGCCAATATAATTAGCAACAGCCGGAGTAACTTGGCGTTTTAAGTAAACAAAGCGACGAGTAGGATCATCAAGTAGTCGGGTATTAATTTTGCTCGGTTCAATGCGCAGTACATCGGCTAGTTCACGCCAGCGCAAATCGTTTTTATAATACAGGGCGGTACGCTTGTTTAGCTCAGCGACATTTTCACGCAGAGTTTGCTGATCTTCACCATTTTTACGGGCTTGTCTGAGCACTTTGCTCACCAGTGATTTATGCAAAGCTTTAGGATCTGCATACACACTGACTACAGGCACACTAACTGCGAGCTCTTTACCGTTACGATCGAAGATCATACCGCGTTGCACATGCAATTTTTCAACACGTACTGTACGCTTGTCACTTTCGGAGCGAGCCTTATCGGGTTCAATTACTTGCAAATATGCGGCGCGCGATACCAAAGTCACAAACACTAAAAAAATCACCGCGCACACTAAAATAAAGCGCCATGCGATTAGGTTGTTGACTGGTTTTTTGCCTCGCGTTCTCATTGTAATATAATTACCTGCTCATCTTGGCTGGTTGGCCGCTTCATTTCTAATTGTGACGTTGCCACTTCTTCAATGCGTGCATGTTGCGAATAAAATTCTTCTTCCACTAAAAAATAACGCCACTCTAAATCCAATTCATCACGCTCTTGCAGTAACGAATCTTGCTCAATTAATTGCGCACGAGATAAATGAGTTACCTGCACCACGCTCAAACTTGACGCGAATATCACAACCAACAAGGCCAAGGTGATCTTGTTCGCACCTAGGCCTTTAATTATTTCAATAAATAGATTGGGTTGGCGATAACTCGCTTTTTTACTCATCCCAACCTCTGTGCAATCCTTAGTACTGAGCTACGAGAGCGTGGATTGCGAGCCACTTCATCAGCACTTGGTTTAATAGCTTTACCCACTGCTTTTAACGTCAGGTTTTTATTTATTTGTGCGTCGGTTAAAGGCAGACCTCTGGGTATCGCTTCTCCCTTACTCTGTTTTTTAATAAATTGTTTTACAATGCGATCTTCTAAAGAGTGAAAAGAAATAACAACTAAGCGACCACCCGGCTTAAGAACTTTAATCGCCGCTTGTAGTGCGGTTTGAATTTCCTCTAACTCGCTATTGATATAAATACGAATTGCCTGAAACGTGCGCGTTGCAGGATGTTTAAACTTATCTTTAACAGGTACTGCTTCATCAACTAAATCTGCGAGCTGTTTAGTGGTAGTGATTGGCGTATGTTCTCGCACTTCCAATATCTTGTGCGCAATGCGCTTACCAAATTTTTCTTCACCTAGCTTTTTGATCACATGGGTAATGTCATCTAGTTCCGCCTCAGCTAACCACTGCGCAGCGCTACGGCCTGTGCTTGGATCCATTCGCATATCAAGCGGGCCATCTTTCATAAAACTAAAGCCACGAGCGGCATCATCTAACTGCGGTGACGACACACCAATATCAAGTAAAATGCCATCAACTTTACCAATTAGATCGTTTTTCTCAGCAACTTCGTATAACTTTGAGAACCGTGAGTGAGCAATCGAAAAACGTGAATCATCGGCAAACTTTTCTGCTGACTTTATAGCTTGTGGATCCTGATCAATAGCCTGCAAGCGACCAGCGTCGCCCAAGCGCGCTAATATTTGCCCTGAATGTCCGCCACGTCCAAAGGTGCCATCCATATAAATGCCGTCTGGCTTAATTGCAAGTGCATCTATGGTTTCTTCCATTAATACGGATACGTGTTCAAATTGCGCTGTCATTAGCTATTTTTTGCCTTTTTGTTTTGCTGCTAGAGGGTAAAGTTATCTAAATCGTCATTCGGTTCAAATTCACCAAGCCTTTCAAGCTCAGTGTCTTGGCGCATTTGTTCGTGCCAACGCGCCTCATCCCAAATCTCAAATTTATTCATTAAGCCCACCAGCATAATTTTTTTGCCAAGTTCTGCATGTGAGCGCAAAGAAGGCGCCAGCAAAATTCGACCGTTTTTATCAAGCTGATACTCTGTCGCATTACCTAACAACATACGTTGCATCCGTCGCGCTCTGGGATTCATATTAGATATTTTTGCTAAACGGCTTTCTATTTCTAACCATTCAGCAAGAGGGTATAACCAAAGGCAAGGCTCATTGAGTGCAACAGTGCAAATAACCGTTCCCTGATCTTCAGACAATAGCGTGTCTCGGTACTTTGTTGGTACCGCAAAACGTCCTTTATCATCCAAACTCAGTGAACTTGCGCCACGAAACATAAAAAGCCTATTGTAAAATTATTTTAATCAACTTTTTGATTAACCCGATCCAGTTTGATCCACTAAACACCACTTTTTACCACAGTGCTCCAGTTTAGGGCTTGACAAGCCTTTTTGTCAAGTAAGTCACCCAGCTTTAGCACCCCGCGAAGCCTGAAAAAATAAGGCTCAGATTAAAGCGGTTGAATTGTTTAGTAAAAAATCTGATCAGCCAGTAAAAAATTTTTTATCGTTTTTTTTATTAGCTAGCTGGCATTATTTGCTTAATGAATAAACAGTGAATAATTACAATTTATTTAGGGTGTGTAGGGCTTTGTTTATTCGAACTAGGTGCAACTAAATCATGACCCGAAATGTATAACCGAGTAAGCAAAGGAAAAATCAACCTCGAATGATTAAAACGCCTTGGTTTGTAAAAATTACAAACTGTTGTCGCAATAGTTACAGCTATAAACCTACTAAAAATTAGTAAATAAAATACAATCCATATAAAACAATGAGTTAAAAACTGGTTTAATCATTGCACCTTAATAATTACTTTTAAAAAACTATTAAGGATTGATTATGGCTACGGCAACAAAGAGCAAAACACCTATTGATACAAAACAAGAGATTGAAGCCCCGTTAACAGATAAGGCAACATCAGCTGCGCATGATGCAGTAGATGCATTATCGAGTAAAGCAGCGGTAGCTGAAAATGGCGTTCGTAAAGGAGCAAGCAGCTCAGCAGAAACACTTAATGAGAAACAGTTAGCAGCTCGCGAGAAATTAGAAGAATGTACTTCTAAGACTCGTCAACTCGCATCAGAAAACCCATTAGCAACGGCTGGTCTTGCATTTGCTGCTGGTATGTTAGTTACTGCACTATTTCGTCGTAAGTAATACTAATGCAAAACCTACATTCAACATCAAGTGAATCACAATCGACAGATTCGCAGTCATCGGCAAAACATGCCGATGACTGGCAAGATCATATTGCAAAGCTTGCTGATTATGCAGCACAGCTCAAGGATGATTATCATCAACAAGGAAAGTTGACGCATCAGCTTGCTATAGCTGAATGGAAATTGTCGTTAAGATCCTTAGCACTGATCACTATCCTACTTGGATGTTTTGCCAGTGGCTTGGTGTTACTGTGGGTCGGGTTCTTAGGTATTGTAGGCTTTGCGACTTTTGACTTATTTAGCTCGATTTGGCTGAGCATTACTGTAGTGATCAGCCTACAAATTTTATGTTTAATTTGGCTGTGGCGAAACGCAGTTTATCTAAGCAAAAAAATTGGCTTTACTAAAACGCTAAATAGTCTAAAGCAGCTGCTTAAATTATAAGGCATACACAATTATGTTAATCAATTACTTGATCAACTCACCGAATGCTCGAGTGCAACAGCTACACAAAGAAGTCGTGATGCGCTCTGAGTTAAAGCGTCAGCACCTCACGGCAATAAAATATCGAGCCAAACGTTTTGCCGCAACAAAAGTGGGGCTCGTTAGTGCTTTTACCGCAGGCGCGGTTGTGGAGTCGGCAAAGGGAGACACCAACATGGTAAAAAAATACAGTTGGTTATTAAAACTACTCGCTTAAAATTCACTCCTACATTAAATCGTCACGACAGTGAGCCAAAATAACCGTTTTGATAATCGCTAACCGCTTGGCGAATTTCAGCTTCAGTGGTCATTACAAACGGCCCCATATGTGCAATTGGCTGATTAAGCGGATCAGCTGCTAAAATCAGAACACCTGCTGCTTTTTCGGCACGTATGCAAATATCACTCGATGGCTCAACAATAAGTAATTTTCCTGCATCAAAGGTTTCACTTTGCGCTGATTCTAATGATCCAGTGTGTATGTAAATCATCACTTTTTGCTGTTTTAGTGCTGGTAGATAAAGCTCCTTACCTGCAGGCAAAGCCACATCGGCTATAGCACCATTAGCGGCTAAGTTTTGTAAGCTTGAAACCAATTGCTGTGAATCAAATTGCCATGTCCCTGCTAGCGCTTTAAGACTAATACCTTGTTGATTAGTAAACCTCGGTGCTGGATGCTCTGTGGTATCCTGGTATTGCGGCTCACGCATTTTGTCAGCGCTTGGCATATTGAGCCAAATTTGAAAGCCATGTAAGCCTTTTTCAGCATCAGCAAGTGGCATTTCACTGTGCATAACACCACTACCGGTGCTCATCCATTGCACGTCACCGGCGCGAATCGCTTCTGTGTTACCCATTTGATCTTTATGCTCAAATCCTCCTTTTAAAATATAGGTAAAAGTTTCGATACCTCGATGAGGGTGAGGAGGAAAACCACCAATATAGTCACTCTCATCATCAGATTTAAGCTCATCAATCATTAAAAATGGGTCTAAATATTTACCATCAAATCCTGGAATACGACGGATATTGACGCCATCCCCATCTTGGGTAGCATAAGCAGTTAAAACTTTGGTTATTTTCATTTTTTGCCTAATATGTTATGTAAATATATAAGGGATTAAATTATTATTTCATCATGTTTTTTATACGTAAATTAATATATTTCAATCATATGCAACACTATTTTATTGCAAAATCTTAGATATAACCTTAGTACTTCAATGGTTATTTATAGTAGGATTATCAAGCGTCACTCTACTTTGCACTAATTTGGATACGACTATTTTTACTTCATCATTAAAACATCAACTCTACCGCCTTCTTATGCTAATTTGCATACCTGTTGCTGCTATTATTTTAGTAACCTTGTGGTTTAGTCGTGACGCAGCCATTAAAGAGCACGAGACAAAAGTGCGCACCATCACTGAGCAACTAATTATCAAACAACAAAGCATGATTGATGATGTCAAAAAAGTTACTGAGTTTTTAGCAAAAAAACAGAAAAACATTCAATCTTTACCCTCTACTTGTCCTGCGTATTTTTTAGATGTTAAGGCACTCAATGGTAATATCGCGAATATTGGTATAGTAAATAAAAATGGTGACCTAATTTGTACATCAAAAAGTAGCGACACTAATATTAACATTAGTGACCGTCCCTATTTTAAAAACGCGATCGCCAGTAAAGAGTTCAGTATTGGCCATTTCCAGCACGATCGCAGCCTCAAAGCGCAAAGTATTAACTTTGCTTACCCTATCTTAAATGAAAATAATGATATTGAAGGCGTTATTGTGACCGTAATCGCTTTAGACTGGTGGAGCTCGGCACTTAATACTTTAAATTTATCGACAGAAATCAGAGCTGTCATTACTGACTCTAACGGTAGTATTTTAGCTAACTACCCTTTTTCAGCCGATAGACTAGGCAACAAATTGGAAAAGTTCGATTTAGCGCATAACTTGCAAGCTGGTGTTATTTTTAAAGGAAAAGATGGTATCCGAAGAGTTTTCCATCAAACCACTCTCTACCGTGATGGCAATAACAATAAACTTTCTATTTATATTACTCAACCAATAGATGAAACACTTGAGCAAATAGATATTAACTTTGTAAAAATGGTTTTAGGATTTTTAATGACCATCCTTCTTTTAGCCGTATTGGCTAGACGATTAGTCAATAAAAGCATCTTAAACCCGATTAAAAGTTTAACGCAGGCTGTTAACCGCTTAGCAGCCGGTAATATGCCTCATGACGACGAGCAGCCTAATAGCCCTGAGCTAAATAGACTCTATCATCGTTTTAAATATATGGCTGAAACTCGCTTAACAGCTGAAGCATGCCTTAAACATAAACATGACGAGCTAAATAGCTTGCTTAATGCACTACCTGATGCTTTTTTACGCGTAGATGCCAATGGCAATATACTTGATACCGGTGGACGTATTAAATCGTTAAATTATAGCCATTCAACACCGCCTAAAAAGTTATCGTGTTTATTCTCTAGTGCTAATTTAAAACAAGTAGAAGAGTACTTAACAACCCTGAGCGCTCCTGTCACTGTTGAGCTTGAACATAAACAAGACAATCAGTTTTATGAAGCGAAAATCAGCCCAATGAAAAAAGTGGATGAGTTTATAATTGTTATTAGTAACATCACGCAACGAAAGCAGAATCAAGAGTCTTTGCATTTAGCGTCATTAGTTTACAACAACAGCAGTGAAGGTATGGCAATCACAGATGAAAATGGCGTTATTTATGATGTGAACCCTGCATTTTGTGAAACAACTTTGTATTCTCGAAAAGAAGTACTCAATAAAACGGTGGGTATTTTATCATCGGGTAAACACGATAAAGAGTTTTATGATTACATGTGGCAGTCAATAAATAAAACTGGCCGCTGGCAAGGTGAAATAACCAATCGTCGTAAAAATGGCGAGCTGTATGCTGAATGGTTAACCATAGATACTATTTACGATAAAAATAAAGCCCCAACTAGTCGTATTGCTATTTTTACCGATCTAACCGAGAAAAAACAAGCTGACGAGCTAATTTGGCGACAAGCTCATTTTGATCATTTAACCGACTTACCTAATCGACTAGAACTAAAAGAGCGGTTAAATAAACGCTTTACGAGCGTAAACAACCACGACCAAAAACTGGTCATTATGCTGTTAGATATTGATCACTTTAAAGATATTAATGATACGTTAGGCCATCATTATGGCGATAGATTACTTAAATTAGTATCTGAGCGAATTGTGCAAACAGCCAAAGAGGCTGACTTTGTAGCACGTATTGGTGGCGATGAATTTGTTATTGTATTTAGTGACTTACGCGGTAGCGATAATATCAAACAAATAGCAAAATCACTGCTACTTAGCCTTGCTTCGACTATTTTTATTGAAGATGAAAAAGTGTATATCAGTGCCAGTATTGGTATTGCCTGCGCGCCAGATGATGGCCAAAACCCAGAGCAACTGCTTAAAGCTGCTGACCAAGCTATGTATAAGGCAAAAAATAGCGGCCGAAATGACTTTGAATTTTTCTCACATGATATGCGTGAAGATGCAAATGCAAGAATGCAGTTGCTCAAAGAGCTTCGCTCAGCCATAGAGTTAGAGCAATTTGAGTTATATTATCAGCCTATTGTGTCCCTTGATGATTTACACGTTCATAAAGCTGAGGGACTTATTCGATGGCAACACCCAGAAAAAGGCCTGATCAGCCCTGCCGATTTTATTCCTCTTGCTGAAGAAACCAGACAAATAAATGCGCTTGGTCAATTTGTATTTACTGAAGCACTGCAAACACTTAATGATATTAAAAAACACATTCAAGATGAATTTCAAATTAGTATTAACGTATCGCCGGTGCAGCTCGCAACCACAGACAGTGGTATAGACGATTGGTATGGCATGCTTGAGACAGCAAATTTACCTGCATCGAGTATTGTGGCAGAAATTACTGAAGGCTTGATGGTTAATCCTGAAGAGTTGACCCAAAGCCGCCTAAAAGCCTTGGTTAAATCAGGGATGCAATTAGCACTCGATGATTTTGGTACTGGTTACTCATCGCTTGCTTACTTACAAGAAATGGATACCGACTACCTAAAAATTGATAAACGCTTTGTTGATAATATTCAAAAAAACAGCCAAGAGCTGGCCTTATGTGAAGCAATTATTATGATGGCTCATCAGCTTGGTTTAAAAGTAATTGCCGAAGGCATAGAAACAAAATTACAAATGGATTTATTACTTGAGGCTGGTTGTGATTATGGTCAAGGCTATTTGTTTTCAAAGCCGCTGCACAAAACCTCGTTTATGCAGCTGATAACAACGAACCAAGTAATTAAGCTCTGATAAAAGTAATAGAGTTATTTAATATCAAGGTGGTCTGCAACATATGCACCTCGCTGCCCTCTTTTTTTATCTGGTCCAATAGTGCTGTCTTGCGCCGTTTGCTGCTCTAACGCTGCATTAATTGTAGCTCCTAAAATAATGATATAAGCGCTAATAAATAGCCACATAAGCATAATAACCACCCCACCTAAAGAGCCATATGTTTCGTTGTAACTGGCAAAATGAGATACATAAAATGAAAAGCCAAAAGATGCCACAATCCATAATACTGTGGCAGTGAATGAGCCTACGGTAACCCAGCGCCACTTAGCTGCTTTTCTGTGAGGCGCGTAACGATATAAAATTAACAATGCAAAGTTAAAGGTTAGTGCCAGTAATGGCCATGAGATAAGCATGATTAAAAAATCAATACTCTCTTTTATTCCTAACAGGTTAAGTGCTAACGGTAATATACCTATAATTACCAATGCTATAACCGCCACCACAATCGCGCCCACTGAAAATAATAAACGTACAAGTTGCGCCTTAAAAAATGAACGCTTTTCGTATTCGTGATAACTAATATTACACGCGGTGATCAAAGCTTGGCTGCCCTTAGAGCTACTCCAAATAGTGAGCAGTAAAGTGCCCAGTGCGCTAAGACTTAAACTGGTTTGAGACTTTTGCGCAAGACTCGAAACCTGAGACAAAATAATCTCTTGGGTACTTTGCGGCAATAACGCCATAAATTGACTTAAATACGCACTAATATCATTCGGTGAAGCAAAATAAGCATACACAGACACCAACGCCGCAATGGCAGGAAAAATAGCAAGAAGTGCATAAAAGGCCACGCCTGCTGCCACCAAGGATAAATTATCACGGCTCATTTGTTTTATAATTCGCTTTGCAATATCCCACCAGCCACGCAGAGGGATATGGTTAGGCTGCTTGGCTCTTTGGCCACGCTTAAAGTCACTCATAGCTAACTCCCTTTTCCCAATTAATTGCAAGATGTTTGCCAAACAAATACCCCTTGGTATTAAACTTGCTGCTATTGTTTTACACAGACCCTAATTAATCCAACCTAACATGGATGGCTCCTATGCTAAGCGCTTTAATTGCAACACTCGCTAATAACGCATCTATTCCCGCAATCGATACCGTTCAGCCAAACTCGGTTTCATGGGGCTTTTTAAAAGAGAAAAGCGTGCAATTACTACACTCATTCGTGCAATTACTGCCCACTTTGCTTTTAGGTATTATTATTTTGGTGATTAGTTATTTAATCGCCACCCCATTATCACGCTTGTTAATAAAGCCCGTTACTTACATGACCAACAGTAAATTAGTACACCTAGTTGCTAGGCGTGGTATTAGTACCTTAATTATTTTACTCGGGTTTTACCTTTTCTTACGTTTGGCTGGCTTGACTGAATTCGCGGTCGCTATTATGAGTGGCACCGGGTTAATAGGGCTTATTTTAGGGTTTGCCTTTCGGGATATTGCTGAGAACTTTATTGCCAGTTTACTTTTGAGTGTACAACGTCCATTTAAAATTGATGATGTAATAGAAGTCGATGGTAGAATAGGTATTGTTAAAAAAGTAACTGCAAGAGCAACCACTTTAGTTGACTACGATGGCAATCATATTCAAATACCCAATGCGACTGTGTATAAAAATACCATTAAAAACTTAACCGCTAATCCAAAGATGCGCGGTCATTTCACAATCGGTATTGGCTACGATAATGACATTCGCGGCGCACAAAGTCTTGCTATTAGCGTTATAAAAAATCAAAACTCTGTGCTTAGCGATCCACCTCCCCAAGTATTGGTTGATAACTTAGGCTCCGCCACTATCAATTTTACTGTTTACTTTTGGGTCAACGGCGAACAATACAGCATTGTTAAAGTAGCCTCACAGCTAATGCGAGAGTTAATTAACAGTTTTACGCAACATAATATAAGTATGCCTGACGATGCTAGAGAGCGTGTATTACTCAATAGCCAAGGTGAAGATATTTACCCCACAGCAAGCGAAGCTAAAACAGAGACAACAGAAAAAACTAAAGAGAAACCACATACTCAAAAACATAAAAACACAGAGCATGAACACAGTATTGATGATGTAAGCAGTGATACGGATGATATTCGCGAGCAAGCCGGTGAATCGCGCGATCCGGAGCAGGGTAAAAATATTATATAGATAGGTTCGAGGTTCGAGAAATTTAAAAGCCTTGCGGTTAACATTACAAGTTTTTTTATGCCTGAAGGCGATAGTTAGTCTCGCGTCGAGTTTAGGTTTTAAGCCCGCAACCCGCCTCCCGTCTGGAACCTGATAGCTTGTCTCAAACACAAAAAAGCCCGCAGCGTTAACTGCGGGCTTTTTTATTGAATGAGTGAGTTAGCCATATAAGCCGGGTTCTGTCCTTTCCGAAGAAAGTGATAATCATTCGTCTAGGCCATAAATCGCTCTATGGCTCAAGCAACCTACCCGGTTCCAACGTGGGCCACGCCATAAGGAACCCTATTTGGTCTTGCTCCGAGTGGAGTTTACCTTGCAACCGACTATTACTAGCGGCCCGGTGCGCTCTTACCGCACCCTTTCACCCTTACCAATCCGAAGATTGGCGGTCTTCTCTCTGCTGCACTTGTCGTGGGCTCACGCCCCCCAGCCGTTAACTGGCACTCTGCCCTGTGGAGCCCGGACTTTCCTCCCCCTGATCATTTTCGTCACAGGCAGCGATTATCTTGGCTAACTCGGCGCGCAGTATACATGAGAGCACCGCACTACGCAGTAAACATTTACTGTTTTTCTTCAATAATTGTTTTATACAACGCGTTTTTCTTCATGCCGAAGTATTCGGCTACTACACCACACGCTTTTTTCATTGGCATTTCGTTTTCGAGTAACGCTAACATTTTACGAGCTTCTGGTGGAATATCGTCAACTACCTTAGCTTTCCCTGGCAACATGAGTACTATTTCGCCGCGTTGTTTAGTTGGATCGTCAGTTAAAAACTGCTTTAACTCACTCACTGTGCCATTAAAAAAGGTTTCAAAGGTTTTAGTGAGCTCTTTGGCAAATACCACCTGCTGCTCACTACCTAGCGCTGCTTCTAAATCGTCAAGGCTTGCCATAATACGGTGGGTACTTTCATACATAATACTGGTAATACTTGAGTTAACCGCATCTATAAAAAAGTCTTGGCGCGCTTTACTTTTAGCAGGTGTAAAACCAATAAATTGAAAACGGTCAGTAGGTAACCCAGAACAACATACCGCCGTAATAGCAGCACATGCACCAGGCACGGGTGTTACACTTGCGCCCTGCTCACGACATAAATTAACCACCGCATAACCAGGATCACTGATCAGGGGTGTGCCTGCATCAGAAACTAATGCAATATTTAACCCTTGATTAAGTTGGTCGATAATTTGCTGCGCTTTTTGCTTTTCATTATGGTCATGTAACGCAAAGGTTTTAGCCTTAATACCAAAGTGGCTAAGTAGCTTACCAGTATGGCGAGTGTCTTCAGCCGCGATTAAGTCAACCTGCGATAATGTCGCGATTGCACGCTGACTTAAGTCGTCATAATTGCCGATTGGGGTGGCAACAACGTAAAGAGTGCCAATTTTCTGTGAATTCTCCTCATTTAACATTGAGGTCTCCTGCGTCAGTCAGTAATATAAGCAAATCGCGTTAACGTATGGGAAATCATTGTGCGACTTAAACTAGTTAGTCTATTAATTATATTGTCAGGGTTATCGGCGTGTAGCACAACCGAAAAACCAACTAAAACCAGCGATAACTTAAGTAACAGTGCCAATACGCTGAAAAATGAAGCACTGAATGCGCAATCTATTTACCAATTAGCGCAAAACCGCTATGGCGCTGATAAAATCCAGCTACTTTATAGTGCTCGTGATAGCGCAATTACAGAAGAAAACTGGCCACTACTCGAAAAAATATGCACTGAACTTGCACTTACCGCCAGTGTTGATCAAATTCAAAATCGTTTATACATTGCCTTTGCGCAAAAAGAGCAAAATAAAAATCAGCAAGCACTTGAGGTACTAAACACGCTAGAGGGGCAACTTAAGCAACCTGAACATTTTGCTTGGCACCAATTTTTAACTGCCAGCATTTTTGCGTCGCAAGACTTACCAAAACGTGCAGCTCCTTACTTTTTTGCTGCCTCTGAATCGGTAGCAAAAAATAATATTTCTATCCCTAAACTTAATGACGCACTTTGGCATAATTTAAAGCAGCTTTCTTCGTATGCATTAGAGCGATTTAACCGTGGCTCGGTTATTCAACAAGGCTGGGTTAACTTAGCTTTGTATCATCAGGTTTATGCCAACAGCTCTGTTGATTTAGACCAAGCGATTAATAATTGGCGCCGCCGTTACCTTGGGCACCCTGGTACCAATGTTCTACCAAAACAAGATACCTACGCCAATGAATTAGCACCACTAAATATTGAACGCTTAGTTGTGCTATTACCTCAGTCAGGTGCTAACAAGCGCTTAGGGGATGCATTAAAAGCAGGCATACTGGCTGCGCTTGATAAAAAAGAGATTAGCGAAACGCTGTTTATTGATGAAAATACCGAGACCGAAGCGTTGGGTGCACAGATAACACAATTACAACCGGACTTTGTTATTGGCCCGCTATTAAAAGCCAATATAGATAAGCTCGCTAATACCAATACATTACTCGATATACCCACATTACATTTAAATACCTTTGATGGCGAACGAACCTCTCTGCAACACTACTTTTTTGCGCTTAATCCTGAGCATGAAGTACAACAAACTCTAGAGCATTTTTTAGCGCAAGGTTATCAAAAACCTATGTTGCTAGCGCCAAATAATACCAATGGTCAGCGCTTAATTGACTACTTTAACCTGCAATGGCAACGCTATAGTGAAACAACCACACAAGTTGGCTTTTACAACGACAATAAAGATATGCCCAATACCATTACCAGCTTGCTAGAAGTTGATAAATCAAAAGAGCGTATTAAATCGGTTAAAACACTTTTTAATAAAGAAGTAGAAAGTGAAACCCGTTCACGTGGCGATATTGATGCAATTTATATATTAGGTGACGCCATAGAGACCCGATTAATTAAACCTTATCTGGATGTTAACGTAAGCACCTTTGCCGACAGAATCCCTATTTACGCCAGCTCTAAAAGTCATAGTAAGCAAATAGATACCACTGACAAAGGCGATTTAGATGGGCTTTACTTTACCGAACTTCCTTGGATGTTAGACTCACAAATTACGCAGCATAATCTACGTAAGCAATATAATGATTTATGGCCTGAACAGGCTGATATTAGCCAACGTTTATTTGCCATGGCCTATGATGCCGTCGCCATGCTGAATGATATTAGACAGCTGAGCATTACACCCGATAAATACTTTTCAGGCTTAAGCGGTAAATTATCCATTAATAGTGCCGGTGATATTGAACGATCACTGCAATGGGCGCAGTACAGCAATCGCCGTATAAAACCTGTGGAATTAAAAACACAACGCCCTGTGCCGCTATTTATGCAGTCGGCAAACGATGGCATAACCATTATTAACTAAGGGGTTAGCATGTCGTGGTTTAAACAGCTGTGGCAAAATAGTCGTGAAAAAGGCCAGTATTATGAGCGCCAAGCGCAAAAGTATTTAGAAGCGCAAGGTTTAAAAGCGATTGAGCGGAATTACTACTGCCCCTACGGCGAACTTGATGTCATTATGAAAGACGGTGACACCTTAGTGTTTGTTGAAGTTAAGTTTCGTAAAAATAACATAAAAGGCGGCGCTAATTATGCGCTAAGCCCGCAAAAGCAAGCTAAGTTAAAGCGCACTATTTATCATTACCTTGGTGCTAAAAACTTAAAAAACCAGCCATTACGTATTGATTACGTAGCTATAACAGGCGAACCGTCATTACATATTAACTGGCTGAAAAACGTATTTTAATGTCTGATGTATAAAAATAAGACGATTACAACAGCTTCATGTTGAGCATACAGTTAAACATTAGCTTACGCCTAAAATAATCACCTTTTAATAAAGCCGGTGTGAGCTCACACAGAATTAGAGATAAATTGTTGGTAACCCATGCAAGATACAATTAAAGAAATTTTTAAAGAAAGTATTCAAGTTCAAATAGCTGCAGGCGAAGTGTTGCCAAGCGCGTTAGAATCAGCGGCATTTACCATTGCACAAAGCCTGATCAATGGGAATAAATTGATCTGTTGCGGTACTGCAAACTGCCATATGCTGGCACAACACATGGCAGGCGTACTGGTTAATTTTTACGAAACAGAACGTCCCTGCTTACCTGCAATCGCTCTCTCACAAGAAAATATTAACTTGGGCCAAGGCAATCAAATAGATGACCACGATACATTTGCACGCCAAGTTCGTGCCTTTGCTCAGCAAGGTGACTTATTATTGGTACTTGCCATTAATGGTAATGAAAAACACATAATTTCTGCAGTAGAAGCGGCACTTACCAAAGATATGAAGGTCATAGTAATGGTAGGCGATGATGGCGGCGAACTCGTTGGCTTGCTTGGCCATAACGATGTAGAAATTCGTACGCCGTCTAAACGCCCGAGTCGCATTATTGAATCGCATTTAGTGAACCTTCACTGTTTAAGTGAGTTGGTGGATTTAACCCTTTTCCCTCAGGACGAAAATTATGTTTAAACGCTCCCTAATTATTTTAGGCACTGTTATATTATTACAAGGCTGTGCCGCTGCTGTGGTCGCCGGTACAGCCAGTGCTGTTACTGCCGCTAACGATAGACGAACCATTGGCTCGCAAATAGACGACAACAACATTGAAATAAAAGCCAGCATTGCTATTAGTGAAGATGAACGCCTTAACAAGTTTGCTCATATCAGCGTTATAAGCGTAAATGGCGTGGTTTTAATGGTAGGACAAGTGCCTAACCAAGAAATGAAAAACCAAGCGTTTAAAACCATTGAGAACCTATCTGGTATCCGCAAAATTCATAACCAACTTCGCATTGGCTCTAATATTGGTATCACCACGCAAACACACGATTCATGGTTAACCTCAAAAGTAAAAGCGCAGCTTCTAGCGGCTGAAAATATCAGCAGTAATAATATAAAAGTAGTGACTGAAAATGCCGAAGTATACTTAATGGGGCTAGTATCTGACGCTGAAGCAAACCAAGCCGTTAATATAGCTCGCAACATCTCTGGCGTAGAGCGGGTAGTTAAAGTGTTTGAGTATTTGTAAAAGTCCGAGGTTCGAGGTTCGAGAAATTTAAAAACCTTGCGGTTAACATCGCAAGGTTTTTTATACCTGTAGGCAATAAACCCGCTTAAAAAACCATATACACAAAGAGAAGTGAATGAGGAGTAAATGAGAAAACAGTAACCATTAGCCTAACTGATTAATTCGAGTCTCTAGGCCCGTTGCTCGCTTCTCGCAGCCCGCTGCCCACTGCCGTGAACCCAAGCACCCTGCTTGGCTTAATCTCTACCTAACACCTAGACCTAATACCTAAAACCTGCTCTTCACTTTAGACCAGACGCGGTGTAAACCCGCTGCTGCACCAATCAATCTTAACCCGCCTCTCGCCGCCCGTGAGCCTTTCTAATCTTTAACCTTTAACCTTTAACCTAATATTTTCATACAGACATAAAAAAACCGCTTCTTAAGCGGTTTTTTTTCTAACATTTATGGGCTATTTTATAACGCGTAAATGTGAGCCTTTTTTCTTTTCAGGCTTGGGAGCTGGCGTTTCATCAACTATTTCAGGTGATGAATCGACACTTTCAAGCTCTGGAGCAAAATCGTCTTCGTCCTCTAAAAACTCATCTGCAGTAAAGACTGTGCCTTCGCCATTTTCACGTGCATATATTGCAAGTACAGCCCCTAAAGGCACGTACACTTGCATTGGCTGACCGCCAAAGCGCGCGTTAAAGCTAAGCTGAGTATTATCTAACGAAAACTGCGTAACCGCCGAAGGGCTTATGTTCAATACAATTTGACCATCTTGGACAAACTGTGTTGGCACTTGCACTGCAGGAAAGTCAGCATTAACCACTAAGTGTGGCGTGCATTCGTTATCAACAATCCAATCAAAAAAAGCGCGTAGTAAATAAGGACGATTAGAAGTCATTATAAACGGATCTCACGCTCTGCTTCAGTTAAAGAAGCTTGGAATGATTCACGTTCAAATAAACGGATCATATACTCTTTAAGTTCTTTAGAGCCTGCACCATTAAGCTCAATACCAAACTCTGGTAAACGCCATAATAGTGGTGCTAAGTAACAATCAACTAAGCTAAACTCTTCACTCATAAAGTAAGGCGCTTCACTAAAGATTGGTGCTATTGCAAGTAATGCTTCTGTCAGCTCTTTACGAGCTTGCGCGGCATCAGATGTGTTGTTAATGATTTTTTCAGCTAGGCTGTACCAATCAGTATCAATACGGTGCATCATTAATCGACTACGACCACGCATGACCGGATATACAGGCATTAGTGGAGGATGAGGAAAACGTTCATCAAGGTATTCCATGATGATGTTTGCCTGATATAAACCAAGCTCACGGTCAATCAGTGTTGGCACTGTGCCGTAAGGGTTAATTTCGTGAAGTGCTTCTGGCAGGTTATCCTTTTCAGCCATATGAATATCTACACTTACACCTTTTTCAGCAAGTACAATGCGTACTTGGTGGCTATACATACAGTTAGCACCAGAAAAAAGGGTCATTACAGGGCGCTTATTGGCAGCTACGGCCATGCCTACCTCCATTAAATAACTAAAACAGCAATAGGGGCTTAAGCCCCTATTGCAAAATTACCTTTAAATATGTTCAAACTTAATGAACATCTCTCCAGTATTCTTTCTTCAGCATAAATGCCAAGATAAATAGGATAATTAAAAATCCGATTACCTTAATACCTAGCGCTTCCGATTCGAGACGTGTAGGTTCACCTACATACTCTAGGAAATTCGTTAAATCACGAACTGCTTGGTCATATTCATCTACACTTAATTCGCCCGTACCATCTGTTTTTGTACCAGTAATATGAGTGGTTGTTTTACCATCTACTGTTACTTCTTCAGTAATTGCAGTAGGAACACCTTGCAACTCTTGAAGAACATGTGGCATACCCACCGATGGGAATAACGTATTATTTACGCCAAACGGACGAGATTCATCTTTGTAAAACGATTTTAAATAGGTGTAAATCCAATCGCTGCCACGCACACGCGCAACGTTAGTTAGATCCGGCGGAGCCGCACCAAACCATTTTGCAGCATCTTCTTTTGCCATCGCGTTAAGGATATGGCCACCCACTTTTGAACCATCAAAAATAAGTTGCTCTTGACCAATCTCTGTTGGAATACCAATGTCACGGAAAGTACGCTCATAACGTTGATACTGCATTTGGTGACAACCAAGACAGTAGTTCATGAACAACTTTGCGCCACGCTGCAAAGAAGGTTGATCAGATATATCGTTACCCGCTTCCATTAGAGGAACTGACGGGCCTGCCGCCATTGCAGGTAACACGTTTACTGATAAAGCAAATAAACCTATTAATAGCTTTTTCATCATTTCGTTAACCTCTCAGGCAATGGCTTAGTTTTTTCATTCTTACTGTAAACGAATAACAGTACGAAGAACATAAAGTAAGTCACAGTACAAACTTGCGAAACAATCGTTTTAAAATCAGTTTGTGGTGTAGCACCAACCCAACCTAAAAGAACGAAAGTAACAACAAAACCTGCAATGTTCCATTTGTGGAAACCACAACGGTAACGAACTGAACGAACCGAACCACGGTCAATCCAAGGTAATAATGCTAGCACGACAATTGATGCACCCATTGCAGCAACACCCATTAGTTTGTCAGGGATTGCACGTAAGATTGCATAGAATGGCGTGAAGTACCAAACAGGGAAAATATGCTCTGGTGTTTTAAGTGGGTTAGCTGCTTCAAAGTTTGGCGCTTCTAAGAAGAAGCCACCCATAGCAGGCATAAAGAACACAACCCAGCAGAACAAGATTAAGAAACCAACCACGCCCACAATATCTTTTACTGTGTAATAAGGGTGGAACGGAATCGCATCAATAATGTCTTTTTTGTCAGTGTAGTATTCATGGAACTTAAATTTAGGCTTGTCTTCTTCAGCCACAGTTCCTTTTTTACGTTTGTTATCAATACCGTCTGGGTTATTAGAACCCACTTCGTGTAGTGCAACAATGTGTAAAAATACTAAGATAACAATAACCAATGGCAGTGCAATTACGTGTAATGCAAAGAAGCGGTTAAGCGTCGCACCTGAAATTACATAGTCACCACGGATCCACAGTGTTAAGTCATCACCAATAACCGGGATTGCCCCGAATAATGAAATGATTACCTGTGCACCCCAGAACGACATTTGGCCCCATGGTAATAAGTAACCCATGAATGCTTCAGCCATTAGGGCTAAGAAAATGAACATACCGAATAACCACAGTAATTCACGTGGTTTTTGGTAAGAACCGTAGATCATGCCACGGAACATGTGCATGTAAACAACGATGAAAAACGCAGATGCACCCGTTGAATGCAAATAACGTAATAACCAACCGTACTCTACATCACGCATGATGTATTCTACTGATGCAAATGCACCTTCAGCAGATGGTACATAGTTCATCGTTAACCAAATACCTGTAAGTATTTGGTTTACTAGTACTAACATAGCTAGAGAGCCGAAGAAGTACCAGAAGTTAAAGTTTTTCGGTGCTGGATACTGTGCAATGTGCATGTTCCAAACACGTGTCATTGGGATACGGTCGTCTATCCACTCAACAATTTTACCAAACATTAGGCCACCCCTTGTTCTTCGCCCACTAAAATAGTGGTCTCATCAAGAAAAGTATATGGTGGAATTTCTAAATTTAATGGTGCAGGTACCGATTGGAATACACGGCCAGCCATATCAAACTTAGAACCGTGACATGGACAGTAAAAACCGTCATCAGTCCCTTCCACTTTCTCACCAAAGCCACCTTGTAAAAAGCTAGGTGAACAACCCAAATGCGTACAAATACCTACAGCGACAAAAATCTCTGGGCGTAATGAACGGAAATCATTGGTTGATGATTCTAATTGTTGTGGCTCTTGCGATTGCGGATCACGAAGTTGACCTTCATGTTCTTTCATCTGCTCAAGCATTTTTGGGGTCCGTGATACAACCCATACAGGTTTACCACGCCACTCGACACGTATTAATTGTCCTGGCTCAAGTTTGCTGATATCTACTTCTACAGGCGCACCTGCAGATTTAGCTCGCTCACTTGGATTCCAAGACGCAATAAAAGGAACAGCAGCCCCAGCCGCACCAACACCACCAACAACAGAGGTAGCTATGGTTAAAAAGCGACGTCGGCCATTGTCTACAGGCGCATTGCTCATCCACTTATCTCCACTATGATTCTCAACACTTGCTATATTGAGAACATCAGTTACAGCAGGTTAATTTTTCGAATTTTAAAAGAGAAACGATCATAATTAAAACCCTTGCTTAAAACAAGGTTATTCACAGCCTCCTGCTCGAATAAACCTGACTTGCTCAAATAGTTGATTAAGTAAGCTCGAGTATGAAACCAAATGACTATAGTATCGCTTCCGTAAAAACAATTTGTAAACAAGTACAATCTCACCAACTAAGTACAGTAACAACTGAATTTGGCGACATTAAACTCATTCACTTTATTTGCCCGCCAATTGTAGCAAAAAAATTCACCAATTAACTGATGGATTTAAACTAATTGCGATAATTATTTAACTTTTTTTGCGTTAGTCGGTCATTTTTAAGCTTTCGTTCAATAAATACGCATGCTTTGCCGATTCTGATCAAGCTAATGTCGACATTAGTCGTAAGGGGAGAATTAAAGGTTAAAGGTTAAAGGTTAAAGGTTAAAGGTCAAAGGTCAAAGGCCAAAGGTCAAACATACTCATATATTTTTGAATGAATATTTAATTTTGAACCTCTTAATCCCAAGCATCGATTGATTTCATCAATGCTGAAATCATACGGGAAAGTTCACGAGTCTCCTCAATCCATTCACTAGCCTTTGTCGTATCAACTTCACCTATTTTTAGTGCAATGTAAATTTGAGAGCGTAATTCTCCACAACTCCCCTTAGAGTATGATAAAAATCGAATATAATCTTTAGGAGTTATTCGTTCATAACCCTCTGCTATATTTGAAGAAATTGAAAGTGCAGATCGTGTTATTTGATCTTTTAAACCAAACTCTTTGCTCTGCTTAAAATGTAAATAAATCTCGCAAGCTAAATCGGCTGAACGTTGCCATACCCTTAAATCTTCAAACCTCATAACATAACCAGTCAGCTGAAACATGCTTAACTTATAACTGTAAAATAAGAAAGACACAAAGCTTAGATCAAATTTATAGCTCGAACCTTGAACCTTGAACCTTGAACCTTGAACCTTGAAGCAAAATCTTATAGCTACAAAACAAAAAACCCAGCATAAGCTGGGTTTTTGAATTCTTGATAACGTAAAAATTAACGTTTTGAGAACTGTGGACGCTTACGCGCTTTCTTAAGACCCACTTTCTTACGTTCAACTTTACGTGCATCACGAGTAACGAAACCTGCTTTACGAAGTTGTGGACGTAGTGACTCGTCAAACTCCATAAGTGCACGAGTGATACCGTGACGGATAGCACCAGCTTGACCAGTAGTACCACCACCGGCAACGGTGATGTGAAGGTCAAATTTTTCAGTCATGTCTACAAGCTCAAGAGCTTGACGAACAACCATGCGTGCTGTTTCGCGACCAAAGTACTCTTCTAAAGAGCGCTTGTTGATTACGATGTTACCAGTGCCTGGGCGTAAGAATACGCGAGCACTTGAACTTTTACGACGACCTGTACCGTAGTATTGATTTGCCATGATAGTGCTCCTTAAATGTCTAGAACCTGAGGCTGTTGTGCAGCATGGTTATGCTCAGTACCCGCGTAAACTTTAAGTTTGCGGAACATAGCGCGGCCTAAAGGACCACGTGGCAACATGCCTTTAACAGCTTTTTCGATGATCATTTCAGGCTTTGCAGCTTGAAGTTTATCAAAAGTAGTAGACTTAAGACCACCTGGGAAACCAGAGTGAGCGTAGTACACTTTATCTTTGAATTTGTTACCAGTAACAGTAACTTTCTCAGCGTTGATAACGATGATGTAATCACCAGTATCTACGTGTGGTGTGTACTCAGCTTTGTGCTTACCGCGTAGGCGATGAGCGATTTCAGTAGCGATGCGACCTAAAGTTTTATCTTCAGCGTCAACTACGTACCAGTCACGTTTTACTGTTTCTGGTTTAGCA
Source organism: Pseudoalteromonas sp. US3C1013 (assembly GCF_048401115.1). Taxonomy (GTDB): domain Bacteria; phylum Pseudomonadota; class Gammaproteobacteria; order Enterobacterales; family Alteromonadaceae; genus Pseudoalteromonas; species Pseudoalteromonas undina. Next base: position 361,282 of record NZ_CP183075.1, on the reverse strand, counting down.
ACAAACGTTTTCATTTATAAAAATCCAATGTTTTTCAATTAAAACCACAGGTAGTTATTATTAACTACCGCTCTAAGTATGCTACAACCCCTTCGAGTTTTAGACTTTTTCGCCGCTCACAAGTGGCTAAACTATATGAGGACATAGAACGCAACGTGGCAGACGCGGGAGTATACCAGCACTTAAACTACATTGCTACCGGTCGGTTGTTTTTTCCACAAAAAGTTTTAGGCTCGAGTGTCGGGCTACGGGGGGCGAGGTACGAGCTTCGAGGCCCGTTACCCGTCGTCCGAGAACTTTACTCTTTACCTTTATTACTTCTGACACACCTCACAAAAAACGGTGCTGCGTTGACCTAGGCGAATTTCGGTTAGTTCGCTCTCGCAATTTACACAAGGCTGGCCCTTTCGGCCATACACTAATAGCTGTTGCGCAAAGTAGCCTGGCTTACCGTCACTTTGGGCAAAGTCTTTCAACGTTGTGCCGCCTTGAGTAATTGCTGCGGCTAGGGTGTCTTTTATAATTGGGATTAATGCTTGGTAGCGTTTAAGGCTTACCTTACCTGCTTCTTTTCGCGGATCGATACCTGCTTTAAATAATGATTCGTTAGCGTAAATATTACCAACCCCCACCACCACGGCGTTATTCATAATAAACTGTTTAACAGGCACTTTTTTATTACGAGATTGCTCATAAACACGTTTAGCAAAAAAGTCATCGGTGAGTGGCTCGGGGCCTAATTTAGCAAGTAACTTATGCTCTTCATTGGGTGCTTGCCATAAACAGCAACCAAAGCGACGTGGATCGTTTAAACGCAGCGCCTTATTATTCGCTAAAATAAACTCAACATGGTCATGCTTTTTAAGTGGCTCATTGGCGTTCACAACCCGCAAGTTACCCGACATACCTAAATGCAATATAGCCGAGCCTAGCTCGCACTCTAATAATAAATATTTTGCACGGCGTTCAATACTGCTAACCACTAACCCCTCAAGTTGATACACCTCATCTGGCACAGGCCAGCGCATACTGCCATTATGAATATTTACCTTAGTCACAACTTGGTTTAGCACATGGGGGGTAATGCCCATACGGCTAACTTCTACTTCTGGTAATTCAGGCATTAATAATACTCACTTATGAAAAGGTAAAACTTGGAAATAATTGTGTTGCAGTGGTTAAATCTAGCAACAATAATCGCTGACTGGTTTTATCGAATAAATAATACTGACCATTCGCCTCAAATAGTAAGTACACCCAAGGTAGGGGCTCACCGGCGAGTTCAAGCGTGGCTACCGATAGTGGCTTATTCATATCAAGCGCATCAGGTGTGGTAGTCGTCATCAGCGCGGTATTTTGCCATAAATAAACTAGCTCACTAAGTTGCTGCTCTGAGCCTTGCCAACTAAGCGGTGCATTTTTTTGCAAAGCAGTAGTACGCCAACTAGTGCCAATACGCTCAATTTTTTGGTCGATAAATTTAAGTGTTAATACAAAACTTTGAGGAGGAAGTAGTGGCTGCAGTTGCGCCTGTGTTTCATCATTCCCTATGTTTTTATGCAGTCCATTTAAAAAGAAGATCATAATCAACATCGAAAAAATAATAACATTGTTCCAACCTTTTCGGCCGAGTTGCATGTGGGTCTTCCAATTAATAATATCGATTTAAAGTGTAACCAAAACTTAATTACACTGTCTATATGTTAAAACCCAAAGACTTTGCTAGAATATCGGCAAATTTTAAGGAGTTTAGTCATGTCAATGTATGTAGTGGGCCATAAAATCCCAGATTCAGATTCAATATGTGGTGCAATTGCACTGGCTTATTTAAAAAACCAAATTGATGAACCAGCAATCCCAACTCGCTTAGGTGAAGTTTCACCAGAAACACAATTTATTTTAGATAAATTCGGTTTTGAAGCACCTGAGCTAAAACTTAGCTACGCTGGCGAAGACGTTTATATTGTAGACCACACAGAAAAAACCCAAGCGCCTGATGATATTGATCAGGCTCGCGTTGTTGGCGTGGTAGATCATCACAAGCTAGGTGATTTAACCTCATCGACACCGCTTGAGTGTTGGATCCGCCCTGTCGGTTGTTCTAACACCATTATTAAAATGATGTATGACTTCTACAACGTTGAGATCCCTAAAGACATTGCCGGCATTATGCTTTGCGCCATTTTAAGCGACACGGTTATTTTTAAGTCACCAACCTGTACTACTGCCGATATTAAATGTGTTGAAGCGCTTGCAGAAATTGCAGGCATTGAAGACTTTAAAGAACTGGGCATGGACATGTTCCGCGTTAAATCAGCCGTTGAAGATACGCCAGTACGTGACTTAGTAATGCGTGACTTTAAAGACTTTAACATGAACGGTAACCTTGTTGGTATTGGTCAGTTAGAAGTTATTGACCTTGCGGTATTTGACGAGATTAAAGCCGACCTTGAAGCCGACATCGCGAAGCTTAAAGAAGAAGGCGGTCGTCACTCGGTATTTTTACTTCTGACCGACATTATGAAAGAAGGCTCACAAATGCTAATTGCATCAGACGATGCTAGCCTAGTTGAGCAAGCCTATGGTGAAAAACCTGAAGACGGTAAAGTATGGCTAGACGGCGTATTAAGTCGTAAAAAGCAAGTAGTGCCACCACTGCAAGACGCTTTTAAGAGCTAGGTTCGAGGTTCGAGGTTCGAGGTTCGAGGTTCGAGGTTCGAGGTTCGAGGTTCGAGGTTCGAGGTTCGAGAAATTTAAAAACCTTGCGGTTAATATCGCAAGGTTTTTTTATGCCTGTAGCAGCGGGTTCACCCCGCGTCAGTATTAGGGTTTAGGTTCGAAGTGATAGGTACTAGGCCCTCTGCCCGCCGCTCGTGGCCCGTCCGTTACGTATAAAGCCCCTCCGACATTAAAATACCTGCTATATTTACCTATAAAATAAAGGCTTAGGCTCTAAGCGCTAGGATTCGAGCTTCGAGCCGTAACCAAAGGCCCGCAGCCAAAACATAAGGACATAAAATGCAAATACTTCACCACGGAGCGGTAAATGGCGTAACAGGCTCATGCCACCAGCTGATAATAAACGACCAAAGCTCTTTTCTAATTGACTGCGGACTATTCCAGGGTGAAGATTCTGTTGATGATCTTAATATTGAATTTAATATATACACAGTTCGCGCGTTGATCGTTACCCATTGCCATATTGATCATGTTGGGCGGATTCCCTACTTGTTAATGGCTGGCTTTAAAGGGCCCATATTTACCTCTATTGCATCAGCAAGCTTACTGCCGTTAGTAATTGAAGATGCATTAAAAGTGGGCGTCACGCGCGATCAAAAAATAATAGATACCTGCCTAAAGTTACTTAAACAGCAAATTATTGAAGTTGATTTTAAAACCTGGTTTGAGCTACCTTGCAAAGGTGAACACATAGCCAAAGCCCGACTACAACGAGCAGGGCATATTTTAGGCTCGGCTTATGTTGAAATAGATATAAGCATACCAACTCGTAAAGCTAAAAACAGTCATCGGGTCGTATTTTCAGGTGATTTAGGGGCGCCCTATACACCTTTACTACGCGCACCTAAGGCGCCTTATAAAGCAGATACTTTAGTTATTGAGTCAACCTATGGTGATAAAAACCATCAAGGACGAAAGCAGCGTACGCAAACATTAAAAACCGTGATTGAGCGCGCAGTTGCCGACAACGGTATCGTGCTTGTGCCTGCATTTAGTATAGGCCGTACACAAGAGCTGTTATACGAACTTGAACAACTAATTCATGCTTCAACTAAAAACTCACCTTGGCGCACAATACAAGTAATACTCGACTCCCCCATGGCGGCTAACTTTACTCAGCAGTATCGAAAATTTAAATATTTATGGGATGAAGAAGCTAAACAAAAAGTAGCCAAAGGCCGCCACCCTCTCGACTTTGAAAACCTCACTACAATAAACACCCATAGTGAGCACTTAGCGTTAATAAATTACTTAGCGACCCGTCAAACCCCCGCTATTATTCTAGCTGCAAGCGGTATGTGCAGCGGCGGACGAATAGTAAACTATCTAGAGCGATTTTTAACAGATGAAACCACCGACGTACTCTTTGTAGGTTACCAAGGCCGAGGTACATTAGGTCGTGATATACAAACCTATGGCCCAAAAAATGGCTATGTATTTATTAATAATACCCGCATTAATATTAACGCAAAAATACACACTATAAGCGGCTACAGCGCCCATGCAGATCAAACTGGTTTAATTAAATTTGTAACCGGTATGCGCAAAAAGCCCCGCCATATAAAAATAGTCCACGGCGATGATGACGCTAAAAATGCACTCGCAGCAAAATATAGGGAAGTGTTGGGGGAAGATGTAAAGGTTGAGATTGGGAAGGGATAAGTTCGAGGTTCGAGGTTCGAGGTTCGAGGTTCTAGGCTCGATGCCCATACCCCGTCGCTCATAGCTCGTTACCCGATGCCCGTCGCCCGTTACCCTTTAACCAACTTTTTCATATGCTCAGTAAACTCATCGCCTAAGCTCTTATCTCGCATGCTGTATTCTACAATCGCTTTTAAATAACCGAGCTTATCGCCACAGTCGTGTGAGCGGCCACTCATATGAAACGCTTCTACCGTATCAATAGCCAATAATGCATCAATCGCGTCTGTAAGCTGTATTTCACCGCCTGCGCCTACATGGGTTTTAGCGAGTAATGGCCAAATATTTTTACTTAAAACATAACGACCAACAACGGCTAGGTTTGAAGGAGCAACATCTGCGGCTGGTTTTTCAACCATTCTTTTAATTACTGCACTTTCACCAGCAGTTAGCTTTACACCATTAATATCAGCAATACCGTATTTGCTTACATCTTCAATAGCAACCGGTTCTAGCATAATTTGACTGGCTTTCGTTTGCTCGAAACGAGCAATCATCGCTGCTAAATTTTCAGTTTTTTGATCTGCCGTATAAGCATCGAGGATTACATCAGGTAGCACCACTACAAAGTCGTCATCACCCACAATTGGCTTGGCGCATAAAATAGCGTGTCCTAAGCCTTTAGCTTCACCTTGGCGCACATGCATAATAGTCACATCTGCAGGGCAAATAGAGCGTACTTCTTCAAGTAAAGCGCGCTTAACCCGCTTTTCTAGCGTGGCCTCTAGTTCAAAACTGGTATCAAAGTGGTTTTCAATGGCATTTTTAGAGCTATGTGTTACGAGTACAATTTCTTTAATACCCGCAGCTACACATTCATTTACAATGTATTGAATAAGCGGTTTATCAACCAAGGGGAGCATTTCTTTAGGGATTGCCTTAGTCATTGGCAACATACGGGTACCTAAACCGGCAACAGGAATTACAGCTTTCACAGGTAGTCCTTTAATTTGAATGAGTACATTTACTTACAAAAGTAGCATAGCTAAATATATACAACCTGAATAAATACACTTGCCTTCAACTTATAATAAGCCAACAGAATATAGCTGTGATAATAATTTATTTTTTCTGCTTAAAAAATAAATTATATACAAACTGAAAATAGTTTAGTTAAACTAAATACGAATCTAAAGCATAATACAAAAGTAAATTTCATACCTCAAGAAATGCAGAATGAGTTAACGCCTAAAGGAAATAAATGAATAATCTAGCTATAAAAATCGATAATATTGAATTATCCAATAATACTCCGTTTGTACTGTTTGGTGGAGTCAACGTATTAGAATCTCGTGATTTAGCAATGCGCGTTGCTGAGCGTTATGTAGAAGTAACAAATAAATTAAATATTCCTTATATATTTAAAGCCTCATTTGATAAAGCAAACCGTTCATCAATCAACTCTTATAGAGGCCCAGGCATGGAAGAAGGTTTAAAAATCTTTGAAGAGATAAAGAAAACTTTTAATATTCCATTGATTACAGATGTACACGAACCATATCAAGCAGCTCCTGTAGCAGAGATAGTTGATGTTATTCAACTACCTGCATTTTTAGCACGCCAAACGGACCTAGTCATTGCGATGGCTAAAACTGGAGCCATCATAAACGTAAAAAAACCACAGTTCCTAGCTCCACACGAGATGCGTCATATCATTACTAAATTTAATGAGGCAGGCAATAACAATATAGCGTTATGTGAACGCGGTTCAAGTTTTGGATATAATAATCTTGTAGTTGATATGCTTGGCATGGATGATATGAAAAGTATGGCACCTGTGATTTTTGATGCAACACATGCATTACAACGCCCCGGAGGACGTATTGACTCTGCCGATGGTCGTCGAGCACAAGCAGCTGAATTAGCTAGAAGTGGTATGGCGTTAGGAATTGCTGGACTATTTATTGAAGCACACCCTAACCCTAATGAAGCAAAGTGCGACGGCCCTTGCGCCCTTGCACTTGATAAGCTAGAAGGTTATTTAACTCAAATGAAAGCAGTGGACGATTTAATAAAAAACCTTGAACCACTTGATACTAGCGCTAACAATTTATAGGTTAATCCATAAAGCCACGCTATTAAGTTGACTGCTAAAAATTAATAGCGTGAGTAAACATATATTTTTTATGAATCAAGCACTAAAGAGAAAATTTCATCTCTTTTTGATACGTACTTACATCAATTATATAGTTATAACTTTCTAGATGAGCCCACAAAACTATTGTAAATAACTAATATAAGCATGAGTTCTAATGTTCTCATCAATTTGTTGAGGAATATTTTTTTTCAGGCAAATCTAATTTACGCCTAAAGTAATTCATAACCGTACAATAATTGATTAAAAATACCAAGTAAAGAGTAAAAATTATAATAAACCCATAAAACATAATGTACTCAGGCACCAATAAAATCTCACCAACTATACCAACAGTTGCAAAAATTGTTGCTATAAAACAGATTAGAGATAATGTTTGTAAAGGTGAAAAACCTAAACGTTGACATATGTGATGTAAATGCTCACGATCTGGCTTAAATGGCGACTTACCTTGTTTAACACGGCGCACCATAATTGCCACCATATCCATTAACGGTGCCGCAATAAGCCATAACGCTGTAACAGGTCGAATCATCGGATTACCAGCCGTTTGGCTTGCACCAATAAGCAACCAAATAACTGTAAAACCAATCATCATGCTGCCAGCATCGCCCATAAATACTTTTCTTTTACGACCAGCTAAACCCAAATTCATCATTATGTATGGCAACATACATACAACCAGTAGCAAACAAAGATAACTTAGGCTTTGCTCACCAGCAAGCAAGAGTAGTATACCAATACTCGCAAAAGTAACTATTGACAAACCACCTAGTAGTCCATCAATACCATCAACCATATTAAACGCATTAATACAGCCAATAACAGCAAGTACAGTTATAAAACCACCAAACATGTCAAGCTCAATAGCGCCAAAACCAAGTAAATTCCCCAATGTATGTAGTTCTGCATTAGCAAAGTAAATCATAGCTACGGATATTAATGCCTGAACTAACATGCGTATTTTTACGCTTAAATCAAAACGGTCGTCTAATGCGCCTACAGCTGTTAACCCGCAAATACAGAGCATGTATAAGTTTGCATGGTTAATCATATTTGGATGTGTATAAATATAGTTAACTATAGTTATACAAATTGCTACACCACCTACTAGTGGCACATTACCCGTATGCATTTTTCGCCCTGAAGGCTTGTCAACTAAACCAACCCTACGTGCAACCTTACGCATAAAAAATAACACGGCGAATGCCAAGAAAAAGGTAAATAAAAGGTCGATTATCATATCATCTCGCAACTCTAAATTTTAACTGTATAACTACTTATCTGAACCTAAATGACCATATTATCTAAAGTCTTATAACTCGAACAAATAAAACTATTTTGTTGAACTAAGTCTAATCAACAATCCAGATTATTATTGATTACTTCATATGATATCTAAAGCTTTTAATTAGAGCTATATAAATATGTGATTGAATAAACAACTTAAAAATTGAAACTACTTTTTAATAACGCCAACTAAGTTTTCACCATCCATCACTAAAAGAGTATTAACCTTCTTGGACTCCATGACGCTTATAGCCTCATGAACCCTACTCGATACTAAAACACTTAATGGATTATGAGTTGCTATATCAGATGCTTGTAAATCAAAAGCAGCTTTGTATTTGCAATCCATAGTTCTTCTGATGTCGCCATCAGTAATAATTCCAAAATGATTTGAAAATTCAACAATTGCAATACCTAGCTTACCTTTACCTATTGAGTGAACTACTTCAATAAATGAACTATTTGGAGAGATAACAGGAAGGGATTCAGTATACATTTCATCAGCAACCTTACTTAAAAGCCTTCGCCCTAAATTCCCACCAGGATGAAAGCGAGCGAAATTTTCAGGCTTGAAATCTCTAGCATCCATTAAAGCAACGGTCAATGCATCTCCCATCACTAGGGTTGCAGTAGTAGATGAAGTAGGGGCTAATTGAAGAGGACAAGCTTCTTTAGGTACAGCTATATCAAGGTGGCAATGTGAATTTTGAGCTAACGTTGAATTTACATTTCCTGTTATCGCAATGATAAAGTTCCCATTATCTTTCAAAAAAGGTAGTAATTTTAAAACTTCATCAGTTTCACCTGAATTTGAAATAGCTATAAAAATATCTTTATGTTTAACCATTCCAAGATCACCGTGAAAAGCCTCTCCTGGGTGCATAAAAAAACTAGGTGTCCCTGTGCTTGCAAAGGAAGCGGCAATTTTTTTTCCTATAATGCCTGATTTCCCCATCCCACAAATAATTGTTCGACCAGAAGTGCTAATAATTTTATTAACGGCTTTAGCAAAGCTATCATCCAATAAAGAAGACATATATACTAAGCCATCAATCTCTGTTTGAATCACTTCTTTAGCTATTTGAATTGACTTGAAATCCATTATTTTTTTTCTCGCTCCATTAATTCTTTTATTTCTTGATAATCTTCTTCAGTATCTATCCCATGAGGGATATCGCCATCATAAATAACACTACCTATTGACATTCCATTACTTGTAGCTCTCAGCTGCTCCAACTTTTCGTATTGCTCCAACGGAGATTCTGAATGGCTACAAAATTCCTTTAAAGAAGCTACAGAGTATGCATAAATACCCACATGCCGAAAAGCTAAAGATAAGTCAGAAGGCTTTTCTCGGTTATAAGGGGCTGCAGAACGAGTAAAATGTAAAGCCCTATTTTTTTCACCTAAAATAGCTTTGACAACATTTGGGTTAAAGAAGTCAGTTTGTTTAGAAATTCGCGTTACTGCAGTTGTTATAGAAAAATGCCTATAATGTAACGCAAAGTTAGCAACTTCGTTTATTAATTTATGCGGAATTAAGGGTTCATCGCCTTGAATATTTAAAACAACATCATCATCTTTCCAGTTTTCTAATATGGCAATTTCATGAATTCTGTCAGTACCACTTTGGTGTTCAGATGACGTTAGCCGCACAGGTATGTTAAGTTCGTTCATGGCATCTAATATACGTCGATCATCAGTTGCAACGATAATAGAATTTAACGAGACGTTTGCTGAGAGACATTGCTGTACAACATGGTAGACCATAGGCATACCGCAAATTGGTAATAAGGGTTTCCCAGGTAGGCGTGAAGAGCCATACCTAGCTGGTATAACTACTTTAATATTATTCAAAGTAAATCCAATTATTCTTTATATGATTTTTTACATTGTAGGGGGTATGTTACCAATATTATCAACTTTGGTAACTACGCATGCAAACTAATTTTTACCCAGAGTTCACACTAACCATATGGAAATCAATAAAAGAGCAAGCTATACTCTTAGTCTAGGATAGTAAAATCATTCCCAAAATCTACTATAATAATAACTCAAGTTTAATTATCACTTAAATAGAGCTTTTGATATTCGTCAACCATGGTAGCTTGTTGAAAATACTTTTTCACATAAATAGCGGCCTGCTCAGATAGCTGCGACCGATATTTAGTATCATTTACAAGCTTAGTTATAGCCTCTGAAAATACCTCTACATTTTGAGCAGGACACAAAATACCTGTTTCGTTGTGCTTGATCACTTCGGGTATACCCTCAACATCAGAGGCAACACAAGGTATAGCAAAATAACCAGCTTCAACTAAGTTTAGCCCAAAAGCTTCCCATAAAGATGGCTGGCATAAAATATCTATTTTATTAAAAAAGTCTGACTTATTTGATACCCAACCAACATAGGTAATAACTTCATTTAGCTTTAACTTTTTAATAAGCTCTAAACACTGCTCTCGAAGCTCGCCGTCGCCAGCTAAATAAAAGTGAACATTTTGGGTTATTTGTTTTTGTTCAGTTAAAGCTTTGACTATTTTTATAAATGTAAGAGGATCTTTTTGCTTATCTAAACGAGCAAAAAAGCCAATATTCACACAGTTATCTGACTTACGTTTATTTACTTTCAGTTCTGAGAAATCAACGCCATTATGTATTGCTAATGACTTACAAATAATACGAGGATAGTATTTAAGGTAATATTTATTAACTGTGATATTTTTATCACCAAACAATGTGGATATGATCTCTAATAAATAATAAATGAACCTTTTAGTAGGCTTCTCATGCTGATGAAAAGCAATGCCGTGGACAGTATGATAAACCTGTTTAACTCTAGCCATTTTTGCAGCTACGCGAGCTATAATTCCGGGTTTTGTTGAGTTTGTATGGACTATGTCAAAATTGTTTTTTTTGAAAAAAGTATATAAATCCCAAAAAGCTTGAAAATCGTCTAATGATATATCGCGAGCTAAGCTCTCAATATAAACCACTTTAATATTGTGTTCTTCAAAATATTGATTGAATGAGTTATCTAAGGGTTTTCCACCAAATAAAATATATTTATCAAAACTATTATCCAAACCCTTTAATATATCTAAAGAAACCTGCTGAACCCCTGATAATTGAGGAATCACTTGTATGTGAACTATCTTTTTCATTGTTACTCTATATAGAAGTTAATATAAGCTTATTGAATGCGTAACCTAAGCTTTTTGATAAACTTATTTTGCTTCACTTTAAGATACAACTGACGAACCGACCATTCACAGTTAAAATTAAAACTAGAGTTCAGCATATTAAACATATTTTGATTAATATGAAGCTGTTCGCATTCCTCTGCTCTTGAAATACTTTTTGAGTTACTTAGCTCTTCTAGCAATTCTGTAATGCCTTCTTTCGCTAAATAAGTCCTTAATATATCCATTTGAATACTTAAACGTTGAGGTTCTAATGCTAAAAAGCTCTCTAAATTTTGTTCAAAAACAGCACTCGACGGTATTAACCAACCACTTTGCAAAAGCATAGGCTTATCTCTGTAAACTAATAACCCTACAGCTCTCTTATGATACATGGCTGTAATCGCTATACTACTAGGTGTTGTTACAACACCAGAGTAAGCCTCTAAAGTTTTTTCAAAATCAAATTTAATATCATTCTCAAACTCTATTTGTAAGTTCAACTCTAAAAATGCTAAAAGCCTTTGATCAAAAACTCTAACAGCAAAAAGTACATCTTTTTTTATTAGGACTTTAATTGTATCAAGCATTAAGTTAGATAAGGACTCAAACTCTAAGTCATTAAAATAAGATGTGTTCGCAGTAGTTATCAGTATCTTTTTTGTATTCGGTAAAATCAACATATCACTTTTTGACAAAACTCTTTTGGGCAAATAATTAAAAGAACTTACTTGATTTGAAAAATAAGATTTCTCGGTATTGCCTACACATAAAAAGTGAGACTGTATTATAGGATGATACATAGTAACACCATATTTACTTACCATTGGGTTAGTAATAGCATTAGAAAAATCAAATACACCATCAGTGCATAATATCGTCGCTTTATTTAACTCTTTAAATTTTAATGTTAATAACACATTATGTGGCATTGTATAAAAGGCACAAACAAAGCTATCGAATTTATCAAAAAAAATACTCTTTTTTTTGTAAAAACGACAACCACCAAATGTGTAAACTAATCCGGGCTTATCTATTAAGCCTAAATCGCGATAAAAACTTTCATGCTCAGAAAATAATATATGCATTATACTTTATCTTTAAAAAGTTTTAGGACTATATTCTCTATGTCTCTAGCGAACTCTTTCGTCCCCCTAAAAGAGGATGCACTCAGCATACTTGTGCTAGAAACAAAAGAATATATGTCATTGGCATTTAACTTTATATTTTTATAGTTATCAAGTAACAAGCCATTCTCAATATGATTAAATACATCCTTAACACCACAGCGACTATAACCTATAGGCTTTACTCCAAAGTGGGCAGCTTCAAGGTAACTTAAACCATAAGACTCATTCAGCTCAGATAACAGGATGCAATAATCATTAGCTTTATATATTTCTGGTAGTTGGCTCCTATTAACTGGGCCTAAAATATTTATGTAATTACTAATAGAACTTTGATTAATCATTTGTTTAAGTTCATCCATATACTGTCCATCACCAACAATGTCCCACTTAAACTGCAGACCTAGCTTAGTTAATTGCTCAAAAACATTAAGCATATGCGCAAATCCCTTTCTTTCGTTTAAGCGGCAGACAGTTATGAAATTAGCGCATCTGGGCTTAACTACACCGCAGATATCATTACCAGCCGAGTAAACTCCGGGATTTACAATACTTGCATTGACTAACTCCATATCAACTTTGTGCTGTTCTAAATAAAACTCCTGTATATATTTAGAAACAAATATAACCTTATAGGAATTATAAATAGCTCTCAAAAAATTTTTACTGAACCTAATAGCTTTCGTTAATAGGTCTGGATCACCTAAATATTTTTCTTCACCATGAATAAAGCAAATAGTTTTTGATAATAACTCATTACTAAAGTATCTTCCGGCATTATAAATGGCAGCCGGATCGTTACATATAACTACATCTGCACTTTCTAGCTCTCTTTTGTACTCTATATAATAGGAAATAGGCCATAACATTGGCGGCAAAAAAGATGTATATAAATCCCCTTGTTGATACGAAGCAGATTTACTGGATGTTACTATACTAACAGCGTAATCTTGGGAGTCACTGAAAAATTTATATAGTATTTCAGCTATTGTACCTGCCCCACCTAGTGATGGAGGAAACTCATGAGAAAAAACCACTACTTTTTTCATATTAAAAACTTCCAATTACCATTCTTCATTATTTCGAATGAATCTTGGATCTTGTTCTCCAAATAATTGAATAGGACAAGGTTCTCCGATGAGACAAAAGTTTATCGAATATTGGTAATAAGAATAATCTTTAGCTTGCCTGAAAAAATCGTTCATAAAAAATAAACCTATCAAGAAAATCATAAAAATCAGACGAGAGTCATTTTTTAACTTTCGATAGACGAACTCATAAATAAATAAAGGTAAGAAAACCGTGTAGATCGATCCAACTCTATTAAATACAACAAACTCTAATGAAAGCATCCTAACAATAATCAGGAAAAAGATTATATTGACCAAGAACCTAGAGTTTAAATTAAAATTTGAAACACCATTTCTAATTATAAAAATAAACATAGAACACAAAATGAAGGTATTTATTATAAATACTAACGAAACGGTGCCGCCATCTTCGTGATTAAGATGATTTTTATAAGAAAAACCAATAACATTCATTACATTAAGCAATATATCCCGAAAAACTGTAGCTCCCAAAAGAAGTGCTATAAATATGCAGAGTAGATATATCACTCTTGAAAATTTAACAGCCTTTAGTAGATAGGAAAATAAAAATAAAATCGCACTGAAGTGAAAAAAGCTGGCCAACAGAACAAACAAAAAATAAGTAAAATATTTATTTTTATAGAGAAACGTAATTGTGGCCCAAAAAACAATTGCGGCAGCTAAAGCTTGCCTCATTATGCTCATACTTGGGAAATAAAAAGTTAAATATACAAATAAAAGGGTTATCGATAAGAAGCTATGCCTTTTTGAAATCCCTCTTAACCCCATGAATATAAATAGCATTGTTAGTACTGAATATAAAACAATAATTGCTTGAAAATTAAACCCTAGAGAACCCAACAACTCTGATAGAAGGGAAAAAGAGGGCTCTACAGGTACGAAGTTACCTACCTTAGCCGTGTCGAATAGTATGACATAATTGGTAAAGTCAGAGCCCACGTAATAGCGAAACGCAGAAAGAGTAGTCAATAATAATAACAAGGCAGAAACAAAAAACTTCCTTATAACTATTTGACCTAAAAAAATCTGCAGACTAACAAAAAACCAGATCATAAAAATGAAATTCCCTAAATACAAACAGCTATCAAAATCATTAGATAAGATTTTTTTTCATTAAGCCTAGTGTTTTCTGCCGTCTATCTTGAATTGAACCGCTTACAGAGCGCTGCTCTTCATAGGATTTTAGTTTATTCGAAATTTCAAAAGTTCTTATATTGCAGCCAGCAACTTCACCTAAAATAAGAGAATGCATTCTTCCTGACAAGACGGTATCAGCCTCAGTTAATTTTTTAAAGTACTCTTTTACTGAAAGAAGCTCGTCTACAAACTCAACCTCAAAATCGAGTTGTCTACTTCGCAAATACTTATAGAAATTTTTAGTTAATATCAAATCTTTATTTGTTGTAGCCATTAAACAAATAGATGAAAACCCCTCACTTGTTATTAACTTGTGCCACAAAGAAAAATACTCATCAATGGTTAATTCTGGGTTACTAGCCTCATTTTTATATAAGTTATAAACTTCAAAATCAGTAATCCCTACGACAGCTTTCTCATTAGTACTTTTAATGTCAACTTTTGTATCAAAGTCATAATTATAAGCAACATCAAATCCTAGCTGAGCGTCAATACTAAAGTTTTCTTTTAAGTTTTTTTGCGAACGCTTGTCTCTAACAGTAACTGAGCTACATTTTTTTAATGCGCTTTTAAACAAAGCAGAGGATAAGAAACCAAACTTATCACCCACCCCCACTCCGAAAACATGTATTTTTATATTCCTTTTACTCAAAAAATAACACCATAAATAAAAAGAAATTGGAAAGTTTTCATTATCTAAAATTAATTGACCACCACCAATAACACTGCTTGAAAAGTCACTATTGCATGACTTTTTAATTCTACGAAAGTTACTTATAAACCACTTTGCAGTTATGAATATCTTTTTAACTCCCAAGAAGCTGAGTAACAAGATAAGGTAATTGCTAAAAAAGCTAGTCTTGTTTTTTGTACTTACTTTACTAGATGGAGTCGCAGCTTTTGTGCGAGTATAATCAACGTTTGTTATAGCATTATAACCCAACTCATTTAGTATATTGTTTAGGCTCAACGATATCGCGCGGTCACCAATATTGTCAGAATAACATTCGTTTATTGTTAATATTCTTTTTTTCAAAAAAACTCACCTTCATTAATTAAATTTAGCAGGAGCTTACAGCTTCATGCAGCTCAACATTCTTTTTACATATCTTTTAAAACTCATTGGTATAGCATCAATGAAGTTAATATAAAAAATATGCGCTATATAATTTAACTTTTGAAATACAGTAAACTCCCCACTAGCAAAAGCTAATCGCCTACATTCTTTACAATATGAAGTAAAACTTTTCATTAGCGATTTACTACGAAGAGATTTACTGATGTTAGTTTCATGCCGCCTATAATATGAGTAAGTCAAGCTTGTATACTTTATCCTTCCAATACCTAAAACCTTTATGTAATAGAGCCACTCACCATAAAACTTAAAACGCTCATCCCAACCCTTAGCCTGTTTAAATGCACTAACCCTATGCATCATGCCGCAACTTTGGATAAAATTACTTTTAGCTAACTCAAACAATGCATTCGCGCTTTTTTTCTTTTGCAATTCATCATTTCTAGAGAAAGACATTTCCTTTCCCTCTGAATCTATTATGAGGCTATTACAATGCACAGCTACAATATCATCTTCTATAAACTCAGAAATCATTAGCTCAACATGAGCTGGAGGTAAAATGTCATCGTGGCCTAAAAATATAATAAAATCACTCTCGGCATTTTCAACTGCAAGGTTTATATTCTTTGTAATACCCTGATTTTTTTCCAGCTCAATTAAGTGTATCTTATCGCCATAGTCCTTTAATAAAGATACTGTGGAATCCGTAGAGCAGTCATCTATTACAATAACTTTAGTATTACTATAAGTTTGCGCTAGACAAGAGTTAATAGTGTCTTTAATGTAATTTCCACTATTATATGTAGATATAGCTATGCAAGCACTGGGAGTCAAAATCAAACCTTAAATTTAAAAATTAAAAACATTGTAACTGTGTGTAAGAGTGAGTTTATTACAAATGCATAAGCAGCACCTATAACCCCAAACTCAGGAGTAAGTAAAATAGTTAAAACACACCAACTGATAGCAAATATTACTTCTGAAATAACAATCAGTTTTACCAAACCTTTTGCAACTAAAACATACCCAAATAACCAACCACAAACCTTAATACAACAACCAATTAGTTGCGGCAAAAATAGAACTTTCATTGCCATAAACGCATTTGTATATAAGATCAAAATAATAAAATCTTTCAATAAATATATACCTGCACTTATCATTATAGTTAAGGGAAGTATCAATCTTAAAGCAGCGTATATTTCACGCTTTACAGCATTGGATTCCAAGTTAGATGAAAGCTGAGGAAGTAGATAAGTTGACAAGCTCGTTGTTATTAATGAAAGTGCAACTTGTGATAAGCTCCACATTGCTTGCCAGTTCCCCGCATCAACATCTGATAACGTTTCGATTAAATGCGTACGTATAAACATTAAGGAACTATTAGACACCAAAATAGAAGTAAAAGTTATTAGAGCAAACGACATTAATTTAGTTAAAGCCTCTACTTTAACTTTACTTTTGAAGTTTTTTAGCACACACCACTGTTCTTTTCGAATAATGTAGAAGGTTATAAAAAAAACAATCGATTGGTTTGTAACATAAGATATTAAAGTCCACTTCATGCCGCCAAAATAGCTAAATAGCGCAACTAACAACAATGAAATAATACTTGTACATATATTTAAAAGTATAAATTGCTTAATTAATCTCCGCCCGTTTAATACTGACATCAAAAAACTATTTAAAATATAAAATGGTAGACTAATAGAAAAGATTTTAAATAAATAACCGTAACCAGAATCAGACAAAAAATAGTTAGCTATCTGCTCGCTAAAGGTAAAAACAGCTATAAACCAAAGTATATTTAAACTACAAATAATAAATAAAGATGCTGACCAGATTTCATTTGTTTTACCTGAATCATCATGATATTGGGCAGTAAACTTTGTTATCGCTGTTTTTAAAAAGTCGCCAGCAAACAGCATTAATAAATTAACTATATTTTGAAGCTGCCCTATTAAAGCAACACCAGCTGGACCTGCTACAAATGCTACAATTTTAGTTACTAACAATCCTGTTGCTATTCGAATAACTGTTGCGACACCCGATAACATTGACGTTTTTATTAAATTCATAATAGCTTTAATACTTTAGCTGGATTACCGCCAATAATAGCTTTTTCATTAATAGGTTTAGTGACTACTGAACCGTTAGCAACAACGCTATCAGATGGGATATAAACGCCCTTGAGAACTGAAACATTATTACCTATAAATACATTATCACCTATTTTTACATCTGAGACTTTAATCTCACAACTTTCATGCCTATTTATTGCATGAAAATCGGAATTTATTACATGAAAGTTAGTGCCAATAATACATTTATTCCCAATAGTAATACTTCCTACATCAGCAATAATAGAAGCATTATTATTAAAAACGGTGCCTTCCCCTATCTCTATTTTACTGCTTTTTTTTCTTGCTTCTATATACGAATAAGAATTATAAAAACTAGGGGAGGTTTTTACACCAAACTTAACAGACTTATGAATACTAAATACGCCAGCCCCTGAGGCAATAACAGGCTGGCAACGATTAATATTAACTTTTCTATCTGAAATTAAAGTATAAAAAAATACACGTAACTTTTGAAATACGTACTTCACTGATTTTTTTAGAAGATACTTCACACTTTGAACTCATTGATAATCTTTATAACAGCTGAAACATTATCATTAGAAAGAGTTGGATCTATAGGTAATGAAATGACTTCATTATGGATTGAGCTAGTAATAGCTAAATCTTGGGCTGCAAACTCAGTATAAGCAGCCTGTTTATGTGGAGGTATCGGGTAATGGACAAGAGTGGCAACATCATTTGCAAGCATATAATCACGCAATTGATTACGATATCTACTTCTAACGACAAACAAATGCCATACATGAGACATTTCTTCATGATTAGAAGGCAATGAAATATGCGGGTTACTTATCTCATTAAGGTAGCGTTTGGCAATTTTTTGCCTAACTTCAGTATCTTTATCTAAATATTTAAGTTTAACACTCAACATAGCAGCTTGAATTTCATCAAGCCTGCTATTTACACCTTTATATAAATTTTCATATTTTTTATGGGAGCCATAATTACGAAGTGCTCTTAATGTATTAGCTAATTCTAGATCATTTGTTGTTACGGCTCCAGCATCGCCTAATGCACCTAGGTTTTTTCCAGGGTAAAAACTAAAACCTGCAGCATGCCCCCAATTACCGCATTTTTTACCATTTATTTGCGCACCATGAGATTGTGCACAATCCTCTAATACTAATAATTCATACTCATCAGCAATAGCCATTAATTCAGGCATAGGTGAAATCAAGCCATATAAATGAACTGGTAATATAGCTTTTGTTTTATCCGTAATGGCTGACCTTACAATTTTAGGGCATAGGTTGTACGTGTCGTTATTAGGCTCAACAAATACAGGTACTAAACCATTTTCTGTAATCGCTAAAATACTAGCTATGTAAGTATTTGCTGGCACGATTACTTCATCGCCAGCTTTTAGTTTACCTAGCTCTTTCCATGCTCTCAGTGTTAATGTAAGCGCATCTAACCCGTTAGCAACACCTATAGCAAACTTTGTTCCGCAATATTCTGCAAACTCGGCTTCAAAAGCTTCTAATTCCTTACCCATGATATACCAACCAGAATCAATAACTCGTGAACAAGCATCTTTAAGTTCTTGTTGATACTGCGTATTAATTGCTTTTAAATCTAAAAACGGAATCATATTTTTTCGGCTACCATAATTATTTACTTTCACTCAACCATTGTTGAATATCATCTTCGCTATATCCACGATGAAATCGTTTTCTCCAAGGATAAGCCTTTATCTTAGGGTTATCTGCGCACCTTAAAATACTTGCATTACAAACAACCTTCCCAGGATTACCTGAAAATAACTTCCCTTCTGGGACGTCAGTTTTAACAACTGAAGCTGCTGCAATAACAGCATCTTTTTGTATTTTAACACCAGGAAGAACAAGCACTTTAGCAGCTAAAACTGCAAAGTCACCAATTGTAACACCTTGCAAGTTTTCACTTGGTGGAGTTGGATCATTAGTTAAAAGTACTTCAGGAAATAGCCACACATAACTACCTATATTTGAAAATTTGCCAACATGGACATCGGCATGCATTTTCGTGTAGTCACCTATACAGCAATCACCTTGAATATCACCTCGTGATCCTAATTGTACATTTTTTCCAATTAAACTATTTTCGCGAACAGTGACATGGTGACCAGTTGAAAACCCTTCTCCAATGATTGAACCATTATAAATTACAGAATGGCTGCGTATAATGCTTCCTTCGCCAATAATGAGCTGATTTACATTCGCCAAAGGAGTTATTAAACCCAATTCACTGTAACTTCCAACAACGCAGTTATCTGCTAACTCCACGTTATCATGTATTATACAAAAAGCTCCAATAGTAACATTATGCCCAATTTTTGCATTTGAAGAGATGATTGCTGTTTGATGTATCATAATTACGCCGTACTACCTGCATCTACCGTTAAAGTTGTTCCAGTTACACCTGCAGCATTAGGAGAAAGTAAATACAACGCTGCAGCTGCCGCATCATCGACACTTGCTAATCTTCCTATACAGCTTCTTCTTTTTATTTTATCTAACTTCTCGCCTTTAAGGTCACCAGTCATATTTGTTTCCATATAACCTGGGGCTAAAGTATTAACAGTTATATTAGCTTTACCAAGCTCGCGCGCGAGCGACTTAGTAAACCCACCTAGCGCAGATTTTGTGGCCCCATATACACTTAAGCCATTAAAACCTGTAGACCCAATAATTGAACCTACATTTATAATTCTTCCATCTCTGTTTAACAACATTGAACGTGAAACATATTTAGTAAATAAAATAGGTGCTTCTATATTAACTTTAATGATTTGGGATATATCACTTTCATGCATTGTAGCTAAAACACCATCATTACCTATTGCGGCATTATTTATTAATCCATACGGGCGGCCATGAGCACTAGTTATTTCCTTTACAAGCTTAGAAATATTAGCAGTATCCGAGAAATCGTATTTATAAAAACAAAAGTCATCCGAATAGCTCTCAACTAACTTTTTAATCTCTTCAGTTAGTGTTCTACTTACAGCAATTACTTTATAGTTGCTATTTAGTAGTTGGTGGCATAGAGCTAACCCTAAGCCTTTACCTGCACCTGTAACTATAACTATTTTTTTCATACTAAAACCTTATTAACTTACCCGTTGAATTAATTGCAATTGAATCAACAAATTTCAGCAATACGGGTACCTCATGCGTATCTAATTCATTTTTACACTGTTTTATGATTGTCTTTTTCACTTCTTTTGCATCTAAGCTTTTTCCGGCTGTTGTTAAAACAATTTCCGCACATACAATAGCGCCAAGCATTGAATTAGATTTACCAAATACTCTGGAATAATTAACACTTTCAATTTTATTTAACACAGCTTCAATTTTTTCAGGCATTACTTTATTACCACCAATATTGATGGCTCCACTACTTCTGCCTAAAAAAACAACTCTATCTTTAATACACTCTACAAGATCACCGGTATTGACATAGCCTTGATCGTCGATTTCTACATCACCTGCTAAAAGCTGATTATTAGAACGTGTACTTTTAACCCACAATTCTTTTTCTACTATTTTAAGACTAATATCCAAGCTATTGTCATTATCAAGGTAATTAACAGGAAAGCCTGCTTGTTTATCTTTAACCGCAAAACCGACACCTGCCTCAGTAGAGGCGTATATATGCGTTATAGTTGCCCCTTTATATTGATAAGCAAGTGCGTCAAGTATACTTTGGCTACTTATTTCCCCGCCTAAAGTAATCTTGTTTAATTGTAACTGTAAACTATTTTCAGACATTAAGACTTTTTGCCAAAAAGAAGGTGTAGCAGATATTGCGTTTACCTTATTTAAGCTAAAAATGTTAACCATATCGTGAACAGAGTGGTCGTTTTCACTAATAGTCAGCGTTGAACCAGCTACTACAACTTGCAAATAAACTTGCAAACCTGCAAATCTGTTTAAGTCGTAGCATAGTCCCCAATTGTAATCAGCCCCACGCTTTATATTTTTTTGAGCCGTACTGATTAGCTTACCTAATGAGTAAGATACTAACTTGGGCGTCCCTGTAGTTCCGGAGGTAGCTAAAAGCCATCCATTAGCAGCATAGCCACTTTTTGGAGAGTTAATGGTTTTAATATCAATTTGATTGTGTTTACTTATAGTGATTATGAATTCGATTTCAGCTTTTTTATAAAAACTATTAACGACCGAATCATCTAAATCATTCGCCTGTAAAAAAACACTACCAGCTAAATAATCAACAGCTGGCAAATATAAAGCTAGCGAAAATCTATCGTAAGCAATCAGCGCGCAATTTTTGCCTTTCAAATAACTGTATTTGCCAACAAAATCTGATGTAAGTTTATCTAGCTGCTTATAAGTAACTAACTTCTCGCCAGTTTTTAAAAAACATCTATCTGAAGGTATTAAATTTATATACTCTAAAAGCTTGCTAGCCATTTGCTCGCTCATAAATTGCAACAAATTCACCAAAAGTTCTTGGGTATACCGGCTCATCCATTATCTGGAATGGGTCAATATCTAACTCTTCTTCCAGTAATGCAACTAAAATAGCAAAGCCTAATGAATCGAGTTCTGTTTCAAGTAAAACTTGGTCATCTTTTATATCAGTATATGTTTTTTCTTTATCTGTTTGCTCTAATGCTTCATTAAATTTTTCTAGTATAACCGCTCTCATAATTCACCTTTTTGTTTTAAAAAATCGTCATAATCTCGAATATAATCTGATTCATCATACTGCTCACTTGCCAACACCAATAAAACGCAATCATCACTAAAGTCATGCATTTCACGCCAGACCATATCCCCTATCAAAAGGCCTTTAAATGGAGAATCCAAATAAACCTCTTCTTTTTTGAACCCATTATCAAGAGTAATAAGGCATCTACCCGCAATACAAACAGCGACTTGTTTTAATTGTTTATGCGCATGAAAGCCTCTAGCAACACCCTGTTGAGTACCAAAAATGTAGTACACTCTTTTAATATCAAAGGGAATGTTTTTATTACCTTCAATAGCAACTAATGAGCCACGCTCGTCACCTAAAGAAGGAAAATCAATTAATTTGATTAAACTCACTATTAACCCTTAATAATTTCTAATAAATATTGGCCATAGCTATTTTTTATAAATGGCTGAGCTAGGTTTTTAATTTGTTGCTTTGATAACCAGCCATTATTAAAGGCTATTTCTTCTAAGCATGCTATTTTATAACCTTGTCGTTTTTCAATTGTTTCAACAAATTGCGCAGCCTCAAGCAAGCTTTCGTGAGTACCTGTATCTAACCAAGCAAAACCACGGCCTAGCATTTCTACATTCAGATTACGCTGCTTTAAATACATTTCATTAAGGCAGGTAATTTCAAGTTCACCACGGTGCGATGGTTGGACTTGTTTGGCCATTTCAACTACTGAGTTATCATAGAAATATAATCCTGTTACAGCAAAGTGTGACTTTGGATTGCTTGGCTTTTCTTCAATCGAAATTGCTTTTTGATTTTCATCAAACTCCACTACGCCAAAACGCTCAGGGTCTTTTACTTGGTAGCCAAAAACAGTAGCGCCTTGGCCGTTTTTAGCATTTTTAACAGCGTGCTTTAACTTAGGTGTAAAGCCTTGTCCATAAAAAATATTATCACCTAGTATCAGGCAGACATCATCTGAACCTATAAATTCTTCGCCTAAAATAAAAGCTTGTGCCAAGCCATCAGGCCTTGGTTGTGATGTATAATTAAGCTCAATTCCAAACTGTGATCCATCTCCCAATAAACGCTTAAATGAGTCGCTATCTTCTGGGGTAGTAATAATAAGCACCTCGCGAATGCCCGCTAACATTAATACTGACAACGGATAATAAATCATTGGTTTATCATAAATTGGTAATAACTGCTTTGATACCCCCATTGTAATAGGGTAAAGACGAGTGCCCGAGCCGCCCGCGAGGATAATCCCTTTCATACTACTCTCCTTCTACTCGTGTGTTTAGTTCACCTAAGCGCTCGCGCTTGTATGAACCATCTTGCACGTTTTTACACCATGTTTGGTTATCTAAATACCACTGAACCGTTTTGCGAAGCCCTGTTTCGAAAGTTTCAACAGGCTGCCAGTTAAGCTCTTCACTCATCTTTGATGCATCTATAGCGTATCGGCGATCGTGCCCTGGTCTATCATTAACAAATGTTATTTGCTCGGCATAACTCGACTTTTTTGGTACCAACTCATTTAGAATACTGCAAATGGTTTTTACTACTTCAATATTTTGCTTCTCGTTATGTCCGCCAATATTGTATGTTTCGCCAACTTTACCTTCTGTTACTACTTTATATAGTGCACGTGCATGATCTTCTACATAAAGCCAATCACGAATTTGGTCGCCTTTACCATATATTGGCAGTTTTTTGCCTTCTAATGCATTAAGAATAACTAACGGAATTAGCTTTTCAGGGAAGTGATAAGGGCCATAATTATTTGAGCAGTTTGTAATTATGGTCGGGAAGCCATAAGTACGTAACCACGCACGAACTAAATGATCGCTTGACGCTTTGCTCGCGGAATATGGGCTACTCGGTGCATAAGCTGTTTGCTCAGTAAACAATGGAAGCTCTTTACCTGTAGTATTTTCACCTTGCTCATCTGGATGAGGTAAATCACCATATACTTCATCGGTAGATATATGATGAAACCGGAAAGCCTGTTTGGCATCTAAATCCAACGTATTCCAATATTCACGAGCCGCTTCTAATAGGTTATACGTACCCACAATATTAGTTTGAATAAATTCCGCAGGTCCTGTAATTGAGCGATCAACATGACTCTCAGCAGCTAAGTGCATAACAGCGTTAGGCTGATACTTTTTAAAAATACGATTTAATTCTTCACGGTTACAAATATCAACCTGTTCAAAAGTATAGCGTTCATTGTTATCTATGGATTTAAGTGATTCTAAATTACCTGCATAAGTAAGTTTATCTAGGTTAATAACTGAATCGTTTGTATTTTCAATTATATTGCGTATTAGCGCGGAGCCAATAAACCCTGCGCCGCCAGTAACAATGATTCTCACAATTTATCCTTGAACTAGTAATTAAATTTAACTGTAATGGCACAAATAATAGTGCATGGTGCAAATAATTAAGCATCTGTAAAAAGTGTTACATTAACCTTTTTTTATATAATACCTAACTAGAACCAACAATACGCTTAACATTCCTCCAGCCAAAACACCAAAAATGCAAATTAAAGCTCGCTTCGGTTTAAACTTTTGCTCTGGTACTATCGCAGGATCAATTGTTTTAAATACATATTCATCACGTACATTGGCAAACATAATAGTTTTTGCTTGCTCTTCTACTAATTTATATAAAACAGCGCGTATATCCGCTATTTTAGTTTGTTTAATTTGTTTAGTTAAAAAATCAGTACTATTATTTGCCTCTTCTACATCGCGAGCTTTCATTACTTGGTTTAAGTCTGCAACCAACCAATTTACCCATTGTTGCGCAACAAAAGGTGATAGATGCTCGACTGAAATAGTTACCATGCCTATTTCTTTATCAACACTCGTGGATACTATGTCTTTAAATTTATTATAAGCCTCTTGCATTGAGGGCTCAGGATTTAAAGAGGGCTTGACTTCTCGAACCCATTTATTTTCAACCTTATTATAAACTTCTGGATTGTAGATGATCGCATTAGTTTCTTGATTCCATGATTTAGCCGCCATTAAATCGGGTAAAATATTATGTTTTTTAATAAATTCGCTGGTAAATTTGCGAGACTTTAGTACCTCAAGCGCCATTTGCGTTTTATCAACCCCGCCACCTGAACCTAAGTTAACCCCAGCTAAACTTGCTAGGCCACCAAACTGGCCAGCTAATGCACCTAAACCACCGGCTTTATCTTGCTCAGCAGGGGCAAGTAACGCCTCAGACTTATAAATATTAGGCTGATTTATGGCATAAAAAACAGATGCCACAGCAAATAAGGTGGTTATAGCGATAATGATCCACTTACCTTGCCAAATAGCGGTAAATAGTTCGCGTAGATCTATTTCGTCATCAGCAATGTTGTTTTGCAAAGATGTATTTGCCTGATTTAGATTGTTTGAGTTGTTTTCCATTTAAATCTCATAAGTTCAGCTATCAGCTATCAGCTATCAGCTATCAGCTATCAGCTATCAGCTATCAGCTATCAGCTATCAGCTATCAGCTATCAGCTATCAGCTATCAGCTATCAGCTATCAGCTATCAGCTATCAAAAATTGAATAACGAGAACATTAGGTCAAGTTATTGTTTTAGGAACTTTAACTCGTCCCTCGTAACACCAAACCTGCTGCTACATTTACGCGACATAAAGCCACTCTTTAAAATAATATGCACAAAGAGAAGTGAATGAGAGAAAATGAGAAAGCATACCCATTTTATTTATGTCTCCCTCTTAAGCGGAGCGCTCTCTTAACCTCTTTGTGAATGTAACTATTGTTTTTAACGCGAGATAAAGTCGCTGCTACATTTGCGCGGCATAAAGCCCGACTTCTTTAAATCCAAATACTGTGTTTGGTTTAATCTCAGCCTAAAACCTAGTTCCTAAAATCTCGAGCCTTAGAGCAGCTGCGGGATAAACCCGCACTACATTATATTAAATACCGCTTATAGCTGCTACTGCTACACCTAGTTGATATAGAATTTGTGTTGCGGTGCTCCAAAGCGTTAGCTTATCCATATGGCCGGCATCTAGTGGGACAACAATAGTGTCTCCTGGTTCAAGTTGGTTTGAGTTATTAACTGCAAACCAGTTGCCGGTATTTGGTATTTTTACTGAGCCGTTGGCTTTTATAATGTAAATACGGTCATCAGCAGCGCGCTCTTTTAAGCCACCGCTTAGATCTATGTATTCGTCTACGCTTACGCCTGCCTTATATAGGTGCGATGTAGAGTAGTTAACTTCACCTATTACGCTAATTGAGTCACGCTCACTTGGTACATAAAGTACATCGCCATCTTGTAATATTAGGTTTTGCTGGTTGTTGACAATAAGCGGTAAATCTATAACTAATCGTCCAACCGCATCTACGTTAGCAAGATCCTTTAGTAGCTTATTCATTTCATCGTAAGTAAGTGTGTTACTACTTACTGAACTTTGAAAACTTTTAGATGCTATATCACGGCGAAGCTCGGTAGATAAACGCGATAGCTGTTGTTGCTCTTGTTTTTTAATTGATTTACGAGTAAATACAGCTGCATTGGTTGCTGCAAACTCAGAAAAACCTCCAGCGCGCTCCAATAAGTTACTTAGAGTTTCGCCACGGCGAATTGTGTAAGTACCAGGAAATTTAAGCTCACCTTTAAGCTCTACTTTTAGGTTTTCTTGCCAGTTTGGTATAGCAAATATATTTACGCTGTCTTTACTCTGTAATGAAATATTAGATGCTGTTTTACCTTGCATGGCGCTTTTTAGGTCAAATTTAATATGCTCAATATTTGATACATCATTAGTGGCAATTCTTGTTACTTCTGCTTGTTGCGTAAAAGCCGACTCTAACAAGCCGCCGGCGGCAGTAATTAAGTCTTTTACTTCACCACCTTCCATTAACGGGTAAATACCTGGGTACATTACACTGCCAGTAATTTCAACAATCTGCATAGCCTGCATTACACTGGCCTGCTGCTCTAACTTAGCAATTACAGGCTTAAGTAAATTATGTCGGCTAAATAGTGCAAAGCTTTTAGCATCCTCTTCTTGCTCTTTTAGCTTTTTCTCAAGCATTTGAGCCATACTTAAATTTGGATTTTCTTCTTCTGGCTCTGACTCTTCAGTTATTACACCAACGTATTTTTCAAACTCTTTTTGTTGGTATTCATGCCATAGCTCTGCTTTGCGTTGCTGTTCTTGCTGCTCTTTAGTTAACGCTAAATTTGCAAGCGCTATATCTTCTAAAGCTTTTTCTTCAAAACGGCTAAATACAATAATTTTATCGTTAGGGTTGAGTTGTAAGTTGTTCTCAGTATTTTTTGTAATGGCTTTTGCTAAATCGAACTGATGAATTTCAATATCACCATTTACGTTGATTTCACGCACTACTAATGCATAATCTAAATCGGCCTGTGGTAATAAATCACCACGCACAGAGCCTAAAATATCTGAAATGCGTTTACCCTTGTACCACTGATAATTACCCGGTCGAACTGCTGCACCAATTAAACTAATTGAAGTTTGGTATTGTTCGCCAATAGCGCTAAAACGAATACGATCGCCATCTTGTGGAGTGTAGTTAACCTGCTTTTTACTAAAGTCTACTGAAAGCACTTCTTTGTGTTGATTATTAAAGCGCTCAACAATCACACTTTTGGCATAAGCATTAGGTTTAATACCGCCGGCCATTTTTAATAAATGTTCTGCCGTTTCACCTTTTTTAAGCTCAAAAATAGCAGGGCGCTTTACTAAACCATCAACGGTTACTTGCTCTCCAACCGACGGTATAAATACCACATCGCCAGGCTTTAAAATAATATCGTTGCTGCTATCACCACGAATAAGTAAATCGTATAGGTCAAAATTAGAAACAAGTTTACCACCACGCTTTACTTGGATATTACGTAGTGAAGCAATATCCGATACGCCACCGCTAATAAATAATGCATGTGACACTGTCGTTAGTGATGATACGCTATAGCTGCCTGGCTTGTATGCTTCACCTAAAACCAAAATACGAATACTACGAAGTTTGCCAAGCGATACAAACGCTTTAACACCAATAACTTCTTGCTCTACTTTTACTTTAATTAGTTCTTTAACTTCAGCAAAGGTTAAACCCGCTACTTGTACAGGGCTTAAATCGGGAATATTAATGCGGCCTTCACGGTCAACAATCACTTCAAAGCTTTCACTTTCTTTACCGTAAAAGTTAATTAATAGTTGATCGCCACGCCCTACTAAGTACGTATCAGGAACGGGAGCGCTTTCATTAGGCATAAATGTGGTTGGTTCGCCTGCAAATAGGTCATAACCGAATGGCTTTACTGATTTATCTTCTGGCTTGAATCGCTCTTCATCTGTAAAAGCTCGTTCGTCGGTGGCATTACGCTCACCTACTGTGGGCTTGTCTTGTTCGTTATTTTTGCCATTAGTGCTACCAGCACCTTCAAGGCTTGAAATATCCACGCCATACTGCTTTGCCAGAGCCTGTTGTTGTGACTTAGGTAATTTTTGAAACTGCTCTAGTTGAGCGGCTGTTGGCGCAAATGCTAATGTGCTAAAGCTACATATAAGTACAAAAGCACTTAATAAATATTTAATAACGTTCACGAGTAGGTATTTCCCTAGGTCTACAACCAAAAATTGGTGGGTATCATACATTATTTATGAGCAAATAAAAAAGGGACTTTAGCCCCTTTCATAGTTTTATTACAATTTATTTACTACTTGATGTTAAAAGCTGTAAACAAGTGTTAATGAGGTCTCTGTATCAGTTGCTTCTTTGTCATCAGCCACGTCTGAGTTGTTGGTTATATTGTAGGCCACTTTCATTTGTAGTGAGCCATTAATTTTAGTCAGAAGAGCGGTTTCTGAGCGAGTTTTAGTATTGGTATCACCGTATTCCACCGATACTAACTGAGTAAAACGCGCGTTGTCTGAAATTCTCCAGCTAAAATCTACTTTACCTAAGGCAATCACTTCGCCTTCGTATTCACCCGCTAATGAGTTGCCGTTTTCATCAACCTCTTCGCTAATATCTGGATATTTAAAATACTTATAACCCGGACCAATTTCAGCGTTTAGCTTCATGTTTGACTCGTTTAATAAACGTAAACCATAACCAGCTGAGATAACTGATTCACTTCGGTATGCACCAAAGTAGTCTGATACGTGCGACCCATAAATAAATAAATGAGCGTGCTTTTCGTTTAATTTGTAATTACCCTGCGCTGAAATAGAGTACTTTTCGTTAGTACGCTGTTTTTCTTTTGTACCGTCGTCGTTTTCTACTTCATCTTCTTTGTAGATGCCGTCTAACTTATACTCGTTATTCCAACTTTCTAAGTTATGCAATACTTTAATACCGCCTTTTAAGGTCGTTGTTTCTGTATTACCGCTGGTAATAATAGCACCCACTTCACTGGTTACTTCCCAGGTTTTTTGTTCTTCTTCTGATGCAAATGCACTGGTTGTAGCTGAGGCTGCTACTAAAATTGATAAAAGCTTAAGTTTCATTAAAAAATAACCCTGTAAAAAATATTCATGCTCTTTAAAGCAGCGCGCACGTTAGCAAACCTAACGTGAGCATTACCTTAATAACTTTTTAAAAAATTAGTCTTGCTTGTGCAAATGCACATCCATTTGTGGAAATGGAATAGTAATATCGGCGTCGTCTAACGCTATTTTAATGTTTTCCATTAACGACCAGTATGTTGGCCAGTAATCTTCTGAGTTAACCCAAGGGCGTACGATAAAGTTAACGCTTGAATCGGCAAGTTCAGAAACCGATACGTTGTATGCAGGATCTTTTAAAATGCGTGATTCGTTATCTAGTACTGATTTAAGTACTTCTTTTGCTTTACGTAAATCGGCGTCGTAGCCAACACCAATCACAAGATCAACGCGACGCGTTGCTTCGCGCGAGTAGTTAATGATCGCATCTGACATTATTTTTGAATTAGGCATTACAATAACTTTGTTATCAGGAGTGCGCATTTCTGTTGAAAATATTTCGATTTTTTTAATCGTACCAGCTTTACCGCCGGCTTCAACGTAGTCACCAGATTTAAATGGGCGTAGTAAAATAATTAGCACACCAGATGCAAAGTTAGATAACGACCCTTGCAGTGCTAAGCCAACCGCTAAACCTGCAGCACCTAAAATCGCAATGAATGACGTGGTTTCGATACCGATTTGTGACAGCGCCATTAAAATAGTGGCTGCAAATACAATGGCATACACAATACTAGATACAAACGATGAAACCGCTACATCTACTTTCTTCTTGTCGAATGCTTTAGCGGTTAAATTTGCACAAAACTTGGCAATTCGGCCACCGAGTAAAAATATAACAAGCGCTATAACTGCTTGAATACCATAGTGTAAAATTAAGCCTGAATTTTCATTCAGCCAATTGAGTATTGAATCCATATTAACTCCTGATAGTGTTATTAAGCAGTTTAGCGGTATTGTTTGTAGTATTGTAAATCTTTAATAGGTGTTTGCAACAACGTTTTACTAAGGGGTTAGGGGGTTGAGCCGCGGTTGTGGAGTTTTTAGGCCCGTTGCCCGTTGCCCGTTGCCCGTTGCCCGTTGCCCGTTGCCCGTTGCCCGTTGCCCGTTGCCAATAAGCTTAAATTTAGAATACTTATAATAAGTTTAATTTTTTTTGATTTTTTGCTTCACAAGCATAGGGATATTATGTATTATGCGCGCCACACCAAACAAGGTGTATGTAGTGGCGGTTGTAGCTCAGTTGGTAGAGCCCCGGATTGTGATTCCGGTTGTCGCGGGTTCGAGCCCCGTCAATCGCCCCACTATTTTCTAAGTCCTCTCAGTAATCTCCAAAGTTAATTTTTTAGTTATATCTAGTTTTCATAAAGCCAAACATAAAATAAAAAAATACGCTCTTATCTGTAGCCGCCGGTTTCCCCAGCGTTGATTTATATCGTTATTTGGTGCTTTTGATAAAAGCCTGATGCGACATGAAGTCACTGCTAAATAAATATTACAAATAATACCAGTAGTAGCAGGTTTTCCCCGCACCACACAGCCCGCTGCCCGCATTTGACGCTTTAGGCGCGCTGAGAACATGTTATATTCTCAGCGCCTCATACACTTGGGTATTTGCTGCCCTTACTTAAGTTGTTAACCTACTTTAAAAGAAAGACCTAGTGACGCTAATGCTTTAGAGTGTTTTTCAATCGCATCAGACTCTGTACCTACACTATGCGCTTGGGCTAAGTTTTCTGAAGACGCACTACTAATATTTGAAATATTACGGCTAATTTCTTGCGATACCATGCTTTGCTCTTCCGCAGCGGTTGATATTTGCGTTGCTAAATCAGAAATATCAGTAATTGCAGCATATACTTTTGAGACGATATCTTGGCTATTGCGGGTTTCTTTAACACAGCTCTCTGCCGCATTCTTTCCAGCTTCCATTGTTTTTGACCAGTTGAGTAACGTAGACTGCATTTCAGATATAGAAACTTGAATTTGCTCTGTAGCGGTATGCGTTCTGCTTGAAAGCGCACGCACTTCATCAGCAACAACCGAGAATCCTCTGCCATGTTCACCGGCACGCGCAGCCTCAATAGCCGCATTAAGTGCAAGTAAATTTGTTTGATCGGCAATCCCTTGTATCTCTTGCATTATGCCACCAATTTTTTCAGCCTCTGTTGCTAGCTCGCTCGCTGAACTTGCCGAGTTATCCACCTCGTTGGCGAGTAACGATACTTCACGCATGGTGCCTGACATCGCTTGCGTTGCGCTTTCGCAGTCTTGGTGAGCTTGTTGCACTCGTTGGTTAGTTACTAAAGTATTTTTTGCTACTTCATCAATTGAATGCACCATTTCCTCAACGGCAGACGACACTTGATGTAATTCAGACGCTTCTTTTTCAACACCGGCCTGCGCAGCTTCAGCACAAGTTTTAAGAGAGTCAGCACCTTTACTCAGGCTTAAAGTACCATCAATAATACGGCCAACAATGGTCGTTACTTTACCCTCAAGTAATTTAATCTGAAAATCACTATAGCTGAGGCTGTCGCTACCAGAATAAATATGCCGAGATACGCTATCTGGACCTGCTTTGGTTTTTTTGATTTTGCTTTGCGAACGAATTAACTCTTCATAAAAAATAACAAAAGGCAGAGGAACAAACAGTAAACATAACCAGAACATATAACTTGTTAACCAAGCAATTAAAGCTGCACAGCCAATAAATAGAGGAAGTTTAAATGCGGCTAATTTTTCACTTAAAGGGACAATTGATTGACCGTTGTTTAAACGTTGGTAAAGCTTTTCT
Organism: Pseudoalteromonas sp. US3C1013; assembly: GCF_048401115.1. Taxonomy (GTDB): domain Bacteria; phylum Pseudomonadota; class Gammaproteobacteria; order Enterobacterales; family Alteromonadaceae; genus Pseudoalteromonas; species Pseudoalteromonas undina. The sequence goes on along the minus strand of NZ_CP183075.1, from coordinate 328,701 downwards.
GCGCGGTTTTTATATTCTGGAAGGAGTTGTTGGCGGACTGATTGATAACCTACTTTTTTACCGTTTTCGTAAATAGGGGTAACAAATGCATCAACCCAGTAATAACGCCCATCTTTACATCTATTTTTTACAGCTCCTCGCCATGCGGTATCGCTTTTTAAATTAGACCACATATCACCAAATGCCGCAGGTGGCATGTCTGGGTGGCGAACCATGTTATGGTTTTTCCCTTTTAACTCATTAATGGTATACCCTGAAACTTTACAAAAGCTATCATTTGCATAGGTGATAACCCCTCGTAAATCTGTTGTAGAAACTAACTCTTCGTCAATGCCAAACGAAACTTCCTGGTCTACCGTTGCTTGATTTCTTCTACTCATAGTGGGTGCTTCATTATTTTTTAATGGATGAATTTGCGGAATGTTAATTTATAAGTGTATAAAACACAATTATACATTTTTACTATATGTTAATAATATTGAAACTACTGAAACTTTATTCTACTCATTCACGCACCAAAAATATACATTTAAAAACATGCAGTTACAAATATTCACGCGAATTAAAAAGAATTACTCTTTCATAAAAGCCTACATTTAAAAAGGATATAAGCAGAATAGCATCTAACTAAGAATAGTTTAGACCTACAAGGAGGAAGTATCCAAAAACCTCTTCTTAAAAAAGGGCAAAAAAATGCCACCAAAATGGTGGCATTTACACACGGGGGTATTTCTACTTATAGAAATTTTTTACTTTTTGTTTACTTAAACATTTTTTAAAAAGGTAGCATTTACACCCATTTCAAGCAACTTAAAACGCTAAACGGTTAACTCATCGGAACAGTTTATAGAGTTAAACTCTAATACATACGTATTTTTCTTCTAGGTATTCATCTAAACCTTGGTGACCCCCCTCTCTTCCAAGACCTGATTGTTTTACCCCACCGAACGGTGCTACAGGGTTTGATATAACCCCCTCATTTACACCTATCATGCCAAACTCTAACCCTTCGCTTATACGATAGATTTGTTTAATGTTTTGGCTATAAAAATACGCAGCTAATCCATAAGGGACGTCATTAGCAAGTGCAAGGACTTCGCTTTCTTCATCAAATGGGATCACCGTTAATACAGGGCCAAACACTTCTTCGAGATAAATATCCATTTGTGTAGTGACATTAGTAACTATTAATGGGTTTTGAAAGCTGCCACCTAAATTACTGTTATCTCCAATTAGCGTAGCGCCTTTATCGAGAGCGTCTTTAATCAGTTGTTGCACTTTCTCTTTTGCTTTGGGATAAATAAGCGGGCCTATATCGGCATTTTCATCAAAACCGTTTGCAACGTTGAGCGCAGCGACTTTAGGTGTAATTTTTTCAAGCACTTCATTTAATATACTGCGCTGGATGAAGATACGATTTGCCGCCACACACGCTTGGCCACTATTTCTAAATTTAGCCGCCATTAGGCCATCAATAGCGTCATCAATATCGGCATTATCAAAAATAATGAACGGCGCATTGCCACCTAATTCCATTGATGTTTTTTTAATTGTCTGTGCACACTGTGATAGTAACTGCTTACCTACACCGGTAGAGCCAGTAAAGGTGAACTTACGTACCACCTCTGAGTCAGTCAACATTTTACCAACGTCTTTAGCGTTTTGTGATACCAAAACATTAAATGCACCTTTTACAAAGCCAGCCTGATCAGCTAAATACGCTAAAGCAATAGCACATAGTGGTGTATGTTCAGAAGGTTTTAAAATGAAACTACAGCCAGCAGCATAAGCAGGGGCTACTTTTCGAGTTACCATAGCCACAGGAAAGTTCCATGGTGTTATACCGGCAACCACGCCAATAGGTTGTTTATAACTGGTTAAGCGATGCTGATTGTCGGTTGCAGGGATCACATCCCCATAGCTACGCTTAGCTTGCTCAGCAAACCACTTAATAAAGCCGGCGCCATAATCTATTTCACCGAGAGATTCTTTAAGCGGCTTACCCTGCTCTTTGGTCATAAGTGTAGCTAGCGTTTGTTTATGTTTAATCACCAACTCATACCAGCGCATCAGAGTTTCACTTCGCTCGGTTGCATTGGTTGCTTTTAATTTTACAAACGCGCCTTTTGCCGCATTAATAGCTATATTTACACCTTGCTCGTCAATGTCACTTACATCAACAATACTTTGTTCGGTGGCGGGATCATCAACGCTAAAGCGTGTGCTGGTTTTATAAAATTCACCGTTTATAAACGAGTCTGAAAAAATAAGATCACTCAAAATACACCTCCGAAATGGGTTTTGGGCCTCGAGCTTCGGGCTTCGGGCTTCGGGCTTCGGGCTTCGATATATTAAAAAGCCTTGTGGTTAACGCTACAAGGTTTTTTAATTTACTCGCGCCTCGAAGCCCGTCGCTCGTAACCTTTAAAAAGACGCGAGGTAAACCCGCTGCTACTTATACAAACAAAAAAGCCGCGGTGTTAAACAGCGGCTTTTAATATAATAGTCGTTAATTAAAAACTAGTGTTCTTCATTAACGATATTGAGATTGTACTTAGGTATTTCAACCACTAAGTCTTCATCTCTAATAATTGCTTGGCAACCTAGACGTGACTCAGGCTCTAAACCCCATGCTTTATCTAGCATGTCGTCTTCTAGGTCGTCACTTTCATCTAATGAATCAAAACCTTCACGGATCACTAAGTGACAGGTTGTACATGCACATGACTTTTCACAGGCATGAGGAATGCTAATGCCATTTTTAAGCGCGATATCAAGTACCGTTTCGCCAGCGGGCGCTTCTATTGCTGCACCGTCAGGACACAACTCCGGATGGGGAAGAAAAACAATTTGTGGCATTCTAATCTCTCTTATATATTGTCTACTGACTGGCCTGTTAAGGCTTTTTTAATTGATGCATCCATTCTAAGCGCGGCAAAATCACTACTCGCATTGTCCATTTTTTCAATGGCTGCTTTAATTTCGCTTGGATCTTGTGCACTCTCGCGTACTTTTGCAAGTTCGTTTATTTCCACTTTTAGCGCCGCTAGTTGCTCAGGCTCAAGTAAATCGCCATCAGCAGCTAAAGAGGCTTCCATTGCTTCTATTACTCGAAGCGCTTCAACTTGTTGCTCTTTAAGCATACGCGCTTGCATGTCGCCTTTAGCGTTACTCATCGACTCTTTAAGCATATTAGCAACCTGGTCGTCAGATAAACCAAACGACGGTTTTACTTGTATTTCAGCTTGAACGCCGGTTGATTTTTCCATGGCTGATACGCTTAGTAAACCATCAGCGTCTACTTTAAAGGTAACGCGAATATGCGCCGCCCCCGCTGCCATAGGAGGAATACCTTTTAAGCTGAACTTTGCCAGCGATCGACAATCGTCAACCAGTTCACGCTCACCTTGTAATACATGCAACGACATAGCCGTTTGACCATCTTTAAACGTAGTAAATTCTTGCGCACGTGCAACTGGGATAGTGGTATTGCGTGGAATGATTTTTTCAACCAAACCACCCATGGTCTCAAGTCCTAGCGACAACGGTAACACATCCAGCAATAACATGTCTGAATCTGGCTTGTTACCAATTAATACGTCAGCTTGTAATGCTGCACCCAGTGCAACAACACGATCAGGATCAATCGAAGTGAGTGGTTGTTTATCAAAAAACTCGCCAACTTGAGTACGTACCAACGGCATGCGGGTTGAACCGCCAACCATCACCACTTGTAGTACTTCTTGGTTTTCAATACCGGCATCTTTTACTGCACGACGACATGAGCGGAGCGTTTTTTTAACCAGTGGCATAGCCAGCTCGTTAAACTTCTCTCGCGTTACTTCAACCATGTATTTTTCATCGTCAAACTCAAGGCCAACATTTACTTTTTCGTATTGGCTGAGTGCTTCTTTACAGGCTTTGGCTTTATTTATAAATAAACGTAATACCGAAGGAGATAAGCCCGTTACGCCGGTTTCTTGTTTTAAGTAGTCAACTAATAATGAGTCAAAGTCATCACCGCCTAGGCTTGAATCGCCACCAGTGGCCAATACTTCAAACACGCCTTTATTTAAGCGCAGTATAGAAATATCAAATGTTCCGCCACCTAAGTCATAAACAGCAATTATGCCTTCTTGGCCTGAATCTAAGCCATAAGCAACGGCAGCCGCGGTTGGCTCGTTTAATAAACGCAGTACATTAATGCCGGCAAGTTCAGCCGCATCTTTAGTGCTTTGGCGCTGTGCATCATCGAAATAGGCTGGTACGGTGATAACCGCGCCTAAAATATCTTGATTACCAAAGCTTTGTTCTGCACGTGCTTTTAAGGCACCTAAAATATGACTTGATGCTTTTACTGGGCTGATTTTTCCGGCTTCAGTTGCTATAGCAAGTGCACCGTTATCATCGCAAAATTGATAAGGCAGTTGGCCATAGCTTTGTTCTATTTCGGCTTGGGTTTTACCTAAAAAGCGCTTAACTGAAATAAGTGTATTAACCGGATCGAGTGTAGCCGCTTGCATTGCGTCTGCACCTACGGTTATGCCACCAGCTTGGTAACGCACTACAGACGGTAACATTGCTTCGCCTGACTCATCTGTAATAGTACGAGCTTCGCCGCTTTGTACGGTTGCCACTAATGAGTTTGTGGTACCTAAATCAATACCAATTGCTAGTTTATGTTCATGTGGTGCCGCGCTCTGCCCCGGCTCAGCAATTTGCAATAATGCCATAATGCTCTTTAAACTCGTGTTGCTCGCTTTGCAGCAAGTGAATTAATCGTCAAATAAACTATCTTCAATGCGTTCAAGCTCGTCACGTAACTTATAAACAAACTTTAGCTTACGGATACTGTCTGCTGCTTGTTGATATTGCTGCGCATCGTTACTTGCTAACTGCTCTGCCAATTGCGCACTGTATTGCTGATCAAGCTGCTTTATTTGTTTTTCAAAATGATCAATAGCAGAATCAGGATCGCTTGCGCTCGCTAACTCTTCAAGTTCTTCGCGAAGCTCCATTTGCTGCATTAAAAACATGGGATCTTGCAATGTTTGCTGCTCAGCACGAATATCTACGCCTAGCTCGCTCAGCATATATTCTGCACGTTTAACGGGATGCTTAAGTGTTTGCAGTGCATCATTAATTTCGGCAGTACTTTGTACGGCCATTAATTTATCACGACTGCTAGCGTTAGCATGGCGATCAGGGTGAACAGCACGTTGAAGTTCTAAGTAGTGCTTGTTAATCGTTGCTAAATCAATATTGTAGTCAACGGGAATTGCAAATAACTCAAAATAACGCATAACTTCTCACAAATGACAAAGCCCTACATTAATTGGCAGGGCTTAGTTATACCCAAGTAGCTTAGGTATCCAAAACAAGTTTGAGCTTAAACGGTAAAGCTTTCGCCACAACCACACTCATCAGCTTGATTAGGGTTGTTAAATTTAAACCCTTCATTTAAGCCTTCTTTAGTGTAGTCGAGCTCAGTGCCGTCGATATAAACTAAGCTTTTAGCGTCAACAATTAAGGTAACGCCTTTGGCCGCAAATGTTTCATCGTCATCGTTTAGCTCATCAACAAACTCTAATACATAAGCAAGACCTGAACAGCCCGTCGTTTTAATGCCAACTCGCAGGCCTATGCCTTTACCACGGTTTGCTAAAAATGATTGTACGCGGTTTGCTGCCGCATCTGTCAATGTCACTGCCATGAATATCTCTTAGTTTGTATGTTTGCTTTTGTAATCTGCAATTGCTGCTTGAATTGCATCTTCTGCTAAAATTGAACAGTGAATTTTCACTGGTGGTAATTCTAGCTCTGCGCTGATATCGGTATTTTTGATAGTAGACGCTTCGTCTAGTGTTTTGCCTTTAACCCACTCTGTTACCAGTGAAGATGAAGCAATTGCACTACCACAGCCGTACGTTTTGAATTTTGCATCTTCAATCACACCTTCTGCTGAAACTTTAATTTGCAGTTTCATTACGTCACCACATGCTGGTGCGCCTACCATACCCGTTGCCACTGACGGATCGTTTTTATCTAGAGCACCTACGTTACGTGGGTTTTCTACGTGGTCGATTACTTTATCACTGTAAGCCATAATTCTATCCTCACTACCTGCTAGGTATGGGCTCCACTAATTAGTGGTGCGCCCATTCAACTGAATCTAAATCAACACCTTCTTGGTGCATTTCCCAAAGAGGAGACATTTCACGTAAACGGCCAATCGAGTTTTTCATTAGCTCAACGGTGTAATCAATCTCTTCTTCGGTGGTAAAGCGGCCAATACTAAAACGAATCGAGCTATGCGCTAATTCGTCGTTGCGGCCTAATGCACGTAATACGTAAGAAGGCTCTAAACTTGCAGATGTACAGGCTGAACCTGACGATACCGCAATATCTTTAACGGCCATTAGTAACGACTCACCTTCAACAAAGTTAAAGCTAATGTTAACAATACCAGGTACTGATTGGTCTTGTGTGCCGTTAAAGTACACTTCGTCCATATCTGTTAAAATGCCGTCGATTAGGCGTTTACGTAACGCACTGATGTGTGCGTGATCTTTTTCAAAATCTTGTTTTGCAATTCTAAATGCTGCGCCCATACCTACCAACTGATGGGTTGCTAATGTACCAGAACGCATACCACGCTCATGGCCGCCACCGTGCATTTGTGCTTCTAAACGTGCACGTGGTTTACGACGAACATACAAAGCACCTACGCCTTTAGGGCCGTATACTTTGTGCGCCGAGAATGACATGAAATCTACTTTGGTTTGTTGCACATCGATTAAAACTTTACCCGCGCTTTGTGCAGCATCTACGTGGAACATAATTTTACGTTCGCGACACATTTCACCAATAGTGTTGATGTCTTGGATTACACCTAGCTCGTTATTTACATGCATGATGCTTACAAGCACAGTGTCGTCACGCATCGTATCTGCTAATTTTTGCAGATCAAGTAGGCCGTTTTCTTCAACGTCCATATAAGTTACTTCAAACCCTTGACGCTCAAGCTCACGACATGTGTCGATAACTGCTTTGTGTTCAGTTTTAGCGGTAATAACATGCTTACCTTTTTTCTTGTAAAACTGAGCCGCACCTTTAATAGCAAGGTTATTTGATTCTGTTGCACCCGATGTGAATACGATTTCACGTGGGTCTGCATTAATTAAATCGGCAATGTCAGTACGTGCTTGGTCAACGACTTCTTCAGCTTGCCAACCAAAACGGTGTGAACGCGATGCTGGATTACCAAAATTACCGTCCATAGTCAGGCACTGCATCATTTCTTTGGCAACTCGTTCGTCAACGGGCGTAGTTGCTGCGTAATCTAAATAAATCGGTAACTTCATTTCTCTCTCCGCTGCAGGTCAACCTTAAAGTTGACAGCTTACTTGAATATTTTCCAACTGCTTAATTGCATCATTAACGCTGTTTTCTTGGCGAAGAGCGACCGCTTTAACGTCCGACTTTTCAACCAATTCAGCTAAGGTAATATTATTTAAAAATTCTTCAATTCGTGCGCTTAAGTCTGACCACAATGTATGGGTTAAACAACGCATACCACTTTGACAACCAGTATTGCTTCGCTGACACCGAGTAGCGTCAACAGATTCATCTACCGCATTAATAACATCGCCAACTGAAATTACATCGGCCTCACGTCCTAGTAAATAGCCCCCACCAGGACCTCGAACAGAACTCACTAGCCCATTTTTACGTAAACGGGCAAATAACTGCTCAAGATAAGACAAAGAAATTTCTTGGCGCTGCGAAATATCTGCAAGCGCTACAGGGCCTATATTTGCATGTAGTGCAACATCCAGCATGGCTGTAACGGCATATCTGCCTTTTGATGTTAACTTCATAACGCCCCCCGCACAAAAGAGTGCAAATTTTAATTACCAGAGTAGATTAGTCAAGTATTATCCTGATTGGCTAGCCTCAAACGGCCACCGACAAACTTGTAATACCCGACTGTTTTGGTCAAGTATTGGGTCTATTGTAATTACCTGAGTAATTTAGTCAAGTATTAGTGGAGTAATAAAGGGCGCTATTTATAACTAATTGCTATTTTATAGACTTATTAATTGAGGTAAGAATACCTCGTAATATGTTCATTTCAGCATCTTCAGGGCGAGCACGATTAAACAAGCGACGTAGCTTAGTCATTACCATGCCTGGGTGCTGCTTAATGATGAAGCCTGTTTTAAACAAGGTCTCTTCAAGGTGTTCGTAAAACAGCTCTGTTTGTTTAGACGATGGATATAGGGTTTCGTCTTCTTGTTGTTCCGCTTTAGGCTGTTGATTTAAAAATGCCATACGCGTTTCATAACATAAGGTTTGTACTGCCATCGCTAAATTTAGCGAGCTGTATTCTGGGTTAGCAGGAATACACACATGGTAATTACACAGTTGTAATTCTTCGTTTGTTAAGCCACTGTTTTCACGACCAAATACAAGTGCTACAGGGCCATTTACAGCTTCGCCAACAAGCTTTTCACCACATTCACGCGGCTCAACCATAGGCCACGACAATGTACGCGAACGGGCGCTAGTACCAATAGTTAATGCACAATCAGCAATGGCATCGGCAACCGTATCAACAACAACAGCATTACCAAGTACATCTGTAGCACCTGCAGCCAGTGCGCTGGCATGACTATCTATTTCACAGGCAGGATCTACAAGGTATAACTTTGATAATCCCATGGTTTTCATGGCACGTGCCGCAGAACCAATATTGCCAGAATGTGATGTGTTTACTAAAACGATGCGGATATCATCTAAGATCATTACAGTGCTACTTATCGAGTACAAAAAAATTGCGCAAATTCTAGCATGAAAACGCGCTGAGATCCTATATTCAATAGTCTAGATCTAAAAGATCAGTTCGCGGTCAGCGGTCAGCGGTCAGCGGTCAGCGGTCAGCGGTCAGGTAGTAAAATAAAACACCGAGCCTTATGCAAGCCCAGTTTTTATATTATAGGTGAGAGTTTACCTCGCGCACTTTCACAACATGTCAAACTACCTGCGCGGCGTAAAGCCCCGCCTACGTTTAACCCAAACACCGTACTTGGCTTAATCTTTTGCTGACAACTGACAGCTGAAGACTAAAAACTGGTCTTTAACCTAAACCATCGCGGCTTTTACATACACATCAAAGCGGTTCTTCTTGGTTTTGATTTGCATACTCGGGGTTTTATCATTTAAAAATGGTGCATAATCGGGGCGTTTCACTACTACACGCTTACTGGCAAGAGGGTAAGCAAAATCGAGTAAATCATCGGCGTCGGTATCGCCACCCACTAACTCTTGGAATACCCGCATTTCTTTTTTAACCAGCGCTGATTTTTCACGGTGCGGGAACATTGGATCAAGGTAAACCACATCGGGCATGCTGTCACATTGAGCAAGTAAAGTATGGCTTGAGCCAAAGATAAGGCTCATATTTTGCTGCATCCATGGGCCAATTTCACTATCGTTATAAGCACGTTGTAAGCCATCATATAACAGTGCAGCAACCACGGGATGGCGCTCATGTAAAATTACTTTACAGCCTAATGAGGCTAACACAAAACCATCACGCCCAAGGCCTGCTGTGGCATCGAGTACCACTGGCGTTGCGCCCTTGTTAAGACCAACTGCTTTGGCAATTGATTGCCCTTTACCACCACCAAATTTACGCCTATGTGCAACGGCACCAGTTACAAAGTCTACGTTAATAGCACCTAATTTTGGCTCGTCAGTTTTATACAGGCTTAGTCCTTTATCATCGTAATGCAAGCTAAAACCACTGCTTTGCTCTGCCCATTGAGCAAGCCCAAAGCGTGCTTCTAACTCATTTAAATAAGGTCGACACTCTTTAAACGCACACTGTATAACCACTTCACACTCCGATGATAAATTTCACCGTTATTATACCCAAACAAAGCCAATATACGATCTCTAGTTTAAAACAACTCAATATCGTTATTTTCACTCTCAGGTTCTGGCTGCGTTTGTTGTTTACTTAGTTGTGTTTGAGTAATTAAGTCATCACGCTGTTGAGTGGTTGTTTTTAGTTGGTGCTTAATAAAGGCTAAATCATTAGTGGTTGCAACCAGCTGCTGTGATGTATGACTAAGCTGAGTTATTTGCTCATTAAATTGCGAAGTTGATATCTCGTTGTGTGTTTGCATTAGCGATTGGAGTTGCTCAAGCTGCTCTGTAAGCTGGCTAATTGCACTCGTTTGCATGGCGTTTTGATTTTTAAGCTGGGCAACTATATCTTTAAAAGCAAGGGTTAGCTCATTGTCGCGCATTAGTCGATATTGGTGCTGCTGTATAGTCACTACTTTTTCGTTAGTTACTTCTAAAATATGCGGAAATAAATCTTTATAGCGGCCATAAAGTGATGGCGTATCTACAGGCATATTTTTAATTAATAGTGAAATATTAGGGTAATTAATAATAGTACTATGACCAATATCAACAAAGCGTTCTGCATTTTTATGCTGTATGAGTAGCTCTTGCTCTAATGGGCATACGCCTGTTTCTTGGCTATAAAACATTCCCTGGTTATTTTGCCAAAAAACAACCACTACATTGAGGTGTAATGGAGTAAAAAACCCTAAAAAGTATTCACTTAATAATTCTAAATTATCGGCATGATAGCTTTGACAAACAAAACGCATAATGCGCCCCATGTCACCGGTCTCAATCATCGCCATTTCAGCTGTTTTATTGGCCTTTGCTATATCATACTGCAGTGTTGCACACTGCTTGCGATACTGGTAAAGAATTTTAATGCGTGCCATCAACTCCTGTGCGTTAAAAGGCTTCAAAATGTAGTCAGCCCCGCCAACACTAAACCCTTTAATACGTTCAGCTTGCCCCACTTTGGATGATAAAAACATTACCGGAATATCTGTTGTGGCTTTATTTTGTTTAATAGTTTGGCAAACCTCATAACCAGACATGCCCGGCATTTCAACATCAAGCAAAATAATATCGGGGTTATATTTAATCGCTTGTCTTATGCCATCTTCACCATTTTTGGCGTGGATCACTTTGCAAAACCCAGCTAAAGATTCTTCAATAATATGGTGCATTAATTTATCGTCATCAATTGCCAGTATTAACTTTGCCATGCGTTAGTCCCTTTTAGTACTTTGTTAAAAGCATAGTACGCCATGTTAAAACTACTAAAATTTATTCAAAATATTCTTTAACAGCGCTGTATTTTAGGCAATAAAAAAGCGCCTCTGGGGCGCTTTTGTAATTATATTTTAATCCGCAAAGGTCAACAGACCCTAAGCGGCGATTCCGCTGTGGCGTAAAAGTGCATCTACACTTGGCTCACGACCACGGAAGTTTTTAAACAATGCCATTGGCTCTTCGCTGCCGCCTTTTTCAAGAATATGCTGCATAAACGCTTGACCCGTTTGTGGATTAAAAATCCCCTCTTCTTCAAATTTAGAGTAGGCGTCTGCCGAAAGTACTTCAGCCCATTTATACGAGTAATACCCCGCGCTATAACCGCCCGCAAAAATATGACTAAAGCCATGCTGAAAACGGTTAAACGCTGGCGGCTTAATGACTGAGGTACGACTGCGTACATCATCAAGTACAGCTTGAATGTTACATGGTTTGTCTGCCACGTAGTCATGGTGAATTTTAAAATCGAATAACGAGAACTCAAGTTGTCTTAGCATTTGCATACCTGAGTTGTAATTTTTAGCGGCCAATAGTTTATCTAGTAGCTCTTTTGGTAATGGCTCACCGGTTTCGAAGTGGCCTGAAATAAAGCTTAGGGCTTCTTCCTCGTAACACCAGTTTTCTAAAAACTGACTTGGCAATTCAACGGCATCCCATGCCACACCATTAATACCAGCAACAGGCGCTGCATCTACTTGAGTTAACATGTGGTGAATGCCGTGACCAAACTCATGGAACAGTGTGGTTACTTCATTATGGGTAAACAAAGCAGGCTTATCGCCAATCGCTTTATTAAAGTTACACACTAAGTAAGCAACTGGTGTTTGAAGTTCACCATTAGCACGCACTTTACGACCCATACAGTCATCCATCCACGCACCACCACGCTTGTGGTCACGGGCGTATAAATCTAAGTAAAAACGGCCACGTAAAGTATTGTTGCTATCGTAAATTTCAAAAAAGCGCACATCTTTATGATACGTATCGATGTCTTTTTGTTCTTTAACTGTAATACCAAATAAGCGGTTAACGGTTTCGAACAAACCACTAAGCACTTTATCGGCAGGGAAGTATGGGCGTAATACTTCATCTGAAATCGCGTATTTTTCTTGCTTTAGCTTTTCGCTGTAATAACCAAAGTCCCATGCCTGTAGTTCACTAATACCGTGCTGTTGCTCTGCGTATTGTTGCAACTCTTTAAGCTCTTGCTCTGCTTGTGGCTTAGATTTAGCAGCTAAGTCTTCTAAAAATGAAAATACCTGTGCAGGTGATTCTGCCATTTTTGTAGCTAAAGATTTTTCGGCGTAATTATTAAAGCCAAGTAATTGTGCTAACTCATGACGCAGTGCCAGCTCTTCACTCATAATCGCCGAGTTATCAAACTCTCCTGCATTTGGACCTTGATCGGATGCACGAGTAGAAAACGCGGTGTATGTTTCTTTGCGAAGTTCACGGTCGTCTGCGTAAGTCATTATAGGTAAGTAAGAAGGGAAATCGAGAGTGAATACCCAGCCTTCTAAGTCTTTACTTTTTGCTGTATCGGCCGCTAATGCCAGTGCTGACTCTGGTAAACCCGCTAGTTGGCTTTCATCGGTAATATGCTTATGCCATGCAAGCGTGGCATCCATCACATTATTACCAAATTTTGAAGCAAGCTCTGATAAACGCGCACTAATTTCACCGTAGCGTTTTTGCTGCTCAGGATTTAGTGCAATGCCTGAAAGCTTAAAGTCACGCAATGCGTTGGTAACGGTTTTTTGCTGAGCGGTAGTGAGTGTTTTAAATTCATCGCTATTATAAAGCGCGCTGTAAGCCTCATATAAGCCTTGGTGTTGGCCAACAAAAGTAGAATATTCAGAAATAAGCGGTAAACACTGCTCATAAGCTTCGCGAAGTTCATCGTTGTTCATCACCGAGTTCAAATGCGATACCGGTGAAAACAATCGCGATAGTTTATCGTCAGCTTCTTCAAGGGGTAATACTAAATCATTCCAGGTGTATGATTGCTTTGCTAATACATCATCAATTGCACTGCGACAGTGCTCAATACCTTTTTTTAATGCCGGTACTACATGCTCAGGCTTTATTTTTGAAAAAGGAGGAAGTCCTTCAAGCCCAATAAGGGGATTTGTTTGTGCATTGCTCATAGTCATTCTCAGTTTATGCAAATATAAAAATGAAGTTGGGGCAAAATACGTAAATACAAGGGGAAACCTGTTTTACTAGTTAACGAGTGTGTATCTTTAAATGATCACCTAGCAGCTTGATCTGAAATAGCATATCTTTCGTTTGATGAAGGATGTTTGATAGATTTTAGCAGCCCCGAACAAGTGACTTGCTCATCGCATATGCTATCATCGGCACAGAAAAGTTAAATTAATATTTAGAGGATTAAACATGGCTCAGCATTTTGATTACATTGCAATTGGTGGCGGTAGTGGTGGTATTGCATCAGCTAACCGTGCAGCAATGCGTGGCGCAAAAGTAGCATTAATTGAAGCTAAACACATGGGTGGCACCTGCGTAAACGTAGGGTGTGTTCCTAAAAAAGTAATGTGGCATGGCGCTCAAGTTGCTGAAGCAATTAATCTTTATGCTCCTGATTACGGATTTGATGTTGAAGTTAAAGGCTTTGATTGGTCAAAACTAGTAGAAAGCCGTGAAGCCTATATTAGCCGTATTCACAAAGGCTATGATAATGGTTTAGCTAAAAATGGCGTAACTGTGATCAAAGGCTTTGCAAAGTTTGTGGATAGTAAAACTGTTGAAGTAGATGGCGAGCACTATACTGCCGATCACATTTTAGTTGCCGTTGGTGGCCGCCCTACTATTCCTAATATTCCAGGTGCTGAACACGGTATTGATTCAAACGGCTTTTTTGAGTTGAACGAACAACCTAAACGTGTTGCCGTTGTTGGTGCCGGTTATATTGCCGTAGAAATTGCCGGTGTTTTACACAGCTTAGGTACACAAACTCACTTATTTGTTCGTAAGAGCAAGCCACTGCGTACTTTTGACCCATACATTATCGACACACTGGTTGATATTATGGCAAAAGAAGGCCCTACTCTGCACACTGAGTGTTCACCAAAAGAAGTGGTAAAAGAGGCTGATGGCAGCTTAACGATTCATTTTGAGAATGGTTACAGCGAAAATGTTGATCAGGTTATTTGGGCTATAGGCCGCACGCCAACAACCGATAAAATTAACCTTGCTGCAGCAGGCGTAGAAGTAAACGAAAGCGGTTATGTAAAAGTAGATGAATACCAAAACACCACAGCTGAAAATGTATACGCTGTGGGTGATATTATCGAAAATGGTATTGAGCTTACACCGGTTGCTGTTAAAGCGGGTCGTACTCTATCGGAGCGTTTATTTAATAAAGAATTGCCGAACGATTTGAAAATGGACTACAGCCTAGTACCAACCGTAGTATTTAGCCACCCACCTGTCGGCACAATTGGTTTAACTGAGCAAGAAGCGATTTCTCAGTACGGCGGCGAAAATGTAAAAGTATATAAATCAAGCTTTGCGGCTATGTACACCGCAATTACTCAGCACCGCCAAGCCTGTAATATGATGTTAGTGTGTGCAGGCGATGATGAAAAAGTTGTGGGCTTACACGGTATTGGTTTTACCGTTGATGAAATGATTCAGGGTTTTGCAGTCGCCATGAAAATGGGCGCGACTAAGGCCGATTTTGATGCGGTTGTCGCACTACACCCAACCGGGTCGGAAGAGTTTGTTACTATGAGATAAGCTCGAGGTTCGAGGTTCGAGGTTCGAGGTTCGAGGTTCGAGGTTCGAGGTTCGAGGTTCGAGGTTCGAGAAATAAAAAAACCTTGCGGTTAACATCGCAAGGTTTTTTTATTTAGAAGTTAGATGTTTTGCTCGAGACCCGCAGCCCGTCGCCCGCTAACCTTCGTATTTTAAGCTAAATGCTCTCGGGCTAAATACTCTAACGATTGCATTTCTTGTAAGCGACTAATACAGCGTTTAAATTCAAAGTTTAAATTGCCTTGTGTATAGAGCTCGGTAATCGGTTTTTCTGCAGAGATAATTAACGTTACATTACGCTCATAAAATTCATCTACTAACGCAATAAAGCGCCTTGCTGCGTCATCATTATTTTGCCCTAGCTGTTTTACATTAGATAAAATCACCGTGTTATATAACCGGCTTATTTCCATGTAATCAACTTGGCTACGGGCAGTTTCACACAGTTCGCTAAATTCAAACATAACGATGCAGTCAGATACTTTGCGAGTGTTGATCATCCGCCCTTCTATTTCTATTGGGGTATCTAGTTTACCGACTTCTGGCGAGAGCTTGTCAAAATATTCGAATAGGTTTTTATCGGCTTGTTCATCAAGCGGGCTATGAAAAATTTCTGCTTGCTCAAGAGTACGTAATCGGTAATCAACGCCTGAATCTACATTAACTATTTCAGTATGCTTATTCACTAAGGCAATAGCCGGTAAAAAACGGGCACGCTGTAAACCATTGCGGTATAAGTCGTCAGGTATAATATTTGACGTGGCAACCAGTACAATACCGCGAGCGAATAATGCTTCCATTAAACCACCGAGCAACATAGCGTCGGTAATGTCTTGAACAAAAAATTCATCAAAACAGATAATGTCAGTCTCTGCTTTGAAAATATCTGCTACTGTTTCTAAAGGATTGGCAGTGTTATTTAACTTTTTAAGTTCATCGTGTACTCGGTGCATAAAGCGGTGAAAATGCACTCGCATTTTTCTATCACCCGGTAAAGCTTCGTAAAAAGTATCAACAAGGTAAGTTTTACCACGGCCTACGCCACCCCAAAAGTATAAACCTTTAATAGGGGCTGGCTCTGCTTTATTAAAAAGCTTTGCAAAAAAACCTTTAGATTGTGGCTTTGCTTGTGTTAAATCGTCGTATAAACGCTGTAAATGACGAACTGCATTTTCTTGTGCTGCGTCATGTACAAAGTCATCGCGTTGAAGGTCTTGCTGGTATGTTTGCCAAGGAGTCATATCTATTTACAGTTAAAACACAGTTTAATTTGTAAAGCATATTAACACGCATCAATACTCAGGGTATATTAGACTTAGTAGCATTTTAATTTTTTAGTTATTTTCGCATAGAGGTGAATTTATGGGTACATTTACATGGGTAGGGTTAGTGATAGTAGTTGCTATTGCTGCATTTTTCGTTGGTGCCTTTGTCACTAAAAAACAGTTTAAACAAGATGAATTAGAGCAACAAGCAGAGCAAGCTAAGCATTCGCTTGAGCAGTATCGCCAAGATGTTGCCGACCATTTAGCGAATACTGGTAAGTTAGTAAGCAAAATGAAAGAAAACTACGATCAGTTATTAAGTCATGTTGAAGAAACCAATCAACTGTTACTTGAAGACAGAAATAAAGCCCCTGCTGAGCCGTTTTTCTCAAAAGAAACCACAGAGCAATTACAAGCGTCATTAAAAGAACGTAGCTCAGATCGCTCAAACGCCGATGCCCAACCAGCTGATTATGTGTCGGGTAAGTCAGGTTTATTTGCTGGTGATGTGAATACTTCTAAAGCATCTTGATGAACTTTTTTTTGACCCCATAGTCTTTAAGTAATATACCTAGCCAAGTGTGAGCTAGGTATACAGCTTTGATACTTTTTTGAGGCTGCTTATTGCAGCCTTTTGCTTTTTAAGTGGAGTAAACCCTGACTATGAAAATGAAATTATCACTTATCAGTGCTGCTATTTTATCTACTAGCTTATTATTAAGTCCAACCGCCTCGTTTGCTAAGTTGCCGGTTGCCGTTAATGGTCAACAATTACCAACACTTGCCCCTATGCTTGAGCAAATCACGCCAGGTGTAGTGAGTATTCAGGTTTCAGGCTCTAAAGAAGTGCGTCGACGTGGTGACCCACTAGATTTCTTTTTTGGCAACCCCCAGCCACGTAGCCAAAAGCGACAGTTTAGTGGTTTAGGCTCTGGAGTTATTATTGATGCCGATAAGGGTTATGTGGTTACTAACAACCATGTAGTACAAGACGCCGAAAAAATGGTGGTTACCCTCGAAGATGGTCGCGAATATGATGCAACAAAAATTGGTAGCGATAAAGAGTCTGATATTGCGCTACTACAAATAGACGCAGATGAATTAACCGCGGTAAAACTTGCTAACTCAGATGACTTACGTGTCGGTGATTTTGCTGTAGCTATTGGTAACCCTTTTGGTTTAAGCCACACGGTTACCTCAGGTATTGTTAGCGCATTAGGCCGTAGTGGTTTAAATATTGAAGGCTATGAAGATTTCATTCAAACCGATGCCGCGATTAACCAAGGCAACTCAGGTGGCGCTTTAGTTAATTTAAATGGTGAGTTGATTGGTATTAATACCGCTATTTTAGGTGCATCGGGTGGTAATGTGGGGATTGGTTTTGCTATTCCATCAAACATGATGAAAAACCTTGTTGATCAAATTGTAGAGCATGGTGAAGTACGCCGTGGCTCGCTAGGTATTTCAGGCCGCCCTCTTGATGCAGGCCTTGCCAAAGCACAGCAGCTTGATGTTAAACAAGGTGCTTACGTTATGCAGGTACTCGATGATACAGCTGCCAGCAAAGCCGGTATTAAAGCAGGCGATGTGATTATTAGCATTAATGGCAGTGAAATTAGTGGCTTCCATGAACTACGAAGTAAAATTGCCACCTTAGGTGAAGGCCGTGAAGTACAGCTAGGAATTTATCGTGACGGTAAAGTTAAAAACGTCGAAGTTACCCTAGATGGCGCATCAGGAATTACAGCGGCAGGTGAAGAGTTACACCCAGCATTCCAAGGTGCAACACTTGAAAATGTGAAGAAAAACAAAATGAAAGGTATTGAAGTAACCTCTGTCGATCCTCGTTCACCATCAGCACGGGTTGGCCTCGAAGAAGGCGATGTTATTGTGCAAGTAAACCGTCAACGGGTAGAAAGCATTCGCGACATGAACCAAATTATCGACGATATTCAAGGTAATATTGTGTTAGGTGTTAAACGTGGACGCGAGTCTATCTTTGTATTAATTCAGTAATAATACAATAAAAGTAACAGCGGCACTTGCCGCTGTTATTTTTTTTGTGCCATCATAAAGGGATTGCTCACTAACAATAAGAATACCGTGCTAAAACTTCTAAAATTTGTACTTCCTCCTTTGTTTGCCGGTTTAGGCATTGCTTTTTTAGTGGTTTTTTTCAGCCCTAACATGCGCACTGCATTACTACCTAATGTTCCCCTGCCAAGCGCAATGACCACAAGCCATTTAAGCTTTTCGGATGCGGTTAAACGCGCGGCACCATCGGTTGTCACTATTTTTTCAGAGAGTATTTCTAAAGAGCCACGCTACAAGCGCCAAAATACGGTGCAAGAGTTAGGATCTGGGGTGATCATGTCACCCGATGGCTATATATTGACAAACTACCATGTGATCAATAATGCCGATCAAATACTGGTGATTCTTACCGATGGGAGACGTTTTTTTGATGTACAACTTATTGGCTTTGATACCATTACCGATTTAGCATTATTAAAAATAAATGCCAACCACCTCCCTGTTATTCCTGTTAATGACAACTACACCACGAATGTGGGCGATTTGGTGTTAGCAATCGGGAATCCATTAAATTTAGGGCAAACAATTACTCAGGGGATCATTAGCGCTACTGGTAAGCAAAAAATTACCGACAGTCCTTACAATAACTTATTGCAAATGGATGCCGCTATTAATGTGGGCAATTCGGGAGGAGCGCTGGTAAATTCTAATGGCGATTTAGTAGGGATCACCTCAGCCCAATTTAAAACCCGTGAGAACTTAAACATTCAGGGAATATTTTTTGCCGTACCTTACACTCTTGCTAAAGAAGTAATGGGGAAACTTATTCGTCATGGACGAGTTGTACGCGGTTATTTGGGCTTTGAAGGCACTGCAGTAGATAGTACAGGCAAAGAGGTCAATGATAGCTTAACGCCTGTCGCAGGCATGCGTATTACCAATCTCGACCCTCTAGGTCCTGCATGGCAGGCGGGTATAGAAGAGCAAGACATTGTGATTAAAATTGCAGGGCTTTCAGTGGCTAATCCACAAAATGTATTAAAAAAGATAGGCAGTACCGAGCCAGGTAAAGAAATTGAGTTTGAGCTATACCGTAACGGTAAAATACAAAAAATAATGGTGAAAGTAGCCGAGCTCGAAACCAAGCTATAAAGCGCTTGTTTACCCTTTGACATCAGCATAAAAAAACGCGATATATAATCGCGTTTTTTATGCGTTAGAATAATAATTGTATTAATATAACTAATTGCTTTTGCGTTTGATGTTAGCACCTAACGCACTGAGTTTATCTTCAATACGCTGATAACCTCTATCTACATGATAAATACGATCAACAACCGTTTCACCTTGGGCCACAATCCCCGTTAAAATAAGGCTCGCTGATGCTCGTAAATCGGTTGCCATAACCTGCGCACCCGATAAGCTTTGTGTCTCACCACAAAAAGCCGTATTGCCTTCAAGGCGAATATTAGCGCCCATACGTTGTAACTCAGGCACATGCATAAACCGATTTTCAAAAATAGTTTCGGTAATGGTCGCACTGCCGTTAGCCACTACATTTAAAGCGGTAAATTGAGCTTGCATGTCGGTTGGAAATCCTGGGTGCGGCATAGTTTTAATATTAACCGCTTTAAGCTCTCGGCCTCGCATATCAAGATAAATACTATCCTCATGCACTTCTAGTAACGCATTGGTTGCACGCAGCTTTTCAATTACCGGCTCAAGTGAATGAAAATCGGTCATTTTACATAGTACTTCGCCACCGGCCATCGCGGCGGCAACTAAGAAGGTACCGGTTTCAATACGATCCGGTAATATGCGGTGCTCACAACCTGATAGGCGCTCAACCCCTTCAATCTCAATACGGCTAGAGCCTGCACCGGTAATTTTAGCGCCCATTGCAATTAAGCAATTAGCTAAATCGATGATTTCGGGCTCGCGCGCTGCATTTTCTAAAACAGTTTTGCCATCTGCAAGCGTTGCCGCCATGAGTAAGTTTTCGGTAGCACCGACACTGATTATTTCCATGAAAATTTCAGCGCCTTTTAAGCGTCCATCTACTTTGGCATTAATATAACCATTTTCCACAGTTATTTGCGCGCCCATGCGCTCTAAACCTTGAATATGAATATCAACTGGGCGTGCACCAATAGCACAGCCACCAGGTAAGGATACTTGAGCCTCACCAAAACGAGCCACTAAAGGCCCAAGTGCGAGCACTGATGCGCGCATTTGCTTTACTAACTCATAAGGCGCTAGCGTACTATTTACCGTTGCACCATCAATAATAAGTGAATCACCTTGCCACTGAACATCAGCGCCTAAGGTTTTTAATAAGGCTTCAGTAGTTATAATATCGCGAAGGCGCGGTACATTAGTAAAGGTACTCTTGCCCTCGGGCAATAAGGCTGCAAATAAAATAGGCAGTGCCGCATTTTTAGCGCCAGAAATAGTTACTTCACCAGCCAGCGAAGTGCCACCTTGAATTACAAATTGATCCATCTAAGGGGCCTTATTTATTGCGGTAAAATGAATTTTTGCTCACGTTTCCACTCAGTCGGAGTAAAAGCGCGGATAGAAACAGCATGAATGGTGCCATCTGAAATAGTATTCATTAATGGGCCATACACTAACTGTTGCTTTTTAACACGACTTAATCCGTCAAAGCATTCACCAACCGCAATTACTTCATAATGACTACCATTGGCTTTTACATGTACTTCAGCTAACTGAAGTTCGTCGCGTAATAATGTTTCGACTTGACTCGTTTCCATAACTCTCACTCAAATAGGGTTGTAACCTGACCCAACTGCATAAGGTTTTGCAGTTGTTCAGGTGGGTTTTGCAATTCAAGGCGAATACCTTGCTGCTTAAATTCTGTAAAAGAGTGAATTAACCAAGCTAAGCCGGCTGT